>NZ_PQTC01000003.1:0-280270 GCF_003850715.1 Enterobacter sp. 301B
ACCCGTCCGCCACTCGTCAGCAAAGCAGCAAGCTGCTTCCTGTTACCGTTCGACTTGCATGTGTTAGGCCTGCCGCCAGCGTTCAATCTGAGCCATGATCAAACTCTTCAATTTAAGTTTGATGCTCGTGAATTAAACTTCGTAATGAATTACGTATGTTCACTCAGAGACTTGGTATTCATTTTTCGTCCGAGGACGTTAAGAATCCATGTCACTTTGAGTGCCCACACAGATTGTCTGATAAATTGTTAAAGAGCAGTGCCGCTACGTTTTCGCTGCGGCGCGGGGTGTGCATATTACGCTTCCCCGCTTCAGAGTCAAGCGTTTATTTTGCTTTTCTCTGCTGACCCGGCGGCTTGCGTGCCGTTGTTCCGTGTCAGTGGAGGCGCATTATAGGGAGTTCTTCTGAAGTGACAAGAGGTAATTTAAAAAAAGTTTCTGACCGTGTTTTTTTTCACCAAAAGCGATGAGATCAAGCTACAAATTGTTCTAATTGGTGTATCTGCAACCACAATCACCCCTGAGATGGCATAATTAGCCGCATCAATATTTAAGGAATAAAAGCGATGCCATTAAGCGCTCAACAGCTGGCAGCTCAAAAAAACCTGTCCTATGTGCTGGCAGAAAAGCTGGCTCAGCTGATCTTAGCGGGTAAATATGCCCCAGGTAGCATCCTGCCCAGCGAGATGGAGCTGGGGGATCAGTTTGGTGTAAGCCGTACCGCCGTTCGCGAAGCGGTAAAAACATTAACGGCGAAAGGGATGGTGCTTCCACGCCCGCGCATTGGCACCCGCGTTATGCCTCAGGGGAACTGGAACTTTCTCGATCAGGAGTTACTCACCTGGTGGATGACCGAAGATAACTTTAATCAGGTCGTCGATCACTTTCTGGTCATGCGCAGCAGTCTTGAGCCTCAGGCCTGTCTGCTTGCCGCCACGCTCGGCACAGCAGAGCAAAAAGCGCAGCTCAATACTTTTATGGAAGAGATGGTGGATCTGAAAAAGCACTTTAACCGCGAGCGCTGGATAGAGGTCGATATGGCCTGGCATGAACATATCTATAATATGAGCGGAAATCCTTTCCTGACCTCCTTTGCTTCTTTATTCCATTCGGTGTACCACACTTACTTTGCCTCTATCACACAGGATGAGGTGGTGAAGCTGGATCTGCATCAGGCGATAGTCGATGCCATTCAGGAAAGCGACGGGCAGCGAGCCCTGAGTGAGTGCCAGGCGTTGCTGGCGGCGCCAACCCACCAGCAGGTAAATAAATGACAGAGAAAAAAGCACGCAGTATGGCCGGATTGCCGTGGATTGCAGCCATGGCGTTCTTTATGCAGGCACTGGATGCCACTATCCTCAATACCGCCCTTCCCGCAATAGCCCAAAGCCTTAACCGCTCCCCACTGGCGATGCAATCCGCCATCATCAGTTATACCCTGACGGTGGCGATGCTCATTCCGGTCAGCGGCTGGCTGGCCGATCGTTTCGGCACGCGCAAAGTGTTTATGCTGGCGGTGACGCTGTTCACCCTCGGTTCTCTGGCTTGCGCCCTTTCTACCTCTCTGACGGAACTGGTTATCTTCCGCGTTCTACAGGGGATAGGCGGCGCGATGATGATGCCCGTCGCGCGTCTGGCGTTATTGCGCGCCTATCCGCGCAGCGAACTGCTCCCGGTGCTCAACTTTGTGACTATGCCGGGGCTGGTCGGCCCGATACTTGGCCCGGTTCTCGGCGGCGTACTGGTGACCTGGGCAAGCTGGCACTGGATCTTCCTGATTAATATTCCGATTGGTGTGGCAGGGCTAATCTATGCCCGCAAATATATGCCGAACTTCACCACACCACGACGCAGCTTCGATATGGGCGGCTTCTTCCTGTTTGGCCTGAGCCTGGTCCTGTTCTCCAGCGGGATGGAGCTGTTTGGCGAGAAAATCGTAGCGACGTGGCTGGCGCTGGCCATCATTCTTAGCGGTATTCTGCTGTTCCTTCTATATATCCGTCATGCACGTCGCCATCCGACACCGCTTATCTCTTTATCTCTGTTTAACACCCGAACGTTTTCCGTCGGGATCGCGGGCAATATTGCCTCGCGTCTGGGCACGGGCTGCGTACCGTTCCTGATGCCGCTGATGCTCCAGGTCGGTTTCGGCTATCCGGCCCTGATTGCTGGCTGCATGATGGCCCCCACAGCGATGGGCTCAATTCTGGCAAAATCGACGGTCACGCAGGTGCTGCGCTGGTTTGGCTATCGTAAGACGCTGGTTGGCGTGACGATCTTTATTGGATTGATGATTGCGCAGTTCTCCCTGCAATCTGCGGCGTTACCCATCTGGATGCTGATCCTGCCGCTGTTTGTGCTGGGTATGGCCATGTCGACGCAGTTTACGTCGATGAACACCATCACCCTTGGGGACCTCACCGACGAGAATGCCAGCAGCGGCAACAGCGTACTGGCGGTCACTCAACAGCTGTCGATCAGCCTCGGGGTTGCCGTGAGCGCGGCGGTACTGCGGTTTTATGAAGGGTTTGACGGTACAAATACCGTTGAGCAGTTCCACTATACCTTTATCACCATGGGCGCGCTTACCGTGGTATCGGCGGTGGTCTTTATGTTGTTAAAACCAAAAGACGGCCGGAACCTGATTAAAGAGCGTCACAAAGAGAAGGCTAAACCGAACCGCGTTCCATCAGAACAGGAGTAAGCTGCAAACGTTGCTGTTGCAGCGTGGGCTGGGCCATACGGTGGATCAACACATCAATGGCCAGCTCACCCAGTTCATCTTTCGGCTGATGGATGGTAGTTAGCGGCGGCGTCATGTAGCGCGCCAGTTCGATATCATCGTAACCGACGATCGCCATGTCGTCCGGAACACGTAATCCCGCCTGATACAGCGCCTGATAAGCTCCGAATGCCATCGCATCGTTACCGATAAACACCGCCTGCGGGCGCGACTCTTGCGCCAGCAGTTTCTGCATTGCTTCAAATCCACCGTTAAATTCGAAATCGCCGGTGATGCGATAGCCATCAGGAATGGCAAGCCCCGCCCGTTCCATGGCCGAAAGATAGCCTTCCAGACGCAAGCGCGCCGGGGTTTTATCCTGCGGGCCGGTAATACAGGCGATGCGGGTATGGCCTTTATCTATCAGATGCTGGGTCGCCATATCGCCACCCAGCAGCGAGTTATCCTGGATCAGATCGCTGGTGCCATCGAACGGCGCCCAGTCCATCATGACCGTAGGAATAGAAGGGTAGCGCTGAATGATCTCTTTCGAGGGTTGATGCGTTTCGGTACAGAGCAGCAGCAGCCCGTCGACGCGTTTTTGCATCAGCGTCTCCAGGTTTCGGTTCATGCGCTGCTCATCGCCTTCGGTATTGCACAGCACCAGGCTGTAGCCGCGCTCGAAGCAGCTGCGCTCCACGCCGCGCACCAGTTCAGAATAAAAAGGGTTGGTACTGGCGGTGATCAGCATGCCGATGGTGCGCGTCTGGTTAAGCTTCAGGCTGCGGGCCAGCGCAGACGGCGCATAGTTGAGTTCTTTAATTGCAGCGTCAACTTTCTCCCGAATCGCCTCGCTGACGAAGCGATCCTTATTGATAACGTGGGAGACAGTCGAGGTAGAAACGCCCGCCATACGGGCGACATCTTTCATTGTGGCCAAGCGTTACCCCTGCTGACTTAAGAATTCATCAATCTCTTTACGCCATGGAACAGAAGGCTGAGCGCCTTTACGCGTCACCGCAATCGCGGCGGCGGCATGCGCGAAGCGAATCGCGTCATCCATTGCTTTTCCTTCCAGCAGCGCCGTTACCAGCGCACCGTTGAAGGTGTCACCTGCGGCGATGGTATCAATGGCTTTGACCTTAAAGCCCGGTACGCGACGGCCTTCGCCATTGACGCTAGCCCACACCCCACGGCTGCCGAGGGTGATGATCACGGTGCCGATGCCTTTATCATGCAGCGCAAGCGCGGCACGCGCGGCATCGTCATCATTTCCGACACGGATACCCGTCAGCTTTTCCGCTTCGGTTTCGTTCGGGGTGATGATATCCACCAGCGCCAGCAGCTCGTCTGATAATACACGGGCAGGCGCCGGGTTAAGTACGACAGACGTATGATTTTCATGCGCAATTTTCGCAGCGGCCAGTACGCTTTCAACCGGTGACTCCAGCTGCATCAGCAGGGCTTCCGCTCCGGCGATGATCCCACGCTGCGCTTCGACGCGTTCAGTCGTTAACGCGGCATTAGCCCCCGCATGAATACCGATGACATTCTCACCTTCCGCATTGACGAAAATCAGCGCCACGCCGGTAGATTCCCCTGCAACCACGCTGACGGGTGCGATGTCGATGTTGTCGCTTGCCAGCTGTTTGCGTACGCGCTCGCCGGTATCGTCATCACCCGTACAGGCGATAAACGCGATATTTGCCCCGCTGCGTCCGGCGGCAACTGCCTGGTTTGCACCCTTACCGCCGAACGCCACCTGATACTGATTGCCGGTGACGGTTTCGCCCGGAGTGGGGAACGTTTCAAGGTTAAGAATGTGATCGGCATTGATACTGCCAAGGACGACGAGGTTGCCTGCGGTTTTCATGTATTGAGGTGTCCATCTGAGAGCGCCACCGGTATTACCCGGTGGCGTATGCCACACTTTTCTTTTATTTGGTGTCCCTCAGGCAGCCAGCGACTGCCTGAATCGCCTTTACTGCTTAATGACCAGTTTCAGGTCAACAGGATATTTGGCCTGAACTTTTTCGCCCTTCAGCACTTTATCGGCAGTTTGCACGCCAGTCGCGCCAATCTGCTCAGGCAGCTGAGCAATGGTCGCAGCCAGTTTGCCATCATTTACTGCTTTTTCACCATCCGGCGTGCCGTCAAATCCGACAACCATCACATCTGATTTACCCGCAGTCTGGAGCGCACGCAGCGCACCGAGCGCCATTTCGTCGTTCTGTGCGAATACCGCCTGCACATCAGGATGCGCGGTCAGCAGGTTCTGCATGACGTTCAGACCCTTTGTACGGTCGAAGTCTGCCGGCTGGCTCGCCAGCACGTTGAATTTATGCGCCGCTACAGCCTGCTGGAAACCTTCACCACGTTCACGGGCCGCGGAAGTCCCGGCGATACCCTGCAACTCGATCACTTTCGCACCTTCACCTGCTTTCTTCGCGATGTAGTCACCGGCGATTTTGCCGCCCAGTACGTTATCAGACGCAATATGGCTAACAACGTCGCCTTTGGTCGCCTGACGGTCCAGGGTGATTACCGGGATCTTCGCCTGGTTTGCCATCTTCACGGCGTTACCGACCGCGTCGGAATCGGTTGGGTTGATCAGCAGGATTTTGGTACCACGAACGGTTAAGTCCTGAACGTTAGCCAGCTCTTTCGCCGGGTTGTTCTGAGAATCCAGCACCACCAGGTTGTAACCCAGTTTGTCTGCTTCTTTCTGCGCGCCATCCTTCAGGGAGACGAAGAACGGGTTGTTCAGGGTAGAGACAACCAGCGCGATGGTGTCCTTCGCCATGGCGTTAGCACTTACGGTTGCGCTCAGCGCGACAGCAGAAACCAGGGTAGCCAGTTTTTTCATGTTCATATCTAAGATGTCCTGTAGTGTCGTCAGTTACTGTTTTTTGTTGTCTACCAGTACCGCCAGCAAAATCACCACTGCCTTAACGATCATCTGGTAATAGGAGGAAACACCTAACAAATTCAAGCCATTATTCAGGAAACCGAGGATCAGTGCGCCGATCAATGTCCCAACAATGCGACCTTTACCGCCCGCAAGGCTCGTACCACCCAGAACCACTGCCGCGATGGCATCCAGCTCATAGCCCGTACCCGCTGTTGGCTGCGCGGAAGAGAGGCGCGCCACTTCGATGATGCCCGCCAGAGATGCCAGCAGACCGCACAGGGAGTAAACGATAATTTTAACTTTGTTGACGCTAATACCGGACAGACGCGTTGCCGATTCGTTACCGCCCAGCGCATAAATATAACGACCCAGACGGGTATGATGCAGCATGTACCATGCCGCCAGGAAGACGATAGCCATGATCCAGACTGGCGTCGGGATACCCAGCGGGCGTCCGATACCAAACCAACCAAATAGATCGGCGTTTTCGGTAAAGCCGGTATTCACCGGGCTACCGTTGGTGTACACCATGGTGACGCCGCGCAGCAGCAGCATCATCACCAGCGTGGCAATAAACGCCTGTACGCGGCCTTTTGCCACAATCACGCCGGTTACCGCGCCAATTGCCGCACCTGCCGCCAGCGCAGCAGCAACGGCCACCAGCGCGTTGACCTCAATACCGACAATCGACGCGGCAATCGCACCGGTGAGCGCCAGCAGGGAACCGACGGACAGATCGATACCCGAGGTCAAAATCACCAGCGTCATCCCCACCGCCATAATGGCGTTGACGGAGGTCTGCTGAAGAATATTGAACAGGTTATTAACGGTAAAAAAGTTCGGGCTCATGGTCGAGACAATCGCGATCAGCACCAGCAGGGCAATCAGCGATTTTTGTTCCATCAGCCATGCCTTTGTGAAATAGCGGCGACCAGAAACAGCCTGGGTAGTCATCTTCTTACTCCTGATTCACGCGATTAAGCTTGCCCACAGCGGCAGCCATCAGAACTTCCTGGGTGGCCTGCTCGCGAGTGAATTCACCACCGAGATGCCCTTCATGCATGACGATAATGCGATCGCTCATGCCTAATACTTCTGGCATCTCGGAAGAGACCAGAATGATGCTCAGACCGTCGGCCTTGAATTGGTTAATCAGCTGATAGATCTCTTTTTTCGCGCCCACGTCAACGCCGCGAGTTGGCTCATCGAGGATCAGTACTTTCGGGCGAGTCATCAACCCGCGGGCAATCGCCACTTTCTGCTGATTACCGCCGGACAACAGGCCAATCGCCTGCTCCATCGATGGGGTTTTAACGTTAAAGAGACGGATAAAATCGCTGACCGCCTGCTGCTCATCTTTATGTTTCAGGCTGCCGCCGCTGCGGCTGAAATAGCGTAGCGCGGTCAGGGACATGTTCTCTTTTACCGACATGCCCAGCACTAAGCCGTCACGCTTACGGTCTTCGGAGATATAGACAATGCCGTTCGCCAGGCCATCCTGCGGCGAGCGGGTGACCACCTCATGGCCGTCAAGGGTAACGTAGCCGCTGGTGCGCGGCAGTGCGCCATAGAGCACTTTCATCAGTTCGGTACGTCCCGCGCCCATCAGGCCCGCGACGCCAAGGATCTCGCCCTTGCGCAGGGTAAAGGAGACGTCATCCACACCCGGCCCGCAGAGGTTATCCACCTTCAGGCGGATCTCTCCTGGCGCTTTGTCCAGACGCGGATACTGGTCTTCGAGCTTACGTCCCACCATCATTTCAATCAGCGAATCTTCGGTCAGCGTGGCCACTTCACGCTCGGCAATGAACTGCCCGTCGCGGAAGACGGTGACGTCGTCGCAGATCTCGAAAATTTCTTTCATGCGGTGAGAGATATAGACAATGCCGCGCCCCTGGGATTTCAACTCACGGATCACGCGGAACAGGGATTCGGTTTCGGTATCGGTCAGGGCGTCGGTCGGTTCATCCATAATGATGACCTTCGACTCGAAGCTCAGCACCTTCGCGATCTCCACCATCTGCTGATCGCCGATGGAAAGGTCGCCCACCAGTCGGTCGCTCTTAAAGCGCAGATTCAGCTTCGCCAGCAGTTTGTCCGCTTCGGCATACATGGTTTTCCAGTCGATTTTGCCAAACCGGTTCACGAACTCACGGCCGAGGAAGATGTTCTCCGCAATGGTGAGCTGCGGGATCAGGTTCAGCTCCTGGTGGATGATGCCAATGCCCGCTTCCTGAGAGGATTTCGGGCCGTTGAAGGTGGTCTCTTTACCCAGCCACAGCAGCGAACCGGCATCGCGTTGATAGATCCCGGTCAGCACTTTCATCATGGTGGATTTGCCGGCGCCGTTTTCGCCCACCAGCGCCATTACACGCCCGGAATAGACGTTCAGCGCCGCGCCAGAGAGGGCTTTAACGCCCGGGAACGACTTATCGATCCCTTTGAGTTGCAGTAATGCGTCCATGATGGCCTCAGAAGGTGACGCCAGCACAGAGAATGATATTCGCATACGGGGAACACTCCCCGCTGCGAATCACCGCCTGACTGTCTGCGGTTTGTTGTTTGAACTGCTCGTGAGTTGTGTAACGAATTTCTATGGTGTTTCCCTGGTGCTGTTGCAGTTGCTCAATGTGGCTGAGCAACGTTTCGTGGAGTTGCGGATTATGTTGTTTGATTTCCGCCGCGAGAATGGCCGCCTCAACCTGCATCTCCGCCGTCACGACTTCCAGTACCTGCATGAACGAGGGTACGCCCTGCGTTAACGCCATATCGATACGGGTTGTGCTGCGCGGAACCGGTAAGCCTGCATCGCAAACCACCAGCGTATCGGTATGCCCAAGACGGGAAATCACCGATGATATTTCTGAGTTGAGTACTGTGCCTTTCTTCATTTTTTGCTCCACTAGCGAAACGTTTCGCTAAAAACAGTGTAGCCGCAGAAGTGTTCAGAAAACCATCATGACGTAACGGATTTGTGATCGGCGTCGAAACGTTTCGCTAAGTGAAATATTGAGGTGATTTTGGCGGGTATGTTGAGGATCTGGTAGGCCGGGTAAGCGCAGCGCCACCCGGCATTTTTTAAAAGGACTTAAATCTCGACCTGCGTCCCCAGCTCAATCACGCGGTTAGGCGGGATCTCAAACTGGTCAGGCGCACGCAGGGCGTTACGTTGCAGGATGAGATACAGCTTGCCGCGCAGGCGCAGATACCATGGGCGCTTGCCGATGATCAGCGACTCGTGCGACATAAAGAACGATGTCTCCATCATGCGGCAACTCAGCCCTTCCAGACCGCAGCGGTGGAATACCTCTTCCACGTTCGGCGTTTCGCGCCAGCCGTAGCTTGCCACCACGCGCCAGAAGGTTGGCGACAGCTGCTCAATCTGTACGCGTCGCACGTTGTGAACATACGGCGCATCTTCGGTGCGCAGCGTCAGCAGGATCACGCGCTCGTGCAGCACTTTGTTGTGCTTAAGGTTATGCATCAGCGCAAACGGGATCACGTTCAGCGCACGAGACATATACACCGCCGTACCCGGCACACGCACCGGCGGGGATTTCTCCAGCGAGGCGATCATCGCCTCCAGAGAATTACCGTGCTCATGCATACGACGCAGCAGGCGGAAACGTTCGCTCTTCCACGTCGTCATCACGATGAACATCACCAGACCCAGCGTCAGCGGCAGCCAGCCACCGGAGACAATCTTATCGAGGTTCGCAGAGAACAGCGGTACGTCGATACAGAGGAAGCCAACCAGGATCAGCCCCACGAGGAACTTATTCCAGTGCCAGTTACGGTACGCCACGGTGGTGGAGAGAATAGAGGTCAACACCATCGTTCCGGTCACCGCGATACCGTACGCCGCCGCCAGGTTACTGGAGTGCTCGAAGCTGACGATAACAATCACCACCGCGAAATAGAGCAGCCAGTTGACGAACGGAATGTAGATCTGGCCTGACTCCATCTCAGAGGTATGGATAATGCGCATTGGGGAGAGATAACCCAAACGCACGGCCTGACGCGTCAGGGAGAATACGCCGGAAATAACAGCCTGAGAGGCAATGACCGTCGCCAGCGTCGCCAGGATCAGCATCGGAACCAGCGCCCAGTCCGGCGCCAGCAGGAAGAACGGGTTTTTAATCGCTTCAGGATGGGCAAGCAGCAGCGCGCCCTGGCCGAAGTAATTCAGCACCAGTGAAGGCAGAACAACGCTAAACCAGGCGACGCGAATTGGGAGTTTCCCGAAGTGGCCCATATCTGCATACAGCGCTTCAACACCGGTAATGGAAAGCACTACCGCGCCCAGCGCCACAAACGACACCACTTTATATTCCAGGAAGAAATGCACCGCCCACATTGGGTTCAGCGCATGCAGGACATCCGGATTGGCGATAATACTGCGTAAGCCCAGCGCCGCCAGGATCAGGAACCAGGCCAGCATAATAGGCGCGAACAGCTTACCCACCAGCCCGGTACCGTGTTTTTGTATAGCAAACAGCAACGTCAGCACGATAATAGCGAGTGGCACCACCCACGTATCAAGCTGTGGCGCGACAATCTCCAGCCCCTCTATGGCCGACATCACCGAAATCGCTGGCGTAATCACGACTTCCCCATAGAAGAAGCTGCCGCCAATCAGGCCAATGATGACCAGCACGGAGGTCATTCTTGCAGACGTATTGCGCCCAGCAAGGGACATCAGGGTCAGAATACCGCCCTCGCCCGCGTTATCAGCCCGCATAACGAAAGAGAGATACTTAAGGGAGACCACCAGGATCAGCAGCCAGAAGATGAGCGAGAGGAAACCAAATACGGCGTCACGCTCTACACCAAAACCAAACTGACCGGACAAACATTCACGAAGCGTATAAAGCGGGCTGGTGCCGATATCACCGTAGACAACCCCGATCGCTGCAAGCGTTACTGCGGGTAATGATTGCTTATTATCAGTGCTCATAGACTAGTCTTTTCGTTTGAATAACAAATGTGTGCTTAGTCCCTTGGCCCACAAAAAGCGCACAGTATGCACGATTCAATGCAAAATCGTACCCCTAAATGCAGCCGCATTAATGTAGCGCAAAGAAAATAGCGCCGCACTTCAGCCTATTACCTGGCCAGACCGAAACGTCTATACTCGCTTCAATTAGCCGCCACGACGGCGAAAGGATGCAAAACTATTATGGCTCACTCACATTTATTAGCAGAAAGAATTTCCCGCCTCAGCAGTGCGCTGGAGAAAGGCCTATACGAGCGTAGCCACGCCATTCGCCTCTGTTTACTGGCGGCGCTGAGCGGGGAAAGCGTGTTTCTGCTGGGTCCGCCGGGCATTGCCAAAAGTCTGATCGCACGCCGCCTCAAATTCGCTTTCCAGAACGCTCGCGCATTCGAGTATTTGATGACGCGTTTCTCCACGCCGGAAGAAGTTTTCGGCCCGCTCTCCATTCAGGCGTTAAAAGATGAGGGACGCTATGAACGTCTGACGGCGGGCTATCTCCCGGAAGCGGAAATCGTCTTTCTTGATGAGATCTGGAAAGCCGGCCCGGCCATTCTGAATACCCTGCTGACGGCAATCAACGAACGCCGCTTCCGCAACGGCGCGAGCGAAGAGAAGATCCCCATGCGGTTGCTGGTGGCCGCGTCTAACGAACTTCCCGAAGCCGACAGCAGCCTTGAAGCGCTGTATGACCGCATGCTGATCCGCCTGTGGCTGGATAAAGTCCAGGACAAATCGAACTTCCGCTCAATGCTGGTAAGCCAGCAGGACGAAAACGAAAATCCGGTGGCACCATCATTACAGGTCACGGACGAAGAGTATGACCAGTGGCAGGAAGAGATAGGCAAAATTAAGCTGCCCGATGCCGTCTTTGAGCTGATCTTCATGCTGCGCCAGCAGCTTGATTTATTGCCCTCCGCGCCGTACGTCTCCGACCGTCGCTGGAAAAAAGCCATTCGTCTGCTTCAGGCAAGCGCCCTGTTCAGCGGCCGCGATGCTGTCGCCCCCATCGATCTAATCCTGCTGAAAGACTGTCTGTGGCACGACGCAGAAGGGATGAATCTGATGCAGCAGCAGCTGGACGTTTTGATGACCGGGCACGCGTGGGGTCAGCAATCCATGCTTAATCAACTGGGGGCGATTGCCCAACGTCGTCTTCAGCTTCAGCAGCAGCAAAGTGACAAAACCGCGCTGAAGGTGAACCGTCTTGGCGGGATGTTTGCCCGTAAACCGCACTATGAACTGCCAGCCGAGCTGACTGACGCCTCGCTCACACTTCTTCTTCAGCAGCCGCTGAAGCTTCATGATATGCAGGTGGTGCACGTGACGATCGAACGCGTTGCGCTGGTTCAGTGGCTGGATAAGGGCGGCGAGATCCGCGGTAAACTCAACGGTATCGGCTTTGCACAGCCGCTGTCGATGGAAGTCGACAGCAGCCAGCACCTTGTGATCCGCGACGTCAGCCTTCAGGGATCGCGCCTGGCGCTGCCGGGCACGGCCTCTGACAGTCTTCCGGAGGAGATCAAACAGCAGCTCGAAGCGCTGGATAACGAATGGCATCAGCAGCACACGCGCTTCAGCGAGCAGCAGAAATGCCTCTTTATCCATAGCGACTGGTTAGGTCGCATTGAAGCCAGCTTGCAGGATGTCAGCGCGCAGATTAAACAGGCGCGTCAATGCTAACGCTGGACACGCTTAACGTCATGCTGGCGGTTAGCGAGGAAGGGTTGATCGAAGAGGTCGTCATTACCCTGCTCGCTTCACCGCAGCTGGCGGCCTTCTTTGAAAAATTCCCGAAGCTCAGAAAGGCAATGACGGACGATCTTCCCCGCTGGCGCGATAACCTGCGCCAGCGGTTTAAGGAGACGGAAGTCCCGCCGGAACTGACAGAGGAAGTGGCTGGTTACCAGCAGTGCCAGCGGCTTTCAACGCCGCAGTTTATTGCCCAGATACAGCAAACCCTGACGCTGCTAGATAACGTTCACTCTCCGTTTGCCAGCCAGGCCAGAGCGCTGGTCACGGACAACCCCAGCTTTACTCCCGCCCTGCATACGCTGTTTTTACAGCGCTGGCGGCTCAGTCTTGTCGTTCAGGCCACCTCTCTCAACCAGCAGTTGCTGGACGAAGAGCGCGAACAGCTGTTAAGCGAAGTTCAGGAGCGGATGACGTTAAGCGGCCAGCTAGAACAGGTGCTGGTGGAGAATGAAAACGCCGCCGGTCGACTCTGGGATATGAGTGCCGGTCAGTTAAAACGTGGCGATTATCAGTTGATCGTGAAGTACGGCGACTTTCTGGCACAACAGCCGGAGCTGATGAAGCTTGCTGAACAGCTTGGTCGTTCCCGGGAGGCCAGGTCAGTTCCAAAGAAAGATGCGCCGATGGAAACCTTTCGTACGCTGGTACGCGAGCCGTCCACCGTACCGGAGCAGGTGGACGGCTTACAGCAAAGCGATGATATCCTGCGCCTGTTGCCTACGGAACTCAGCACGCTGGGAATGACCGAACTGGAGTATGAGTTTTATCGCCGTCTGGTGGAAAAACAGCTTCTTACCTATCGGTTGCATGGCGAAGCCTGGCGCGAAAAAATCAGCCAGCGCCCGGTGGTGCATCAGGACTTTGATGAGCAACCGCGCGGTCCATTCATTGTTTGCGTAGATACGTCCGGATCGATGGGGGGATTTAACGAGCAGTGTGCAAAAGCGTTCTGCCTGGCTCTGATGCGCGTGGCGCTCGCCGATCGTCGTCGCTGCTACATCATGTTATTTTCCAGCGAAGTGGTGGGGTATGAACTGACCAGCCCACAGGGGCTGGAGCAGGCGATCCGCTTTTTAAGCCAGCGCTTTCGCGGCGGCACCGATCTGGCCAGCTGTTTTCGCAGCATCATTGAGCGCATGCAGGGCGGAGACTGGTACGACGCGGATGCGGTGGTGATTTCCGATTTTATTGCCCAGCGGCTGCCGGACGACGTCGTGAATAAAGTGAAGGAGATGCAGCGCGTGCACCAGCACCGTTTCCATGCCGTGGCGATGTCTGCACATGGAAAACCCGGCATCATGCGCATCTTCGATCACATCTGGCGCTTTGATACCGGGTTGCGTAGCCGCCTGCTCAGACGCTGGCGACGTTAATTAAAGAAGAGAACCGACGCTCTCACGTACCTGCTGCGGCCAGACCCCACACTGTACCTGACCGATATGGGACAGTTGCAACAGCAGCATGGTCAGACGAGACTGGCCAATACCACCGCCGATGGTCTGCGGCATTTCACCGCGCAGCAGCGCCTGGTGCCATTCCAGTTGCAGACGATCTTCATCACCGGTCACGGCCAGCTGACGCTTCAGTGCTTCAGCATCCACGCGGATCCCCATCGAAGAGAGTTCAAACGCATCTTCCAGAACCGGGTTCCAGACCAGAATATCGCCGTTCAGACCGGCATATTCGCTCTCGCCCACGGTGCTCCAGTCATCGTAATCCGGCGCACGGACGTCGTGACGTTTACCATCAGACAATTTCCCGCCAATGCCGATCAGGAATACCGCGCCCAGCTCTTTGGCGATCGCGCGTTCACGGCCTTTGGCATCCAGATCCGGGAAACGGCTCAGCAACTCCTGGCTGTGAACAAAGTGGATCGTTTCCGGCAGGAACGGTGCCAGACCAAACTCTTTGCTCACGGCCGCTTCGGTCGCTTTGATCCCGGCGTAGATCGCCTCAACGGTGGATTTCAGTGTACCGACGTGACGCTCGCCGTCACCCATTACGCGCTCCCAGTCCCACTGGTCAACGTAGACAGAGTGAATGGGGGAGAGGCGGTCTTCATCGGGGCGAAGGGCTTTCATATGCGTGTAAAGCCCTTCGCCCGCGCTGAAGTCGTGTTGTCCCAGGGTTTGACGCTTCCACTTCGCCAGGGAATGAACCACTTCGAACTGGGCGTCTGGCAGTGTTTTCACTTTTACCTGTACCGCTTTTTCGCAACCAGACAAGTTATCCTGCGTCCCGTCACCCACGCGGCTCAGAATCGGCGCCTGCACTTCAATAAGGCCAAGCTTCTCTTCCAGCTGGCGAGAAAAATGGGATTTAACGAAACTGATCTGGCGTTGTTTTGCGATGTAAGCGGTTTTCATTATTTATACTCCTGCGTCCTGTTGATACTGATTAAGCAACAGAACAGGCGCTTAATTCAATAACCCATCAACAAAAAGCCACCTTCACTTTTGATTCGTTAAAATAAGGCGCTAGAATAGAAGGAATCATTAATCTTCATAAGAAAAACCTATGGAAAATTATCAGATCGACAATCTGGACCGCGGCATTCTGGAAGCGCTCATGGCCAACGCACGCACCGCGTATGCCGAACTGGCGAAACAATTTGGCGTCAGCCCGGGGACCATTCACGTTCGCGTAGAGAAAATGAAGCAGGCCGGGATCATCACCGGCGCACGCATTGATGTCAGCCCGAAGCAACTCGGCTACGACGTCTGCTGCTTCATTGGCATTATTCTGAAAAGCGCCAAAGATTACCCCTCCGCGCTGGAGAAGCTGAACGCGCTGGATGAAGTCACTGAGGCGTACTACACCACCGGGCACTACAGCATCTTTATAAAGGTCATGTGCCGATCCATCGACGCCCTCCAGCAGGTACTTATCAACAAGATCCAAACAATCGATGAAATTCAGTCCACCGAAACCCTGATCTCCCTGCAAAACCCGATCATGCGTACTATCCGCCCGTGATCGGGCAATTTCATTCCCACATTTTCCACAGGTAGATCCCAGCTCGTTCACAGCGTACAATGGCCGCCTCTTTATCTGAGCGAGCGATCAATGGCGGACATTACTCTTATCAGCGGCAGCACCCTGGGCGGTGCGGAATATGTAGCGGAACATCTGGCTGAGAAGCTGGAAGACGCGGGCTTTTCTACACAAACGCTGCACGGACCGCTGCTGGAAGATCTCCCGACTGACGGGGTCTGGCTGCTGATCACCTCCACGCACGGCGCGGGCGATCTGCCGGATAACCTGCAACCTTTATATGACGAACTGCTGGAACAACAGCCCGATCTGGCAAACGTCCGGTTTGGCGCTGTAGGGATCGGCAGCCGTGAATATGACACTTTCTGTGGCGCCATAGAGAAAGTAGAAGCTGCGGTGACCGCCTGCGGAGCAAAACAGCTGGGTGAAACACTGAAGATCAACATCCTCGATCATGATATTCCCGAAGATCCAGCTGAGATCTGGCTCGCGGAATGGAAAAATTTACTCAAAAACGATTAAAGATCGTGCGATCAGATGTGGATAACTCTGGTTAAAAGCTCGTATTAACCCGTAGTTATCCAAAGAACAACGTTAGTTTAGTTTTTGACCTGTGTGTAAAGTGGCGATCTGATCCCAGCTTATACGGTCCAGGATCACCGATCATTCACAGCAAACGATCCTTCCTAACTGCATGATTTTATTTATAGGATCGGACTTATCCACAAAGGTCTGCGATCCTAATAAGAGATCACAATAGAACAGATCTCTAAATAAAAAGATCTTCTTTTTAATAGCCCAGGACCCCAATGCTTTCTCGAAAGACTAAAGTTGAGTAGAATCCACGGCCCGGGCTTCAATCCATTTTCAAACCGCTTTACGCGAGGCAGACCACCATGTTTTATCAGGATCCTTTTGACGTCATCATCATTGGCGGGGGTCACGCAGGCACTGAGGCCGCAATGGCCGCAGCGCGAATGGGTCAGCAGACCCTGCTTTTGACACACAATATCGACACGCTGGGACAAATGTCCTGTAATCCGGCGATTGGCGGCATTGGGAAAGGACACCTGGTAAAAGAAGTGGATGCACTTGGCGGCCTGATGGCGAAAGCGATCGATCATGCGGGCATTCAGTTTAGGATACTAAACGCGAGTAAAGGTCCGGCTGTTCGCGCCACCCGTGCACAGGCAGACCGCGTGCTTTACCGTCAGGCTGTGCGCACCGCGCTGGAAAACCAACCGAACCTGATGATCTTCCAGCAGGCTGTAGAAGATCTTATCGTGGAAAACGATCGTGTTGTTGGCGCCGTGACCCAGATGGGTCTCAAGTTCCGCGCAAAAGCGGTGGTGCTGACGGTCGGGACATTCCTGGACGGTAAAATCCATATTGGTCTGGACAACTACAGCGGTGGCCGTGCGGGCGATCCGCCGTCGATTCCGCTGTCTCGTCGTCTGCGTGAGCTGCCGCTGCGCGTAAGCCGCCTGAAAACCGGTACGCCGCCGCGAATTGATGCGCGTACCATTGATTTCAGCGTACTGGCACAGCAGCACGGTGATAACCCGATGCCGGTGTTCTCGTTCATGGGCAATGCGGCGCAACATCCGCAGCAGGTGCCGTGCTACATCACGCACACCAATGAAAAAACCCATGACGTGATCCGCAGCAACCTCGATCGCAGCCCAATGTACGCCGGCGTGATCGAAGGGATCGGCCCACGTTATTGCCCGTCGATCGAAGATAAAGTGATGCGCTTTGCCGATCGTAACCAGCATCAGATCTTCCTCGAACCTGAAGGGCTGACCTCGAACGAAATTTACCCGAACGGCATCTCCACCAGCCTGCCGTTCGACGTGCAGATGCAGATTGTGCGTTCAATGCAGGGGATGGAAAACGCGAAGATCGTTCGTCCTGGCTACGCTATTGAGTACGATTTCTTCGATCCGCGTGACCTGAAGCCGACGCTGGAAAGCAAATTCATCCAGGGTCTGTTCTTCGCAGGCCAGATTAACGGCACCACCGGGTACGAAGAAGCTGCCGCACAAGGGCTGCTGGCCGGTCTGAACGCAGCCCGCTTCTCTGCCGAGAAAGAGGGCTGGGCACCGGCGCGTTCTCAGGCTTACCTGGGCGTTCTGGTCGACGATCTCTGCACGCTGGGGACAAAAGAACCGTACCGCATGTTTACTTCTCGTGCGGAATATCGCCTGATGCTGCGCGAAGACAATGCCGATCTGCGTCTGACCGAGGTGGGCCGCGAATTGGGTCTGGTGGATGACGAACGCTGGGCGCGCTTCAACGAGAAGCTGGAGCGTATCGAACAGGAACGTCAGCGCCTGAAAACCACCTGGGTGAATCCGCAGGCGGAAACTGCTGCTGAAGTGAACGCTCACTTAACTGCGCCGCTTTCGCGCGAAGCCAGTGGTGAAGATCTGCTGCGCCGTCCTGAAGTCACCTACGAGAATCTGGTCAAACTGACCGCGTTCGCACCGGGCCTTGAAGACGCTGAAGCGGCTGAACAGGTCGAGATTCAGGTGAAATACGAAGGTTACATCGCGCGTCAGCAGGATGAGATCGAAAAACAGCAGCGCAACGAAAATACGCTGCTGCCGGAAATGCTGGACTATCGTCAGGTGACGGGGCTTTCCAACGAAGTGATCGCTAAGCTGAACGATCACAAACCTGTGTCGATTGGCCAGGCCTCACGTATCTCCGGTGTCACACCTGCCGCAATTTCGATTCTGCTGGTGTGGCTGAAAAAGCAGGGTATGCTGCGCCGCAGCGCGTAATTAACATTGCTTTTGGCGGGTGGCTTCGCTTACCCGCCCTACTTAATCGTAGGCCCGGTAAGCGGCAGTGCCACCGGGCGAAAAATCTCTTAACAGGTATCCACCGTGCTCAATAAACTCTCTCGTCTGCTGGAACAGGCAGGTATTTCGCTCACCGATCACCAGAAAAATCAGCTGGTGGCCTATGTCGATATGCTGAACAAATGGAATAAAGCGTACAACCTCACCTCCGTACGCGATCCCAACGAGATGCTGATTCGCCATATTCTCGATAGCATCGTTGTGGCGCCGTATCTTACCGGTGAACGTTTTATCGACGTGGGCACCGGTCCGGGCTTGCCGGGCGTTCCGTTGTCTATTGTTCGACCGGAGAGTCATTTCACGCTGCTGGACAGTCTGGGCAAGCGCGTACGCTTTTTACGACAGGTTCAGCATGAGCTGAAGCTGGAAAACATCACGCCCGTGCAGAGCAGGGTAGAGGAGTTCCCGGCAGAGCCACCGTTTGACGGCGTTATCAGCCGCGCGTTTGCCTCACTCAATGACATGGTGAGCTGGTGCAAACACCTGCCGGCGGATAAGGGCCGTTTTTATGCGCTGAAAGGGCAACTTCCGGGGGACGAAATAGAGCAGCTTCCGGACGGTTTTGCAGTGGAATCCATTGAAAAACTCCAGATCCCTCAGCTCGAAGGTGAGCGTCATCTGGTGATAATTAAGCCAAACACATTTTAAAAAATTAATAAAAAATGTGGAATTTGTGCTGTTCTGATGGTGTTAAAAAGCAGCACATCCAGTCTGATTTGGCCGTAGTTAATTTAACCTTGTTGTCACCATGGATTTTCTTATGGTTAACCTGAAGTGATTCGTTCACCCTGAAGATAGTCAACCATGAAAATATCAGCCTGCTAAAAGTGGGTAAAGGCAACAAGAATGAAATGTTAAATATTTATTAAGAATGTCAATAAAAGGTTTTTGTTGTATACGGCTCTGTTTTAAAAATAGTTGCGATTTTTTTGCTTTAATTTCAATCGGATGAAATAAATCGTTTTACGTCTTTGATAAATACCACTTTATCGCAAATGTGTATTTTGTGATCTCGTGCACGCTTTATCACCAACGTTTCCGCGCTGTTTGCAGTTTTGCCTGAAGGTTGGCACTGAGTTCAAAAGTTGAAAAATAGGACTGGGGAAAAATATTTAAACATTTATTCACCTTTTCGCTACTTAATGTTTGAAATCACGGGTACGCACCGTATAATTTGACCGCTTTTTGATGCTTGACTCTGAGCCTTAAAGGACGTTTTATACGACACGCGGCATACCTCGAAGGGAGCAGGAGTAAAAACGTGATGTCTGTGTCGCTCTTGAGTAGAAACGTTGCTCGTAAGCTTCTGTTCATTCAGTTTCTGGCTGTGATAGCAAGTGGACTGCTGTTTAGCCTCAAAGACCCCTTCTGGGGCATCTCCGCCGCGTGCGGAGGTTTGGCGGTGGTTCTGCCAAACGTGTTGTTTATGATTTTTGCCTGGCGTCATCAGGCGCATACACCCGCCAAAGGCCGCGTGGCCTGGTCCTTCGCTCTCGGCGAAGTGTGTAAGGTGTTGCTGACCTTTGCTCTACTGGTGATGGCGCTGGCGGTTTTGAAAGTGGTATTCATGCCGCTGATAGCAACGTGGGTTTTGGTGCTGGTGGTACAAGTTCTGGCTCCAGCTGTAATCAATAACAAAGGGTAAAAGGCATCATGGCTTCAGAAAATATGACGCCGCAGGATTACATAGGTCACCATCTGAATAACCTTCAGCTGGACCTGCGTACATTCTCGCTGGTGGATCCACATAACCCCCCGGCCACCTTCTGGACGATCAACATCGACTCCATGTTCTTCTCGGTGGTTTTGGGTCTTCTGTTCCTGGCCATGTTCCGCGGTGTTGCTAAACGAGCGACCAGCGGTGTTCCAGGGAAATTCCAGACGTTCATCGAGATGATCATCGGCTTCGTCCATGGCAGCGTCAAAGACATGTACCATGGTAAGAGCAAGCTGATTGCTCCGCTGGCCCTGACCGTGTTCGTTTGGGTCTTCCTGATGAACCTGATGGACCTTCTGCCTATCGATTTCCTGCCGTGGATCGGCGAGCATGTCTTCGGTCTGCCTGCCCTGCGCGTGGTTCCGTCTGCCGACGTGAACATCACCCTGTCGATGGCGCTGGGCGTATTTATCCTGATTCTTTTCTACAGCATCAAAATGAAAGGCGTAAGCGGCTTTGTGAAAGAGCTTACCTTGCAGCCGTTCAACCACTGGGCGTTTATTCCGGTCAACCTGATCCTGGAAGGCGTTAGCCTGCTGTCCAAACCTGTTTCACTGGGTCTGCGACTGTTCGGCAACATGTATGCGGGTGAGCTGATTTTCATTCTGATCGCGGGTCTTCTGCCGTGGTGGTCACAGTGGATTCTGAATGTGCCATGGGCCATTTTCCACATCCTGATCATTACGCTGCAAGCCTTTATCTTCATGGTTCTGACGATCGTCTATCTGTCGATGGCGTCTGAAGAGCACTGATTTTTTACCAACACTACTACGTTTTAATTGAAACAAACTGGAGACTGTCATGGAAAACCTGAATATGGATCTGCTGTACATGGCTGCCGCTGTGATGATGGGTCTGGCGGCTATCGGTGCTGCGATCGGTATCGGCATCCTCGGGGGCAAATTCCTGGAAGGCGCAGCGCGTCAACCTGATCTGATTCCTCTGCTGCGTACTCAGTTCTTTATCGTTATGGGTCTGGTGGATGCAATCCCAATGATCGCTGTAGGTCTGGGTCTGTACGTGATGTTTGCTGTCGCGTAGTAGTTGTTTTAAAACCCCAAGCCACAGAAATTTAAGAGGTATTGTGCTGTGAACATGAACGCAACAATCCTCGGCCAGGCCATCGCGTTTATTCTCTTTGTCTGGTTCTGTATGAAGTATGTATGGCCGCCTTTAATGGCTGCCATCGAAAAACGTCAGAAAGAAATTGCTGACGGTCTGGCTTCCGCAGAACGCGCTAAGAAAGATTTGGACCTTGCACAGGCCAACGCGACAGACCAGCTGAAAAAAGCGAAAGCTGAAGCTCAGGTAATCATTGAACAGGCTAACAAACGCCGTTCTCAGATCCTGGACGAAGCCAAAGCTGAAGCAGAACAGGAACGTACTAAGATCGTGACACAGGCTCAGGCTGAAATTGAAGCTGAGCGTAAACGTGCTCGTGAAGAACTGCGTAAGCAGGTTGCGATTCTGGCTGTTGCTGGCGCCGAGAAGATCATCGAACGTTCCGTGGATGAAGCTGCTAACAGCGACATCGTGGACAAACTTGTCGCTGAACTGTAAGGAGGGAGGGGCTGATGTCTGAATTTGTTACGGTAGCTCGCCCCTACGCCAAAGCAGCTTTTGACTTTGCTGTCGAACACCAAAATGTCGATCGCTGGCAGAATATGCTGGCGTTTGCCGCTGAGGTGACGAAAAACGAACAAATGGCCGAGTTGCTTTCTGGTGCGTTAGCGCCTGAAACCCTCGCCGCGTCGTTTATCGCCGTGTGCGGAGAGCAACTGGATGCCAACGGCCAGAACCTGATTAAGGTGATGGCGGAAAATGGTCGTCTCCGTGTGCTCCCGGATGTTCTCGAGCAGTTTGAGCACTTACGTGCCCTTAGTGAAGCTACCGCTGAAGTTGAAGTAACTTCCGCGACTGAACTGAGTGATGAACAGCTTGCGAAAATCACCGCCGCGATGGAAAAACGTCTGTCACGCAAAGTTAAGCTGAATTGCAAAATCGATAAGTCTGTAATGGCAGGCGTAATCATCCGTTCGGGTGATATGGTCATTGATGGCAGCGTACGCGGCCGTCTTGAGCGCCTTGCAGACGTCTTGCAGTCTTAAGGGGACTGGAGCATGCAACTGAATTCCACCGAAATCAGCGAACTGATCAAGCAGCGCATTGCTCAGTTCAGTGTTGTGAGTGAAGCTCACAACGAAGGTACTATTGTTTCTGTAAGTGACGGTGTTATCCGCATCCACGGCCTGGCCGATTGTATGCAGGGTGAGATGATTTCCCTGCCGGGTAACCGTTACGCTATCGCACTGAATCTGGAGCGCGACTCCGTAGGTGCCGTTGTGATGGGTCCATACGCTGACCTTGCCGAAGGCATGAAGGTTAAGTGTACTGGCCGTATTCTGGAAGTGCCGGTTGGCCGTGGCCTGCTGGGTCGCGTTGTTAACACCCTGGGTGCGCCAATCGACGGTAAAGGTCCGGTTGAGCACGATGGCTTCTCTCCAATCGAAGTTATCGCACCAGGCGTTATCGACCGTCAGTCCGTTGATCAGCCAGTGCAGACGGGTTATAAGTCCGTTGATGCCATGATCCCAATCGGTCGTGGTCAGCGTGAACTGATCATCGGTGACCGTCAGACCGGTAAAACCGCGATGGCAATCGACGCCATCATCAACCAGCGTGATTCCGGCATCAAATGTGTGTACGTGGCTATCGGCCAGAAAGCGTCCACCATTTCCAACGTGGTTCGTAAACTGGAAGAGCACGGCGCACTGTCTAACACCATCGTTGTGGTAGCTACCGCGTCTGAATCTGCTGCACTGCAATACCTGGCACCATACGCTGGTTGCGCAATGGGCGAATACTTCCGTGACCGCGGTGAAGATGCGCTGATCGTATACGATGACCTGTCTAAACAGGCTGTTGCTTATCGTCAGGTTTCCCTGCTGCTCCGTCGTCCACCAGGACGTGAAGCATTCCCGGGCGACGTATTCTACCTCCACTCTCGTCTGCTGGAGCGTGCTTCCCGCGTTAACGCGGAATACGTCGAGAACTTCACCAAAGGTGAAGTGAAGGGTAAAACAGGTTCTCTGACCGCTCTGCCGATCATTGAAACCCAGGCGGGTGACGTTTCTGCGTTCGTTCCGACCAACGTAATCTCCATTACCGATGGTCAGATCTTCCTGGAAACCAACCTGTTTAACTCCGGTATTCGTCCGGCGGTTAACCCGGGTATCTCCGTATCCCGTGTGGGTGGTGCTGCTCAGACCAAGATCATCAAGAAACTGTCCGGTGGTATCCGTACCGCGCTGGCACAGTATCGTGAACTGGCTGCGTTCTCTCAGTTCGCATCCGATCTGGACGAAGCAACCCGTAAACAGCTGAGCCACGGTCAGAAAGTGACCGAGCTGCTGAAGCAGAAACAGTACGCGCCAATGTCTGTTGCTCAGCAGGGCCTGGTACTGTTCGCGGCTGAACGCGGTTACCTCGAAGATGTGGAACTGGCGAAAATCGGTAGCTTCGAAGCCGCTCTGCTGGCTTACGTCGACCGTGATCACGCTCCGCTGATGCAAGAGATCAACCAGACCGGTGGCTATAACGACGAAATCGAAGGCAAGCTGAAAGCTATCCTCGATTCCTTCAAAGCAACCCAATCCTGGTAATCGTCCGGCGGCTTGTCTCAGGACAAGCCGTCTGGCATTGAGGAGAAGCTCATGGCCGGCGCAAAAGAGATACGTAGTAAGATCGCAAGCGTCCAGAACACGCAAAAGATCACTAAAGCGATGGAGATGGTCGCCGCTTCCAAAATGCGTAAATCGCAGGATCGCATGGCGGCCAGCCGTCCTTATGCAGAGACCATGCGCAAAGTGATTGGTCACCTTGCAAACGGTAATCTGGAATATAAGCACCCTTACCTGGAAGAACGCGACGTTAAGCGCGTGGGCTACCTGGTGGTGTCGACTGACCGTGGTCTGTGTGGCGGCTTGAACATTAACCTGTTCAAAAAACTGCTGGCGGATATGAAAGGCTGGTCCGATAAAGGCGTTCAGTGCGATCTGGCACTGATTGGCTCTAAAGGCGTCTCTTTCTTTAACTCCGTTGGTGGCAACATTGTCGCTCAGGTGACCGGTATGGGTGATAACCCGTCCCTGTCCGAACTGATCGGCCCGGTTAAAGTGATGTTGCAGGCCTACGATGAAGGCCGTCTGGACAGACTGTACGTTGTCAGCAACAAATTTATTAACACCATGTCTCAGGTGCCTACGCTCACTCAGATGCTGCCGTTACCGGCATCAGAAGATGACGAGCTGAAACAGAAAGCCTGGGATTACCTGTATGAACCCGATCCGAAACCGCTGCTGGATACCCTGCTGCGTCGTTACGTTGAATCTCAGGTTTATCAGGGCGTTGTAGAAAACCTGGCCAGCGAGCAGGCCGCACGAATGGTGGCGATGAAAGCCGCGACCGATAATGGCGGCAGCCTGATTAAAGAGCTGCAGTTGGTTTACAACAAAGCTCGTCAGGCCAGCATTACTCAGGAACTCACCGAGATCGTCTCGGGGGCCGCCGCGGTTTAACCAGGTTTACGAATTACGTAGAGGATTCAAGATGGCTACTGGAAAGATTGTCCAGGTAATCGGCGCCGTGGTGGACGTCGAGTTCCCTCAGGACGCCGTACCACGCGTGTACGACGCGCTTGAGGTACAAAATGGTAACGAGAGCCTGGTGCTGGAAGTTCAGCAGCAGCTCGGCGGCGGTATCGTGCGTACCATCGCCATGGGTTCTTCCGACGGTCTGCGTCGTGGTCTGGAAGTGAAAGACCTTGAGCACCCGATCGAAGTCCCGGTAGGTAAAGCAACACTGGGTCGTATCATGAACGTATTGGGTCAACCAATCGACATGAAAGGCGACATCGGTGAAGAAGAGCGTTGGGCTATCCACCGCGCGGCACCTTCCTACGAAGAGCTGTCCAGCTCTCAGGAACTGCTGGAAACCGGCATCAAAGTTATCGACCTGATGTGCCCGTTCGCGAAGGGCGGTAAAGTTGGTCTGTTTGGTGGTGCGGGTGTAGGTAAAACCGTAAACATGATGGAGCTGATCCGTAACATCGCGATCGAGCACTCCGGTTACTCCGTGTTTGCGGGTGTTGGTGAACGTACTCGTGAGGGTAACGACTTCTACCACGAAATGACCGACTCCAACGTTCTGGATAAAGTATCCCTGGTTTACGGCCAGATGAACGAGCCACCAGGAAACCGTCTGCGCGTTGCGCTGACTGGCCTGACGATGGCTGAGAAGTTCCGTGACGAAGGCCGTGACGTTCTGCTGTTCGTTGATAACATCTACCGTTACACCCTGGCCGGTACTGAAGTATCTGCACTGCTGGGTCGTATGCCTTCAGCGGTAGGTTATCAGCCTACGCTTGCGGAAGAGATGGGTGTTCTTCAGGAACGTATCACCTCTACCAAAACTGGTTCTATCACCTCCGTTCAGGCGGTATACGTACCTGCGGATGACTTGACTGACCCATCTCCAGCCACCACCTTTGCTCACTTAGATGCAACCGTGGTACTGAGCCGTCAGATCGCGTCTCTGGGTATCTACCCGGCCGTTGACCCGCTGGACTCTACCAGCCGTCAGCTGGATCCACTGGTTGTTGGCCAGGAACACTACGACACCGCGCGTGGCGTACAGTCCCTGCTGCAACGTTACCAGGAACTGAAAGACATCATCGCCATCCTGGGTATGGATGAACTGTCTGAAGAAGACAAACTGGTGGTAGCACGTGCGCGTAAGATCCAGCGCTTCCTGTCCCAGCCGTTCTTCGTTGCGGAAGTATTCACCGGTTCTCCAGGTAAATACGTTTCCCTGAAAGACACCATCCGTGGCTTTAAAGGCATCATGGAAGGCGAATACGATCACCTGCCAGAGCAGGCGTTCTACATGGTTGGTTCCATCGAAGAAGCCGTGGAAAAAGCCAAAAAACTTTAACGCCTTAATCGGAGGGTGATATGGCAATGACTTACCACCTGGACGTCGTCAGCGCAGAGCAACAAATGTTCTCTGGTCTGGTCGAGAAAATCCAGGTAACGGGTAGTGAAGGTGAACTGGGTATTTTCCCGGGTCACGCACCGCTGCTCACCGCCATTAAGCCTGGTATGATCCGCATCGTTAAACAGTTCGGTCATGAAGAGTTTATCTATCTGTCCGGCGGCATTCTTGAAGTGCAGCCAGGCAGTGTGACCGTTCTGGCCGATACCGCTATTCGTGGCCAGGATCTCGACGAAGCGCGAGCCCTGGAATCGAAGCGTAAGGCTGAAGAGCACATTAGCAGCTCTCATGGTGACGTGGATTACGCTCAGGCGTCTGCGGAGCTGGCCAAAGCGATCGCGAAACTGCGCGTTATCGAGTTGACCAAAAAAGCGATGTAACACCGGCTTGAAAAGCACAAAAGCCAGTCTGGATCCCAGGCTGGCTTTTTTTTTCGGCCTTAATTCATGATGAAAAAGATGTAGAATTTTAAGCATCAAACGTTTTTACTTCTCACACAAACTACCGTCAGGATGCGTATGTTAAACAGTGCGATGAGCGTGGTGATCCTTGCCGCAGGCAAAGGTACCCGCATGTATTCCGATCTGCCTAAAGTGCTCCACACACTGGCAGGAAAGCCAATGGTGCAGCATGTTATTGATGCAGCTAATGAATTAGGCGCCAGCCAGGTGCATCTGGTTTATGGACATGGCGGCGATCTGCTGAAAAAAACGTTGCGTGACGACAATCTCAACTGGGTGCTTCAGGCAGAACAGCTGGGTACGGGTCATGCAATGCAGCAGGCTGCACCCTTCTTCGCTGATGATGAAGACATCCTGATGCTCTACGGCGACGTACCGCTGATCTCCGTTGAAACCCTCACTCGCCTGCGTGAAGCCAAACCGCAGGGTGGCATTGGGTTGTTAACCGTCGTGCTGGACGATCCAACCGGCTATGGCCGCATTACGCGTGAAAACGGCAAGGTAACCGGGATTGTTGAGCATAAAGATGCCACTGACGAACAGCGTCAGATTCAGGAGATCAACACCGGCATCCTGATTGCGAACGGTGCGGATATGAAGCGCTGGCTGTCCAAACTCAATAATAACAACGCGCAGGGTGAATACTACATCACCGACATCATTGCGATGGCGTACCTGGAAGGGCGTGAGATTGCCGCCGTTCATCCGGCGCGTATCAGCGAAACGGACGGGGTAAACAACCGTCTACAGCTGTCACGCCTGGAGCGTATTTACCAGTCCGAGCAGGCAGAAAAACTGTTGCTGGCGGGCGTTATGCTGCGCGATCCGGCGCGTTTCGATCTGCGTGGCACGCTGAACCACGGGCGCGATGTTGAAATAGATACTAACGTTATCCTGGAAGGTAACGTCACGCTGGGCAACCGCGTCAAAATCGGCACCGGCTGTGTGATTAAAAACAGCGTGATCGGTGACGACTGCGAAATCAGCCCGTACAGCGTGGTAGAAGATGCGCGTCTGGATTCCGCCTGTACCATCGGCCCGTTTGCGCGTCTGCGCCCGGGCGCTGAGCTGCTGGAAGGCGCTCATGTAGGTAACTTCGTGGAAATGAAAAAAGCACGTCTCGGTAAAGGCTCGAAAGCCGGTCATCTGACCTATCTGGGCGATGCGGAAATTGGCGACAACGTAAACATCGGTGCAGGGACGATTACCTGTAACTATGACGGTGCCAATAAGTTTAAAACCATCATCGGTGATGACGTGTTTGTAGGTTCCGATACCCAGCTGGTGGCGCCTGTTACCGTGGGCAAAGGCGTGACCATTGCCGCCGGGACAACCGTTACGCGCGATGTGGCCGAGAACGAGCTGGTGTTAAGCCGCGTTCCGCAGGTACACAAGCAGGGCTGGAAACGCCCGGTGAAGAAAGAGTAACGACAATATACACCCCTCACCCTGACCCTCTCCCCATAGGGGAGAGGGGAACTGAATGGTGCGGTTTTCACCCTCTCCCCTATGGGGAGAGGGCTGGGGTGAGGGGATAACATAATCCTCCCCCCACCAGCAGTACCCATAAAAATAACCCCACTCTCTACAAGGCTCGGGGTGCCCGGAAAGGGCAAATACAGGTCAGCGACAACGCATGGCATAACGCCATAATCAGGAAATCTAACTATGTGTGGAATTGTTGGCGCAGTTGCGCAGCGTGATATTGCTGAAATCCTTCTCGAAGGTTTACGTCGTCTGGAATACCGTGGTTATGACTCAGCCGGTCTGGCTGTCGTCGATGCAGAAGGTCATATGACCCGTCTGCGTCGTCTCGGTAAAGTGCAGATGCTGGCCCAGGCGGCGGAGGAACATCCGCTGCATGGTGGCACCGGTATTGCGCATACCCGCTGGGCGACTCACGGTGAGCCATCTGAAGGCAACGCACACCCGCATGTGTCTGAACACATTGTGGTGGTGCATAACGGCATTATCGAAAACCATGAACCGCTGCGTGAAGAACTGAAAGCGCGCGGCTATACCTTCGTCTCTGAAACCGACACCGAAGTGATTGCTCACCTGTTGCACTGGGAGCTGGCACAGGGCGGTACACTGCGTGATGCGGTGCTGCGCGCTATCCCTCAGCTGCGTGGTGCTTACGGTACGGTGATCATGGATTCCCGTGACCCGTCCACGCTGCTGGCCGCGCGTTCCGGTAGCCCGATGGTGATTGGTCTGGGCATGGGTGAAAACTTTATCGCTTCCGACCAGCTGGCGCTGCTGCCGGTTACCCGTCGCTTTATCTTCCTGGAAGAGGGCGACATTGCCGAGGTGACACGTCGCAGCGTGACCGTATTCGACACGAAAGGCGAGCAGGTTAAGCGCCAGGAAATCGAATCAAACCTGCAATACGACGCGGGCGACAAAGGTGCTTATCGTCACTACATGCAGAAAGAGATCTACGAACAGCCAAACGCCATTAAAAACACCCTGACCGGGCGCATCAGCCATGGTGAAGTGGATCTGAGCGAGCTGGGCGCCAATGCCAACGAAATGCTGAGCAAAGTCGAGCACATTCAGATCGTGGCCTGCGGTACCTCTTACAACTCCGGTATGGTCTCTCGCTACTGGTTTGAATCCCTGGCGGGCGTGCCGTGCGACGTCGAAATCGCATCTGAGTTCCGCTATCGTAAATCCGCTGTGCGCCGTAACAGCCTGATGATCACTCTTTCCCAGTCTGGCGAAACGGCCGATACCCTGGCGGCGCTGCGTCTGTCTAAAGAGTTGGGTTACCTGGGTTCGCTGGCCATCTGTAACGTACCGGGCTCCTCACTGGTGCGTGAATCCGATCTGGCGCTGATGACCAAAGCGGGCACCGAAATCGGCGTGGCCTCCACCAAAGCGTTCACCACGCAGCTGACCGTTCTGCTGATGCTGGTGGCGAAGCTGGCGCGTCTGAAAGGCGAAGATGCTTCCGTTGAGCATGACATCGTTCACGGTCTCCAGGCGCTGCCGAGCCGTATCGAGCAGATGCTGTCTCAGGACAAGCGCATTGAGGCGCTGGCTGAAGATTTCTCTGATAAGCACCACGCTCTGTTCCTGGGCCGTGGCGATCAGTACCCTATCGCGCTGGAAGGCGCGCTGAAGCTGAAAGAGATCTCCTACATCCACGCGGAAGCCTACGCGGCAGGCGAGCTGAAACACGGTCCGCTGGCGCTGATCGACGCGGATATGCCGGTTATCGTGGTGGCACCGAACAACGAACTGCTGGAAAAACTGAAATCTAACATCGAAGAGGTGCGCGCCCGTGGTGGTGTACTGTACGTCTTTGCGGATAAAGATGCCGGTTTCGCCAGCAGCGACAACATGCACATCATCGAGATGCCGCATGTGGAAGAGGTGATTGCGCCGATCTTCTACACCGTACCGCTGCAACTGCTGGCTTACCACGTCGCGCTGATCAAAGGCACCGACGTTGACCAGCCGCGAAATCTGGCGAAGTCCGTTACCGTAGAATAATCCTTCCAGGCTCCGCCATCCGGTGGAGCCTTTTTTTATGACAATCCGTCATTTTCAGCTATTTTATCAGTGTCACATAAAGAAAATATTACTGAAAACAAGCTGTCATAATAATCATTAAGTTTATGATTTATTTATGGATTTTTGCTTAATTTTAAGTGAAATTTTCTTTGTCATAAAACTGTCATATTTCGTACATTTATCTGTCACCTGTTTGTCCTATTTTGCTCATCGTAGCCACTTAAACAATGATTTACGAAATCCTTGCAGGAGACATTATGAAAGTTATGCGTACCACTGTCGCAACTGTTGTCGCCGCGACCTTATCTCTGAGCGCTTTCTCTGCTTTCGCAGCAGCAAGCCTGACTGGCGCTGGTGCAACCTTCCCTGCGCCGGTGTATGCCAAATGGGCGGATACCTACCAGAAAGAGACCGGTAACAAGGTCAACTATCAGGGTATCGGCTCCTCCGGTGGCGTAAAACAAATTACCGCGAATACCGTTGATTTCGGCGCATCCGACGCTCCGCTGTCTGATGAGAAACTGAATCAGGAAGGCCTGTTCCAGTTCCCGACCGTGATCGGCGGCGTTGTGCTGGCTGTTAACATTCCTGGCCTGAAATCAGGCGAGCTGGTGCTGGACGGCAAAACCCTGGGTGATATCTACCTGGGCAAAATCAAAAAATGGGATGACGAAGCCATCACCAAACTGAACCCGGGCGTTAAGCTGCCTTCGCAGAATATCGCGGTGGTTCGTCGTGCTGACGGCTCTGGTACCTCTTTCGTGTTCACCAGCTACCTGGCGAAAGTGAACGAAGAGTGGAAATCTAAAGTCGGTTCCGGCTCTACCGTTAACTGGCCAACCGGTCTGGGCGGTAAAGGCAACGACGGTATCGCTGCCTTCGTACAGCGTCTGCCTGGCTCTATCGGCTACGTAGAGTACGCTTACGCGAAGCAGAACAACCTGGCTTACACCAAACTGGTTTCTGCTGACGGCAAACCGGTTAGCCCGACCGAAGAGAACTTCGCTAACGCCGCAAAAGGCGCTGACTGGAGCAAATCCTTCGCGCAGGACCTGACCAACCAGAAAGGCGACGATGCATGGCCTATCACGTCTACCACCTTCATTCTGGTCCACAAAGAGCAGAAGAAGCCTGAGCAGGGTGCTGAAGTGCTGAAGTTCTTTGACTGGGCATACAAAAACGGCGGCAAACAGGCGAATGACCTGGATTACGCCAGCCTGCCAGACAGCGTGGTTGAGCAGATCCGTGCTGCATGGAAAACCAACGTGAAAGACAGCAGCGGTAAAGCGCTGTACTAACAGGATATTTTTGACGAAGATGGCGGGTGGCGCGCAGCGATCCCGCCCTACGGTTCATCCTGTAGGCCCGGTAAGCGCCAGCGCCACCGGGCATATTCGTAAGACGTCTCATAAAGAAGAGTAATTTATGGCTGCAACCAAGCCTGCATTTAACCCTCCGGGTAAAAAAGGTGACATGATTTTCAGCGCGCTGGTGAAACTGGCTGCGCTGATTGTGCTATTGCTGCTGGGCGGCATTATCGTGTCCCTCATTTTCTCCTCCTGGCCGAGCATTCAAAAATTTGGTTTCGCCTTCCTGTGGACCAAAGAGTGGGATGCGCCGAACGATATCTACGGTGCGCTGGTGCCGATTTACGGCACGCTGGTGACCTCTTTTATCGCTCTGCTGATTGCGGTGCCGGTAAGCTTCGGTATTGCCCTGTTCCTGACGGAGCTGGCACCAGGCTGGCTGCGACGTCCGCTGGGTATCGCCATTGAACTGCTGGCGGCCATCCCAAGTATCGTTTACGGCATGTGGGGCCTGTTTATCTTTGCTCCGCTGTTTGCGACGTACTTCCAGGAGCCGGTGGGTAATGTTCTCTCCGCCGTTCCGTTTGTGGGGGCCCTGTTCTCTGGCCCGGCATTCGGTATCGGTATTCTGGCGGCTGGCGTGATCCTCGCCATCATGATTATTCCGTACATTGCGGCGGTCATGCGCGATGTCTTCGAACAAACCCCGGTGATGATGAAAGAGTCGGCCTACGGCATCGGCTGCACCACCTGGGAGGTTATCTGGCGCATCGTCCTTCCGTTCACCAAAAATGGGGTGATCGGCGGCATCATGCTGGGCTTAGGCCGCGCGCTGGGTGAAACCATGGCGGTGACCTTTATCATCGGCAACACCTACCAGCTCGACAGCGTGTCGCTCTACATGCCGGGGAACAGTATTACCTCTGCGCTGGCGAACGAATTTGCCGAAGCGGAATCCGGGCTGCACGTCGCAGCGCTGATGGAACTGGGTCTGATCCTGTTTGTTATTACCTTTATTGTGCTGGCTATCTCCAAGCTGATGATTATGCGTCTGGCTAAAAACGAGGGGGCACGCTAATGGCGACTCTCGACATGCAAAACACCGCTCAGCTTGCGGAATCTCGTCGCAAAATGCAGTCAAAGCGCCGGATTAAAAACCGCATTGCGCTGACGCTTTCCATGGCCACGATGGCGTTCGGCCTGTTCTGGCTGATCTGGATCCTGATGTCCACCATCACCCGTGGTATTGATGGAATGTCCCTGGCGCTGTTCACCGAGATGACGCCGCCGCCAAACACGGCGGGTGGTGGTCTGGCAAACGCCCTGGCGGGCAGCGGCCTGCTGATCCTGTGGGCGACCGTTTTCGGTACGCCGTTGGGCATCATGGCGGGTATCTATCTGGCGGAGTATGGCCGCAAGTCCTGGATCGCTGAAGTCATCCGCTTTATTAACGACATTCTGCTTTCTGCCCCGTCGATTGTGGTAGGTCTGTTTGTTTACACCATCGTGGTGGCGCAAATGGAACACTTCTCCGGCTGGGCGGGTGTGATTGCGCTGGCGCTGTTGCAGGTGCCTATCGTTATTCGTACCACTGAAAACATGCTGAAACTGGTGCCGGACAGCCTGCGTGAAGCGGCTTACGCACTGGGCACGCCGAAATGGAAAATGATTTCGGCGATCACCCTGAAAGCGTCCGTCTCGGGGATCATGACCGGTATCCTGCTGGCTATCGCCCGTATCGCCGGTGAAACCGCACCGCTGCTGTTTACCGCCCTCTCCAACCAGTTCTGGAGTACGGACATGATGCAGCCGATCGCCAACCTGCCGGTGACGATCTTTAAATTTGCGATGAGCCCATTCGCGGAATGGCAGCAGCTGGCCTGGGCCGGGGTGCTGATCATCACCCTTTGCGTACTGTTGCTGAACATTCTGGCGCGCGTCATTTTCGCGAAGCAGAAACACGGTTAAATTTTTACGGCGCGGCACATCGCGGCGCCGAATGAGGAAATGAGTCAATGAGTATGGTTGATACTGCCCCGGGTAAGATTCAGGTTCGTGATTTGAACTTCTACTACGGCAAATTCCATGCCCTGAAGAATATCAACCTGGATATCGCGAAGAACCAGGTCACGGCATTTATCGGTCCGTCTGGCTGTGGTAAATCCACGCTGCTGCGCACCTTTAACAAAATGTATTCGCTCTATCCGGAGCAGCGCGCAGAAGGTGAAATTCTACTGGACGGTGACAACATCCTGACCAATACCCAGGATATCGCCCTGCTGCGTGCGAAAGTGGGGATGGTGTTCCAGAAACCCACGCCGTTCCCGATGTCGATCTATGACAACATCGCCTTTGGTGTGCGTCTGTTTGAGAAGCTCTCCCGTGCGGATATGGACGAGCGCGTGCAGTGGGCATTGACCAAGGCCGCATTATGGAACGAAACCAAAGATAAACTTCACCAGAGCGGGTACTCTCTCTCCGGTGGTCAGCAGCAGCGTCTGTGCATTGCGCGCGGTATCGCCATTCGCCCGGAAGTCTTGCTGCTGGATGAGCCGTGCTCAGCCCTGGACCCGATCTCAACCGGGCGTATCGAAGAGCTGATCACCGAGCTGAAGCAGGATTACACCGTGGTGATCGTCACTCACAACATGCAGCAGGCTGCCCGTTGTTCTGACCACACGGCGTTTATGTACCTGGGCGAGTTGATTGAGTTCAGCGATACGGACGCGCTGTTCACCCGTCCTGCGAAGAAACAAACCGAAGATTATATTACTGGCCGCTACGGTTGATTTGCCTTAGTGCATGTGGAGAAACCATGGACAACCTCAATCTTAATAAACACATTTCCGGCCAGTTTAACGCAGAGCTGGAAAGCATTCGCACCCAGGTGATGACCATGGGCGGCATGGTCGAGCAGCAGCTTTCTGATGCGATTACGGCAATGCACAACCAGGACAGCGAGCTGGCGAAGCGCGTTATCGAAGGCGATCACAACGTCAATATGATGGAAGTCGCCATCGACGAAGCGTGCGTGCGCATCATTGCCAAGCGTCAGCCAACCGCGAGCGACCTGCGTCTGGTAATGGCGATCATCAAAACTATCGCCGAGCTGGAGCGTATTGGTGACGTGGCGGATAAAATCTGCCGCACCGCGCTGGAGAAATTCTCCCAGCAGCACCAGCCGCTGCTGGTGAGCCTGGAGTCTCTCGGTCGCCACACCGTGCAGATGCTGCACGATGTGCTGGACGCTTTCGCGCGCATGGATCTGGACGAAGCGGTCCGTATCTACCGTGAAGATAAGAAAGTTGACCAGGAATACGAAGGCATAGTGCGTCAGCTAATGACCTACATGATGGAAGATTCCCGTACCATTCCAAGCGTGCTGACCGCGCTGTTCTGCGCGCGCTCAATTGAGCGTATTGGCGACCGCTGCCAGAATATTTGCGAATACATCTTCTACTTCGTGAAGGGACAGGATTTCCGTCACGTGGGCGGCGACGAGCTGGACAAGCTGCTGGCGGGTAAAGATCCGAAAGAGTGATGTGTGTGGCGGGTGGCGCTATCGCTTACCCGCCCTACGATCCTTGTAGGCCGGATAAGCGTTAGCGCCATCCGGCTTTGTTTTTTTCAGCGAGTAATATCCCACCCGCGCGCCTTCCACAATTCCGGCAGCTGCGCCAGGTCTGTAAAGGTCGTCACTTTTGGATGATCGATCGGCTTGTTGTGCGGATCGGCGCAGAAGTAAAACACCTCCATCCCCGCATCAATCCCCGACTGCGCGCCCGCAGACGAGTCATCCACCAGGATGCAGTTCTCCACGTTGACGTTCATCGCCTTCGCCGCGTGGAACATCAATGCCGGATCCGGCTTCCAGCGCTGGATATCGTAGCCGCTGAACAGTTTTTCCGGGAAGTGGTGCAACATGTCCAGCTTGCCGAGTGAGTGCTGCATTTTGCTGACCGGGCCGTTAGAGACCACGCAGATCGGCACCGTCATCGCATCCAGCAGCGCGTTAGCGCCGGCGATAACTTCCAGCTCGGCGTCGAAGAGGCGTGCGACCTCGGCGCGGTACACCGGTTCCAGATCCGCTTTCGCCAGATCCACCCCGTGCTCTTCGTTAATGATGTCGATGATCTCGTACAGCTTCACGCCCTTAAAGCGTTTAAACACCTCTTCGAGATCGAGCGTAATGCCAAATTCCTGGAACATGGCGACATACGCGCGGGAACAAATGACCTCACTGTCGACCAGCGTACCGTCACAGTCGAAAAATACCGCTTCAATTCCGGACATGCCTTTCCCTTTTAACAAGTTTAACGTTTACGTACGACAGTTTAACGAGACGCAATCGTTGCCGTATAAGCAAAATCAATGAAAAAAGTATCCCGTAACCGCCACTATTGTCGCATTTTGGTATAGGATAGCGACGAATTTTCCCTCCTTGTTCGGAAATTGATGATGAGTCAACAACACACTACCCAGACATCTGGTCAGGGGCTGCTTGAGCGCGTGTTCAAACTGCGCGAGCACGGCACAACGGCACGCACCGAAGTGATCGCCGGTTTTACTACCTTCCTGACGATGGTCTATATCGTTTTCGTTAACCCGCAAATTCTGGGCGTGGCTGGCATGGACACCAGCGCCGTCTTTGTTACCACCTGTCTGATCGCGGCGCTTGGCAGCATCCTGATGGGCGTTTTCGCTAATCTGCCCGTGGCGTTGGCCCCGGCAATGGGTCTGAATGCGTTCTTTGCGTTCGTGGTGGTTCAGGCGATGGGCCTGCCGTGGCAGGTCGGGATGGGCGCTATTTTCTGGGGCGCGGTCGGCCTGCTGCTGCTGACCATCTTCCGTGTGCGCTACTGGATGATTGCGAACATTCCCGTGAGCCTGCGCGTGGGTATCACCAGCGGTATCGGTCTGTTTATCGGCATGATGGGGCTGAAAAACGCTGGCGTAATCGTGGCGAACCCGGAAACGCTGGTGAGTATTGGTAACCTGACCTCTCACAGCGTGCTGCTGGGCGTGCTGGGCTTCTTTATTATCGCGATCCTGGCGTCGCGTAACATCCACGCTGCGGTGCTGGTCTCTATCATCGTGACCACGCTGCTGGGCTGGATGCTGGGTGACGTGCATTACAGCGGTATTGTCTCTGCGCCACCGAGCGTTTCTACCGTGATTGGTCACGTTGATCTGGCGGGCTCGCTGAACCTGGGTCTGGCCGGAGTGATTTTCTCTTTCATGCTGGTCAACCTGTTTGACTCCTCCGGTACGCTGATTGGCGTGACGGACAAAGCGGGTCTGGCGGACGAGAAAGGCAAATTCCCGCGCATGAAGCAGGCGCTGTATGTGGATAGCATCTCGTCCGTTGCGGGTTCTTTCATCGGCACCTCGTCTGTTACCGCTTACATTGAATCCTCTTCCGGCGTGTCCGTGGGCGGCCGTACTGGCCTGACGGCGGTAGTCGTGGGTCTGCTGTTCCTGCTGGTGATCTTCCTCTCTCCGCTGGCGGGGATGGTGCCACCGTACGCGGCAGCTGGCGCGCTGATCTACGTCGGCGTGCTGATGACCTCGAGCCTGGCGCGCGTGAAGTGGGAAGATCTGACGGAAGCCGTTCCGGCGTTTATTACCGCGGTGATGATGCCGTTCAGCTTCTCGATCACCGAAGGTATCGCGCTGGGCTTTATCTCGTACTGTGTGATGAAGATCGGTACCGGCCGTTTCCGCGAACTCAGCCCGTGCGTGATGATTGTGGCGCTGCTGTTTGTGCTCAAGATTGTGTTTATTGACGCGCACTAAGGTGCGGTTTGTGGTGTCAGGTGGCGCTTCGCTTACCTGACCTACTGATGAGTGTAGGCCCGGTAAGCGCTAGCGCCACCGGGCTTTTTTATCAGCTTTTAACCCGCTTAATATAATCCCCAAACGCAGTCAACTGACCAGAGAGATGATCACGCGTACTCTGATCCACCACTTCACCCGTCTGCGGGTCGACTTTGTTCTGAATCACGCCGCCCATAAATTCCGGCTTGTTCATCACCATCGCATCCAGGAACACCAGGATCTGTCGCAGGTGATACTGGCAGCGCGCACCGCCGATGGCGCCCATTGAGCTGGTCTGGATCAGCACCGGTTTGCCTGACAGCGGCTGCTCCGGTAAACGGGATAACCAGTCAATCGCGTTCTTCAGACCCCCCGGAACCGAGTAGTTATATTCTGGCGTTACAATCACTACACCATCAGCCTGACGGATCTGCTCGGCTATCGCCTCCACGCTGTGCGGGAACCCTTCTTCCTGCTGAACGTCAGCATCATAAAGCGGGATGTCGCCAATAGACGGCAGGGCGCTGATCTCCATTCCCGCAGGCGCCAGCTGTGGCAGCGTGCGCGCTACCATCCCGTTAAACGAACCTTTGCGCAGGCTTCCCAGTAACGTAACAACTTTCAACGTATCAGACATGATTACTCCTGTTTCATCATGATGACCCTGGACGGATCAGCTATGGGTGTATGCTTTTTCTACCGGTAAACTGGTTAATCGCATCAGGCGCGCGGCGGGCTCGTTGGCGCGCTCAGGTACATCCGGAAGACTACGCCAACCGCGAATACTGTCAAACTCCCAGATTTTCAGCCGTTCGATGGCGGGGCTCACCGCAACGGACCAGATCAGTACGTCCTCAGCGTCGCTGAGCGCCTCTACCAGCGAGGCTTTTGTCGCGCGCAGGCGTCCGGAGCCGGGAAGCAGCTGCAACAGGCTGGCGTCGTCTGATGCCGCGCCGCTCAGTTTACGGATGCTCTGGCGAAGGGTAATAAGCTGCGCTCTGGCTTCAACGGGATCGTTCTGGTTACGTATCCACAGCTTTTCATTGCTGGAGAGCGGGTATTCATCGAGCGCGTTAGCACCATGGAAGCTGCGCGTGACGCGTTGCAGCTCCATATCCAGGCCGCAATCACCTTCAGTCGTCAGCGCGACGCCAACAATGTTGCCGGTATACGCAATGGAAAAATGGGGGAGTGCCGGGTCCGCAAAAACCGGGCGACCTTCTGGCTGGGTGAGTATGTCCGGTAGTTCGCTGGTGCCGTACAGCATAAAAAGCAGTTCTGCGAGGAGCGCTCTGGAGGCTAAAAACCGCGTCCTGCGGTGTTCAGGTAGTTTGAGCGCCTCACTGTGACAGGCTGAAGAAATTCTGGCCGATACGAGATGCCCTTCCGTTAATGTTCCTCGTGCAAAGTGCGTAGCCATTTTTCGCTCCCTGATAATGGTCGTAGTCGGTTAAACGGTTACATGATTATCGCTTAACTCAGCTTCTGTTTTAATCAGTAAATAGAAATAAGAGAAGCCTGAGGACCGAACTTTACATTATCTTAGGCAAAAACCTGACCTGGCGCGGTATACAGGGCTTTTATAGTTTCGCGCAGCCAGATAATTTTCGGATTATGGCTGTTCCGCTTATGCCAGATTAGCGTGAAGGGTACGGTCAGCTTTTCTGCCTGCGCCTCATCGATGGGAATGGGAAGGCAGACCAGATTACGCTGGTGGAGTTGATTGTAGTGATGGCAGTAGTAGGGCGCAGTGGCAATGTAGTTGTGGTCCGGCTGAGCCGCCATAAACATCGACTGTTCAAAGCCGGGCAGGCTCATGGCGACGTTGCGCTCCCGGCCCATCTCTTTTAGCACTTCATCAAGCGCCCAGGTATCGCTGCGCTCCCAGAAGATGCTGATATGCGGGTAGCGCAGAAACGTCTCAAGGTTCCACGCTTCGTGAAGTGCCGGATGATCTTCTCGCAGATAGACGCACGGACGGTCGCTGAACAGGATTTCGTAGTCAATAAACCACGGCATCAGCTTTAGCAGCTCGCGGGAGCGCGGGTGCGTTTCGCGGCCGGTAAAACCGAGATCGACCTCTCCGCGCGTAATGGCGTCCAGCGAATCATAATCCCACTGGCGCAACTTCACCGTCGCCTGTGGGTAGCGCTCATTCACCTGCTCCAGCAGGGTGTTAAAGCGAATCAGCATCAGCGGCGTTTCGGCGGCGAGCACAAACTTGAGCCCGCCTGGAGAGCTATGGTGGAATTTATCGACGATCTGATTGCCAATCTGCATCCAGTCGGCCAGATCCTGTTCCAGACTCACCGTTAGCGGCGTGGGCAGTAGCCCTAAAGGCGTTTTCACAAACAGCGGATCGTCGAACCAGTCGCGCAGCTTCGCCAGCGATTTACTCACCGCGGACGGCGTCACGTTCATTCGCTTCGCGGCTTTGGTGACGCTGCGCTCCTGCAACAACAACTGCAGGCAAAGTAAAAGATTAAGATCGAGACTGCTGATGGGCTTCTTCATAGTGCGCCGCGGGCTGGATGACCATAAGTAAGGTAATGCAGAGTATGCTACAGCCAATCAGAACCCCGATCAGCATATTCAGCGCGTTAAGGCCGATCACCGCCGCCAGCCAAATCCACAGCGACGAACCGCAGACCTGCGCAATGCCCAGCACCGAGCTTGCCACGCCTGCCCGCAGTGAGAACGGGCCAAGCGCCTGACTCATCGCCACGCCGAAGCCGCCGGAGAATCCGGCGCAGATCAGGGTCATACCCACCAGCATCAGCGCATGTGAGGTGGCGGTCGCCAGAATTACGCCTGCGGCGAGAAACAGCGTCTGTGAAGCGAGCATCAGCGTGCGCTGGCGGAAGATATTGAGCGCAAAGGGCATCGAGAATGAAACCGCCATGCTGACCATCGCATTGAGCGCCATCACCGTCGAATACTCACCGCGATCGAAGCCTATCGTCTCCATCAGTAACACCGGGGAAACGTTTACATAGGTGAGGATCACCGCCACGCTGAGCGTGATGATGGCCAGGCGGCTCAGGAAAAAGCGATTCAGAAGCTTTTCAGCCGGATGAATGGTAGCAGCGTGGTGCGTCTGCTGCGAACCGGGATGGGTCTCTTTCAACACCGTCACGGACAGTATAAAGACGATGGCGCCCATTGTGGCCATGGTCCAGAAAAGGCTCTGCCATGGAAATTTCAGCATGATCAGGTAGCCTACAACCGGTGCCAGCACCGGGATGATGCAGGTAATGCCGTTCAGCATCGACAGCACCCTGGCGCGGCGCTGGGCGCTCAAGGTATCGCGCAGAATGGCAAACGCCACCACGTAACAGCCGCCCGCGCCAATGCCCTGGATAAAGCGCCCTGACAGGAACATTGTGCTTTCCTGAGCCATTGAACACAGTACCGATGCCAGCGTAAAGATAACCGCCCCCGTAATGGCGACGGGTTGACGGCCGGCTCTGTCCGCGATTTTCCCGGCAAATACCATCGACGACGCCATTCCCGCGAGGTAGGCCGAAAACGCGATGTGCAGTTGCGCCTCGCTGGCACCCAGATCGCGTGCAATATGCGGTAGCCCCACCAGATACATATCAATGCCGGACGGATACAGCAGAACTAATGCGAAACTACAAAACAGAAAACGAGCCATAAATCCCCCATAGATGCAGGCAAGCAGGATAGGGGGCATGGGGGGATTAAGCGAGTTGCCATTGGGACAATGGTGATTTCCCTGGAGGAAATCACCATGTTCTATCGGGAATTACTTACCAATACAGAAGCTTGAGAAAATTCGTCCAAGCAGATCGTCCGACGTAAACTCCCCGGTGATCTCGCTCAGGTTCTGCTGCGCCAGACGCAGTTCCTCCGCCAGCAGCTCGCCGGCCCAAGCGCCGATCAGCTGGGCTTTGCCCTGCTCAAGGTGGCGAGCCGCCTCTTCCAGCGCCTGCAAGTGACGACGACGCGCCAGGAAGCCGCCTTCCATGCTGGTGTCAAAACCCATGCTATGTTTGAGGTGGTTACGCAGGGCTTCCACGCCTTCCCCGGTACGGGCCGACAGACGAATAAGTGAGTGGCCATTCACATCGCTGATGCCCAGCGTTTCGCCGGTAACGTCGGCCTTATTGCGCACCACGGTGATCGGCAGTTTGGCCGGGAGACGGGCGATAAAGTCTGGCCAGATTTCAGCCGGGTCAACGGCGTCGGTCGTGGTGCCGTCCACCATAAACAGCACGCGGTCGGCCTGCTCGATCTCCTGCCAGGCGCGTTCGATACCGATACGCTCGACTTCATCGCTCGCATCGCGCAGGCCAGCGGTATCGATGATGTGCAGCGGCATGCCGTCGATATGGATATGCTCGCGCAGGACGTCGCGGGTGGTGCCGGCTATGTCGGTCACGATCGCCGCTTCACGGCCCGCCAGAGCGTTCAGCAGGCTTGATTTCCCGGCGTTGGGGCGACCAGCAATCACCACCTTCATGCCCTCACGCAGCAGGCTGCCCTGGCGCGCTTCGGCGCGAACGGCATCCAGATCGCTCATCACCTGGTTGAGCTGGGCTTCGATTTTGCCGTCAGAAAGGAAGTCAATCTCCTCGTCCGGGAAGTCGATAGCCGCTTCAACATAGATTCGCAGGTGAGTAAGTGCTTCCACAAGGTGATTCACGCGTGCGGAAAATGCCCCCTGCAACGAGTTCAGCGCGGAGCGGGCTGCCTGTTCGGAACTGGCGTCGATCAGGTCGGCAATCGCTTCGGCCTGCGCCAGGTCGAGCTTATCGTTCAGGAAGGCACGCTCGGAGAACTCACCCGGCTTCGCAATGCGCAGGCCAGGCAGGGTCAGAATACGTTTCAACAGCAGGTCGAGGATCACCGGGCCGCCGTGACCCTGAAGCTCCAGCACGTCTTCGCCAGTAAAAGAGTTTGGGCCGGGGAACCACAGCGCAATGCCCTGGTCCAGCGAGGTGCCGTCGGCATCTTTAAATGGCAGATAATCAGCGTAGCGCGGCTTTGGCAGTTTACCCAGCACCGCTTCGGCCACCTCACGCGCCTTCAGGCCGGAGATGCGCAGAATGCCTACACCACCGCGTCCCGGTGGGGTTGCCTGGGCGACGATAGTGTCGTTATGGCTCATGGTTGCTCTCGTTCAATACAAATAAAAAAGGCGGTCAATCGACCGCCCTTATTTTAGCGTTAAGTTACCGAATCAGGACTTTTTCTTTTCGCGGCTATGCAGGCCACGTTTTTCCAGACCACGGTAAATCAGCTGCTGCTGGATGATGGTCACCAGGTTGCTGACGATATAGTACAGCACCAGACCTGACGGGAACCACAGGAAGAACACGGTGAAGATGACCGGCATAAAGGTCATGATCTTCTGCTGCATCGGGTCAGTCACGGTGGTCGGAGACATCTTCTGGATGAAGAACATCGTCACGCCCATCAGGATCGGCAGGATGTAGTACGGGTCCTGTGCGGACAGGTCATGGATCCACAGGGCGAACGGCGCGTGGCGCAGCTCAACGGAACCCATCAGCATGTAGTACAGCGCAAGGAAGATTGGCATCTGAATCAGCAGCGGGAAGCAACCACCCAGTGGGTTCACTTTCTCTGCTTTATACAGGGCCATCATCTCCTGGCTCTGACGCTGTTTGTCATCGCCCAGACGCTCACGCATAGCCTGAATCTTCGGCTGTAGCATACGCATCTTCGCCATGGAGGTGTACTGCGCTTTAGTCAGCGGGTACATGATGCCACGAACGATAAAGGTGATAACGATGATGGAGAAGCCCCAGTTACCCAGGAAGCTGTGGATGAACTTCAGCAGCTTAAACAGCGGCTGAGAGATGAACCACAACCAACCGTAATCAACGGTCAGATCCAGGTGCGGCGCAACGGCAGCCATTTTGTCCTGGATTTCCGGGCCGACCCACAGGGTGCTTGCCAGCTTACCGGTTTGACCCGGCTGCACCAGAACCGGCTGAGATTTGTAGCCGATGGCTGCAATACCGTTGCCGAGGTTCGCGGTGTAGAAGTTGTTCGTACCGTCGTTATTCGGTACCCACGCCGTCGCGAAATACTGTTGCAGCATTGCGACCCAACCGCCTTTAGAGCTGACGTTCAGGTTTTCGTTATCGGCAATGGTGTCGAATTTGTATTTCTCGTACTTGGTATCTGGCGTGGAGTAAGCCGCGCCACGGAAGGTATGCAGCGCAAAGTTGCTGCTTCCGGTGTCACGGTGAGACGGCAGATTGATGGACTGCTTCAGCTGACCAAAGGTAGAGATTTCCAGCGGTTTCGCACCGGTGTTCTGTACGCTGTAGCCCACGTTCACCGCATATTCACCGCGTTTCAGGGTGAAGGTTTTGGTGAAGGTGTTGCCTGCCGCGTCGGTGTAGGTCATCGGAATAACCAGTTCGTTCTGGCCATCAGCCAGCACAAAGGTGTCATTCTCGACGTTATACAGTGGACGCGCACCGTTCGCCGGGTTATCCGGGCCATCACGACCGGTCAGGCCGCTCTGTGCCTGGTAGATAAACTCAGGCGTGGTTTCCAGTAACTGGAACGGTTCGGTAGACTTCAGCTCTTTCGGGTAGGTCAACAGCAGCGCCTGCTCAACATCACCACCACGGGTGTTGATAGTCAGCTCAAGCACATCGGTCTTAACCGTAATCTGTTTCCCCTGGCCACTGGCCGGTACGCCCTGGTCGGCGGCGCTACCCGCTGCGGTGGTCGTGGTCTGCGTGGTCTGCTGCTGGGGTTGAGGATTTTTATCCTGCTCCCATGCCTGCCAGATCATGAAAGACACGAACAACAAAGCGATGATAAGAAGATTGCGTTGCGAATCCATCGTTAGTGTTCTCTGGTATCAAAAGGTCCTGGAGGGACGGGGTCGTCTCCACCTGGGTGTAAAGGGTGGCATTTTAATACGCGTTTCACCGTCAACCAACTGCCTTTTATCACTCCAAACCTGCGCAATGCCTCAATTCCGTAGCTTGAGCATGTTGGCGTGAAACGGCAATGTGGCCCGAGTAGCGGACTAATCAGGCGTTGATAGACCCGAATGAGGGCTATCAGGACCCGCGAGCCAGGCGACAGTGGCGGCGCCATAATTTTTCCAACGCTTCCGAGAGAGCACGGTTATCGAGGTCGGCAACCCCTTTTTTAGCCACCACCACGAAATCCATTGAAGGCAGTTCGTGCTGACGTAAACGGAAGCTTTCACGCGTCAGACGTTTAATCCGGTTGCGTTCATGCGCACGCTTAACGTTTTTCTTGGCGACTGTGAGACCGATGCGGGGATGCCCCAGCGAATTTTGGCGGCCGAGGATGGTGATTTGCGGCGTGCCAGCCCGTAGTGGCTGCTGGAAGACGAAAGTGAAATGAGTGGGAGTTAACAAACGTAACTCCCTGGGAAATGCGAGCTTAACCACTCAGGGGTTAGCTTTATTACTTGGAAACGGTCAGACGAGCGCGGCCTTTAGCACGACGACGTGCCAGAACCTGACGACCATTTTTAGTAGCCATACGAGCACGGAAGCCGTGAGAACGGTTGCGCTTCAGTACAGACGGTTGAAAAGTGCGTTTCATGGCGATTTCTACCTAAACTTGAATAAATTCACTGACTTTTGCGTATACCCGAACGAGATTCGAACGACTAACGCCTCAGCGTGGGTGATTAAAGAGGCCGGATTGTAATAATTGTACACTCCGGAGTCAATTCTCTTTCCTTAAATCCCTGCGTATTTCCGCACGATTTCGCGTGGAAAATGAGCAACGAACGACGCAGGAAGATGAGCATCACGCGCCGGGTCGAGGATTATACGGGCTCGCCAACAAAGCGCAAGGATCCTCCTGGATCTTCGTTAGATCATTTAAGCCCAAAATTGTCTGTGCTCATTAAATTTTCCAATATGCGGCCTAAATCGCGAGGCACTCGCGTCAGGATCGTTTACACTTACCCGATTCCGGATCTTCCTGTGGATAAATCGGGAAGAATCTGTGAGAAACAGAAGATCTCTGGCTCAGTTTAGGCTATGATCCGCGGTCCTGATCGGGATCCAGCGATCCTGGCCGGACATAAACACAACATCGTTCAGGCTGTATCAACGATAGCGTGTATAACCGCAGATAGCGGTTCGCACATCACCCTGATGGGGTCATGTCGATGTGCGCCAACAATCATGAATATTCAATAGTTTTCTTTTATTGTTCGAGTGGAGTCCGCCGTGTCACTTTCGCTTTGGCAGCAGTGTCTTGCCCGATTGCAGGATGAGTTACCAGCCACAGAATTCAGTATGTGGATCCGCCCATTGCAGGCGGAACTGAGCGATAACACGCTGGCTTTGTACGCGCCAAACCGTTTCGTGCTCGATTGGGTAAGGGATAAATACCTTAATAACATCAATGGACTGCTGAACGATTTCTGCGGGTCAGATGCCCCACAGCTGCGTTTTGAAGTGGGCACAAAGCCGGTCACCCAAACCGTTCGTGAAGTTGTCAATGTGGCAGCCCCTGCACAGGCGGCGCCCGCTCCAGCGCCTCGCGTTGCACCGGCTCGTCAGGGCTGGGATAACGTTCCAGCCCCCGCTGAGCCTACCTACCGCTCTAATGTTAACGTGAAACACACGTTCGATAACTTCGTTGAAGGTAAGTCGAACCAGCTGGCGCGCGCGGCGGCCCGCCAGGTTGCCGATAATCCCGGTGGTGCTTACAACCCGCTGTTCCTTTATGGCGGCACGGGTCTCGGTAAAACGCACCTGCTGCATGCGGTGGGCAACGGCATTATGGCGCGTAAGCCCAATGCCAAAGTAGTGTATATGCACTCCGAACGCTTCGTTCAGGACATGGTAAAAGCCCTGCAAAACAATGCGATCGAAGAGTTTAAACGTTACTACCGTTCCGTTGATGCGCTGCTGATCGATGACATCCAGTTCTTTGCCAATAAAGAACGATCGCAGGAAGAGTTTTTCCACACCTTTAACGCCCTGCTGGAAGGCAATCAGCAGATCATTTTGACCTCGGATCGTTATCCAAAAGAGATCAACGGCGTTGAAGATCGTCTCAAATCCCGCTTCGGCTGGGGCCTGACCGTGGCGATCGAGCCGCCGGAGCTGGAAACCCGCGTCGCGATCCTGATGAAAAAAGCCGACGAGAACGACATTCGCCTGCCGGGTGAAGTGGCGTTCTTTATTGCCAAGCGCCTGCGTTCCAACGTTCGTGAGCTGGAAGGGGCACTGAACCGCGTTATCGCCAACGCCAATTTTACCGGTCGTGCGATCACCATCGATTTTGTGCGTGAAGCGCTGCGCGATTTGTTGGCATTGCAGGAAAAACTGGTCACCATCGACAATATTCAGAAGACGGTGGCTGAGTACTACAAGATCAAAGTGGCAGATTTACTGTCTAAACGTCGTTCCCGCTCGGTGGCGCGTCCGCGTCAGATGGCGATGGCGCTGGCAAAAGAGCTCACCAATCACAGCCTGCCGGAAATCGGTGATGCGTTTGGTGGACGTGACCATACGACCGTGCTGCACGCCTGTCGCAAGATTGAGCAGTTACGCGAAGAAAGCCACGACATAAAAGAAGATTTTTCCAATTTAATCAGAACATTATCATCGTGACGCTATGAAATTTACCGTTGAACGTGAACATTTATTAAAACCGCTGCAACAGGTGAGTGGCCCATTAGGCGGCCGCCCTACGCTGCCTATTCTTGGAAACCTGCTGCTTCAGGTCGCTGACGGTACGCTGTCGCTGACCGGCACAGATCTGGAAATGGAAATGATCGCGCGCGTTACGCTGACTCAGCCGCACGACGCGGGCGCGACCACGGTTCCGGCACGTAAATTCTTTGATATTTGCCGTGGGCTGCCGGAAGGCGCTGAAATCGCCGTGCAGCTGGAGGGCGACCGCATGCTGGTGCGCTCTGGCCGCAGCCGTTTCTCCCTCTCCACGCTGCCCGCTGCGGACTTCCCGAACCTGGATGACTGGCAGAGCGAAGTTGAATTTACCCTGCCGCAGGCGACGATGAAGCGTCTGATTGAAGCCACGCAGTTCTCCATGGCGCATCAGGACGTTCGTTACTACTTAAACGGCATGCTGTTCGAAACCGAAGGTGAAGAGCTGCGTACCGTGGCTACAGACGGTCACCGTCTGGCGGTCTGTTCTATGCCGATTGGCGATTCACTGCCAAACCATTCGGTGATCGTACCGCGTAAAGGCGTAATTGAACTGATGCGTATGCTCGACGGCGGCGACACCCCGCTGCGCGTGCAGATCGGTAGCAACAATATTCGTGCCCACGTGGGCGATTTTGTCTTCACATCGAAGCTGGTAGACGGACGTTTCCCGGATTATCGCCGCGTATTGCCGAAGAACCCGGACAAAACGCTGGAGGCAGGTTGCGACATCCTCAAGCAGGCGTTCGCGCGCGCCGCTATTCTCTCCAACGAGAAATTCCGCGGCGTACGTCTGTACGTGAGTGAAAACCAGATCAAAATCACCGCCAACAACCCGGAGCAGGAAGAGGCAGAAGAGATTCTGGACGTCACCTACGCCGGGGCTGAGATGGAAATCGGCTTCAACGTCAGCTATGTGCTGGATGTGCTGAATGCACTGAAATGCGAGAACGTTCGCATCCTGCTGACTGACTCCGTTTCGAGCGTACAGATTGAAGATGCCGCATCACAGTCGGCTGCTTATGTTGTCATGCCAATGAGACTGTAATGTCGCTCACCCGTCTGTTGATCCGCGACTTTCGCAACATCGAGAGCGCGGATCTCGCTTTATCCCCTGGCTTTAATTTCCTGGTTGGCGCGAACGGCAGCGGCAAAACCAGCGTGCTGGAAGCCATCTATACGCTCGGTCATGGCCGGGCGTTTCGCAGTTTGCAGATTGGTCGCGTGATTCGCCACGAGCAGGATGCGTTTGTGCTGCATGGGCGCTTACAGGGTGCCGAGCGGGAAACTGCCATCGGCCTGACCAAAGACAAGCAGGGCGACAGCAAGGTGCGCATCGACGGCACCGACGGCCACAAGGTGGCGGAGCTGGCACTGCTGATGCCGATGCAGCTGATTACGCCGGAGGGGTTTACTTTACTCAACGGCGGCCCCAAATACAGAAGAGCGTTCCTCGACTGGGGATGCTTTCACAATGAAGCCGGTTTCTTTAACGCCTGGAGCAATCTGAAGCGTCTGCTTAAACAGCGTAACGCCGCATTGCGCCAGGTCACGCGCTACGCCCAGCTGCGTCCGTGGGACATGGAATTAATTCCTCTTGCGGAACAAATCAGCCGCTGGCGTGCCGAATACAGCGCAGGTATCGCCGAAGACATGGCCGACACCTGCAAACAGTTTTTACCCGAGTTCTCTCTCACCTTCTCTTTCCAGCGTGGCTGGGAAAAAGAGACGGATTATGCCGAGGTGTTAGAGAGAAGCTTCGAGCGCGATCGCATGTTGACCTACACCGCGCACGGCCCGCACAAGGCGGATTTCCGCATTCGTGCCGACGGTGCGCCGGTGGAAGACACGCTGTCGCGCGGGCAGCTGAAGCTCCTGATGTGCGCGCTACGCCTGGCGCAGGGGGAGTTCCTCACCCGCGAAAGTGGGCGACGCTGCCTGTACCTGATAGATGATTTTGCCTCGGAACTTGACGACGCGCGGCGCGGGCTACTTGCCAGCCGCTTAAAAGCCACGCAGTCGCAGGTTTTCGTCAGCGCCATTAGCGCTGAACACGTTATGGACATGTCGGACGAAAATTCGAAGATGTTTACCGTGGAAAAGGGTAAAATAACGGATTAACCCAAGTTGAAATGAGCGAGAAACGTTGATGTCGAATTCTTATGACTCCTCCAGTATCAAAGTCCTGAAAGGACTGGATGCGGTGCGTAAGCGCCCGGGTATGTATATCGGCGACACGGATGACGGCACCGGTCTGCACCACATGGTATTCGAGGTGGTAGATAACGCTATCGACGAAGCGCTCGCGGGTCACTGTAAAGACATCGTGGTCACGATCCATGCGGACAACTCCGTGTCCGTTACCGATGACGGTCGTGGCATCCCAACCGGTATTCACCCGGAAGAGGGCGTATCTGCTGCGGAAGTTATCATGACCGTTCTGCACGCAGGCGGTAAGTTCGATGATAACTCCTATAAAGTTTCCGGCGGTCTGCACGGCGTAGGCGTATCCGTGGTAAACGCCCTGTCGCAGAAGCTGGAGCTGGTTATCCAGCGCGAAGGCAAAATTCACCGCCAGATTTACACCCATGGTGTGCCGCAGGCACCGCTGGCCGTTACCGGTGATACCGACAAAACCGGTACCATGGTGCGTTTCTGGCCGAGCCTTGAAACCTTCACCAACGTCACCGAATTCGAGTACGAGATCCTGGCGAAACGCCTGCGTGAACTGTCGTTCCTGAACTCCGGCGTGTCGATTCGACTGCGCGACAAACGCGACAACAAAGAAGACCACTTCCACTACGAAGGCGGTATCAAGGCGTTCGTTGAGTATCTGAACAAGAACAAAACGCCAATTCACCCGAATATCTTCTACTTCTCTACTGAAAAAGACGGTATCGGCGTGGAAGTGGCACTGCAGTGGAACGATGGTTTCCAGGAAAACATCTACTGCTTTACCAACAACATTCCACAGCGCGACGGCGGTACGCACCTTGCGGGCTTCCGCGCGGCGATGACCCGTACCCTGAACGCCTACATGGACAAAGAAGGCTACAGCAAAAAAGCGAAAGTCAGCGCCACCGGCGACGATGCCCGTGAAGGCCTGATTGCCGTGGTCTCCGTGAAGGTGCCGGATCCGAAATTCTCCTCACAGACCAAAGACAAGCTGGTTTCTTCTGAGGTGAAATCGGCGGTTGAACAGCAGATGAACGAACTGCTGAGCGAATACCTGCTGGAAAACCCGTCCGACGCGAAAATCGTGGTGGGTAAAATTATCGATGCGGCGCGTGCCCGTGAAGCGGCGCGTAAAGCCCGTGAAATGACCCGCCGTAAAGGCGCGCTGGACCTGGCAGGCCTGCCGGGCAAACTGGCTGACTGCCAGGAACGCGATCCGGCGCTGTCCGAACTGTACCTCGTGGAAGGGGACTCCGCGGGCGGTTCTGCGAAGCAGGGCCGTAACCGCAAGAACCAGGCGATTCTGCCGCTGAAGGGTAAAATCCTCAACGTTGAGAAAGCGCGCTTCGACAAGATGCTCTCTTCTCAGGAAGTGGCGACGCTCATCACCGCGCTCGGCTGCGGCATCGGTCGCGACGAGTACAACCCGGACAAACTGCGCTATCACAGCATCATCATCATGACCGATGCGGACGTCGACGGCTCGCACATTCGTACGCTGCTGTTGACCTTCTTCTATCGTCAGATGCCGGAAATCGTTGAGCGCGGCCACGTCTACATTGCCCAGCCGCCGCTGTATAAAGTGAAGAAAGGCAAGCAGGAACAGTACATTAAAGATGACGAGGCGATGGATCAGTACCAAATCGCGATCGCCCTTGATGGTGCGACCCTGCACGCAAACTCCAGCGCGCCAGCGCTGGCCGGTGAACCGCTGGAGCGTCTGGTCTCCGAGTTCAACGCCACGCAGAAAATGATTGGCCGTATGGAGCGTCGCTATCCGAAAGCGCTGCTGAAAGAGCTGATTTATCAGCCGACCCTGACCGAAGCCGATCTGAGCGACGAGCAGACCGTCACCCGCTGGGTGAACACCCTGGTGAGCGAGCTGAACGAGAAAGAGCAGCACGGCAGCCAGTGGAAGTTCGACGTTCAGCAGAACGCTGAGCAACAGTTCGAGCCGATCGTCCGCGTGCGTACCCACGGCGTCGATACCGACTACCCGCTGGAGCACGAGTTTGTTACCGGTCCGGAATACCGCCGTATCTGCACCCTCGGCGAGAAGCTGCGTGGTCTGATCGAAGACGACGCGTTTATCGAACGTGGCGAGCGTCGTCAGCCGGTAGCCAGCTTCGAACAGGCGCTGGAGTGGCTGGTGAAAGAGTCCCGTCGTGGCCTCTCTATTCAGCGTTATAAAGGCCTGGGCGAAATGAACCCGGATCAGCTGTGGGAAACCACCATGGATCCGGAAAGCCGTCGCATGTTGCGCGTCACCGTTAAAGACGCAATCGCAGCGGATCAGCTGTTCACTACCCTGATGGGTGACGCGGTTGAACCACGTCGCGCCTTCATCGAAGAGAACGCCCTGAAAGCGGCGAATATCGATATTTAATCGTCGTTATACCGCACGATAACAGGCCGCGCTTTTAGCGCGGCTATTTTATGGGCGCAGGCATATCCAGCGACATCACTGACGGTAAACGGCTGGCAAGCATAGCGACAGCAATTCTAACCCTCAGCGGCAGATGCGGCGTCTGCTGCCAGACTGCATGAACGTCGAAGCGCACGTCCGGTGCCTGCTTTAAAAGCGGGATGAGTTTTCCCTGATGTATTTCTCTGCGGGCCATCCAGCAGGGCAACCACGCAAGGCCGTGTCCGGCCAGCGCAGCGTCGCAGATTGCCTGTAAATCATCCATATTGAGCGATGAGCGGGGAGTAAAGGTGTGCGATCTCCCTTCGCTATCCATTAGCTGCCAGGGCAGCACTCTGCCTGATCGCAGATAGTTAATGGCAGTGTGGTGGGGTAAATCAGCAACGTTTTCTGGCTGGCCGTTCTTCATCAGGTAATCCGGGGCGGCACACAGCACCATGCGATGCTCGCCCAGCCTTCTGGCGACCAGCAGGCTGCTGTCCTGCAGCGTGCCGTTACGTACCGCCATATCAAAGCCTTCCTCTACCAGATCCACCACGCGGTCGCTGAATGACATTTCAAGCTCAAGCCCAGGATGTTCCTGCGTCAGTTCTATCAGCAGTGGCGCGACGCACTGGCGACCAAACAGAACCGGCATGGCGACGCGCAGGCGGCCGCTGACCTGCTGCTTCCCTGTTTCAAGCAGCGACTCCGCGCCCCGAATCTCCTCCAGCGCGCGAAGGCAGCGTTCATAAAACAGAGCGCCGTTGTCGGTCAGCCTCTGGCTGCGGGTGGTACGCTGGAAAAGACGTACGCCCAGCCGCTCTTCAAGACGAGCAATGCTTTTTCCTACCGCCGAGCGCGACAAATGCAGACGGACTGCGGCCTGCGCAAAACTTCCCGCCTCAACGGCGGCCACAAATACAGGTATATCCTTCAGCGTATCGGTCATGGATTGTATCCACTGCGTCATCAATTATGGGAAAATTTATCGCCACTGGCGACCAGGCGTCAACGGTAGACTGTCAGTCCTAAAGCTTATTTGATGGCAGGAGAGAAAAAATGACAGAAACAATGCAGCGCTGGTCAATGAACGCCCTTGGGCGCGAGAGCCTTCAGCTTGTTCAGGTGCCTGTGTCACAGCCAGGTCCGGGGGAGGTTCGCGTAAGGGTTAATGCCGTTGCGCTCAACTACCGGGATAAAATGGTGATTGAAGGCACGATGCCGATTCCGCTTTCCTTCCCGTTTACCCCAGCATCTGACATGGCAGGCGTGGTGGACAGCATTGGTGAAGGTGTTACGCGCTTCAAACCCGGCGCACGCGTCATCTCAACCTTCTTCCCGGAATGGATCGACGGCAAGCCGCAGGCAGACGCGCGCGATTTGCCCTATAAAACGTCCGGTGGATACTTCCAGGGCATGCTGGCCGAATATGTGATTGTAAGTGAAAACGCGCTGGTGGCGTCCCCGGAAAGCCTGGATGACGCTGAGGCCAGCACGCTTCCTTGCGCGGGGCTTACCGCATGGTTCGCGCTGGTGGAGCGCGGTCATTTACGCGCCGGGCAATCGGTGCTGGTACAAGGCACGGGCGGTGTGGCGCTATTCGCTTTGCAGATAGCAAAAGCGCACGGCGCAGAAGTTATTGTTACGTCGGGGAGTGATGAAAAACTGGCACTAGCCAAAAAGCTGGGAGCCAGCCAGGGCATCAACCGACTGAAAGGCGACTGGGCTGAAAATACGCTGGCACTGACGCAGGATCGCGGCATCGACCACATTATCGAAACCGTGGGTGGGGAGAACCTGAGACATTCCCTTCGCGCGGTAGCCGTTCACGGGCGTATCTCCGTTATTGGCGTGCTGGCCGGAACGGACATTTCCCTGCCTGCTGGCGAGCTGCTGCTGAAATCCCCGGTCATTCAGGGGATTGGGGTTGGACACCGCCGGGCGCTGGAAGATTTCGTCCGTGCTGTTGATGTCACGGAGTTAAAACCGGTGATTGAACATCGCTATCGTTTTGACGAACTGGAACAGGCGCTTGAGCATCTGGATCGCGGTGCGTTTGGCAAAATCGTTCTCACCCGCGAGTGAGTTCTTGTTCCCGGGATAAATATAAAAGGGGCTTTTTGTTACGCAAGGTAGCTCTATTTTTGTGTGCTTAATCGCGTTAGCATGAAATAGCACTCATTTATCCCGGGGACCTCATGGCTATCAAACTCATTGCAATCGATATGGACGGCACGCTGCTGCTGCCAGACCACACTATCTCTCCTGCCGTTAAAAATGCGATCGCCGCCGCACGCGAAAAAGGCGTGAACGTGGTGCTCACCACCGGACGCCCGTATGCCGGGGTGCACAGCTACCTGAAAGAGCTGCACATGAATCAGCCTGGCGATTACTGCATCACCTATAACGGCGCTCTGGTGCAAAAGGCAGCCGATGGCAGCACGGTGGCGCAAACTGCACTGAGCTATGATGACTACCGTTTCCTGGAAAAGCTCTCCCGCGAAGTGGGCTCTCACTTCCACGCGCTCGATCGCAATACGCTTTACACCGCCAACCGCGATATCAGCTACTACACGGTGCACGAGTCCTACGTTGCAACCATTCCACTGGTGTTCTGCGAAGCGGAAAACATGGACCCGGCAACCCAGTTCCTGAAAGTGATGATGATTGATGAACCTGCGGTTCTCGACAAAGCCATCTCACGCATTCCGGCTGAGGTAAAAGAGAAATACACCGTGCTGAAAAGTGCGCCGTACTTCCTCGAAATCCTCGATAAACGCGTCAATAAAGGCACGGGTGTCAAATCGCTTGCCGATGCGCTGGGCATCAAGCCTGAGGAGATCATGGCGCTGGGCGACCAGGAAAACGATATTGCGATGATCGAATATGCAGGCATGGGCGTGGCGATGGATAACGCCATCCCGTCGGTGAAAGAAGTGGCGAACTTCGTCACCAAATCTAACCTGGAAGACGGCGTGGCTTATGCGATTGAGAAATTTGTCCTGTCCTAACAGCTGTCTGTAATCATCAGCCTCGGTTATCAACCGGGGCTTTTTTTGGCGCTGAATTTATCGAATTGTTCTTTTTGTGATCTGGATTGTAGTACAACATTAACTGATTGTACTACATTGTCACCACGGCAAAGGCGAAAGGACTCACGTTTGTACTGCAAAAGTGAGGCGAAATTCAGCGGTCGCGGTAAAGTAGTGATGGACTTACAGAGCACAAGGACTCTCCATGACACTCAATAAAACCGATCGCATTGTCATCACGCTGGGCACTCAGATTGTGGGTGGCAAATACGTTCCCGGTTCGCCGCTGCCAGCAGAGGCGGAACTGTGCGAGGAGTTTGAAACCTCGCGCAACATCATCCGGGAAGTGTTCCGCTCGCTGATGGCGAAGCGGCTGATTGAAATGAAGCGCTATCGCGGCGCGTTTGTTGCGCCGCGTAACCAGTGGAACTACCTCGATACCGATGTTCTGCAATGGGTACTGGAAAATGACTACGACCCACGGCTTATCGGCGCGATGAGCGAAGTCCGAAATCTGGTGGAACCGGCCATCGCCCGCTGGGCGGCAGAGCGCGCAACGTCAGGTGACCTGGCACAGATTGAGTCGGCGTTAAACGACATGATCGCCAATAACCAGAATCGGGAGGCGTTCAACGAGGCGGACATTCGCTACCACGAGGCGGTACTGCAGTCGGTGCATAACCCGGTGTTACAGCAGCTTAGCGTGGCGATCAGCTCGCTACAGCGAGCAGTATTTGAACGTACCTGGATGGGCGATGAGGCCAACATGCCGAAAACGCTTCAGGAACATAAAGCGCTGTTCGATGCGATACGGCATCAGGACGGCGATGCGGCAGAGCAGGCGGCACTGACCATGATCGCCAGCTCGACACGAAGGTTGAAGGAAATCACATGACATCACGCTACATCGCAATTGACTGGGGATCGACCAATCTGCGCGCCTGGCTCTACCAGGGGGAGCAGTGTCTGGAAAGCAGGCAATCAGAAGCAGGTGTGACGCGCCTGAACGGTAAATCCCCCGAAGCGGTGTTAGCAGAGGTGACACAAAACTGGCGCGACGGTACTACGCCAGTGGTGATGGCCGGAATGGTCGGCAGTAACGTGGGCTGGAAGGTTGCGCCTTACCTGTCGGTTCCGGTGCATTTCACCGCCGTTGGCGATCAGTTAACGTCTGTTGGCGACAATGTCTGGATTATTCCCGGTTTATGCGTCTCTCGCGACGATAACCATAACGTGATGCGCGGCGAAGAGACGCAGCTGCTCGGGGCGCGCACCCTTTCTCCTTCTTCTGTCTACGTCATGCCCGGGACGCACTGCAAATGGGTCCAGGCGGATGCTGAGCAAATTCATGATTTCCGCACGGTGATGACCGGCGAACTGCACCACTTGCTGCTTAAGCATTCGCTGGTGGGGGCCGGTTTGCCGGAGCAAACCCCTTCGCCGGAAGCGTTTGCCGCCGGGCTTGAGCGCGGGATCGCATCCCCTGCCGTTTTGCCGCAACTTTTTGAGGTTCGCGCCTCGCACGTGCTGGGAAATCTTCCGCGCGAGCAGGTCAGCGAATTTCTGTCCGGCCTGCTGATTGGCGCCGAAGTCGCCACCCTGAGCGACGCATTCGCCGGGCAGCAGGCCATCACGCTCGTCGCGGGTTCATCGCTGACGTCTCGTTACCGCCAGGCGTTCCACGCTATCGGACGGGATGTTGCTGCGGTGGAAGGCGACACGGCATTTCAGGCAGGTATAAGGAGCATCGTTCATGCAGTGGCAAACTGAACTTCCCCTGATCGCGATTTTGCGCGGTATCACGCCCGGTGAGGCCTTAGCGCACGTTGGCGCGGTGATCGACGCCGGGTTCGACGCGGTGGAAATCCCGCTCAACTCCCCGGAATGGGAAAAAAGCATTCCGGCAATTGTGAAGGCGTTCGGTGATAAAGCGCTGATTGGTGCTGGTACCGTATTACAGCCGGAGCAGGTGGATGAACTGGCGAAGATGGGCTGCAAGCTTATCGTCACACCGAATATCAACCCCGAGGTGATCCGCCGGGCGGTGGATTACGGCATGACCGTATGCCCGGGTTGCGCCACGGCCACAGAAGCCTTTGCCGCCCTCGATGCGGGCGCACAGTCTCTCAAAATTTTCCCGTCGTCGGCCTTTGGTCCGGATTACATCAAAGCGCTGAAAGCGGTCTTACCCGCCAGCGTGCCGGTCTTTGCCGTGGGCGGCGTCACGCCGGAAAACCTGGTGCAGTGGATAAAAGCAGGTTGTGCGGGCGCGGGGCTGGGCAGCGATCTCTATCGTGCCGGACAGCCCGTTGAGCGTACCGCACATCAGGCGGCAGCATTTGTGAAAGCGTATCGAGAGGCAGTGCAATGAAAATAACCAAACTTACCACGTACCGTTTACCCCCGCGTTGGATGTTCCTGAAAATCGAAACCGACGAAGGCGTGGTTGGCTGGGGCGAGCCGGTGATTGAAGGCCGTGCGCGTACGGTTGAAGCCGCGGTTCACGAGCTGGGTGAATACCTGATTGGCCAGGATCCGGCGCGCATCAACGACCTGTGGCAGGTCATGTACCGGGCGGGATTTTACCGTGGCGGTCCGATCCTGATGAGCGCCATCGCCGGTATCGATCAGGCGCTGTGGGATATCAAAGGCAAAGTGCTGAATGCCCCGGTCTGGCAATTAATGGGCGGCCTGGTGCGAGACAAAATCAAAGCCTACAGCTGGGTGGGCGGTGACCGCCCTGCGGAAGTGATCGACGGTATCCGGCAGCTGCGCAACATCGGTTTTGACACCTTCAAACTCAACGGCTGCGAAGAGATGGGCGTTATCGACAACTCGCGCGCGGTAGACCGGGCGGTGAACACCGTGGCGCAAATCCGCGAGGCTTTCGGCAACGAGATTGAGTTTGGCCTGGATTTCCACGGCCGCGTCAGCGCGCCAATGGCCAAAGTGCTGATTAAAGAGCTGGAGCCGTATCGCCCGCTGTTTATTGAAGAGCCTGTTCTGGCCGAGCAGGCGGAATACTATCCAAAACTGGCTGAACAGACGCACATTCCCATCGCGGCGGGGGAGCGTATGTTCTCGCGCTTCGAGTTTAAGCGCGTGCTGGAAGCGGGCGGCATTGCGATCCTCCAACCGGACCTCTCCCACGCGGGTGGCATCACCGAATGCTACAAAATTGCCGGCATGGCAGAAGCCTACGATGTGGCGCTGGCGCCGCACTGTCCGCTTGGGCCGATTGCGCTGGCGGCCTGCCTGCACGTCGACTTCGTCTCCCGCAATGCGGTGTTCCAGGAACAAAGCATGGGCATACACTATAACAAGGGCGCGGAGCTGCTCGACTTTGTGAAAAACAAAGAAGACTTCAGCATGGAAGGTGGTTTCTTTAAACCGTTAACGAAGCCGGGCCTTGGCGTGGAGATCGACGAAGCCAAAGTCATTGAGCTGAGTAAAAGTGCGCCGGACTGGCGTAACCCACTGTGGCGTCTTGAAGACGGTTCCGTAGCCGAGTGGTAAATCGCCGGATGGCGCTACGCTTATCCGGCCTACTCTCTCGTAGGCCCGGTAAGCGAAGCGCCACCGGGCAAAAAAAACGTACATAGAAAAAATATAACCCTCTGTAAATTACAGGGCATGGTGAGCGGCTTCGCTATGCCCAAAATCTGGAGACAGATTGCGATGGATATTCCAGTTACTGCTACAAAAACCGGGCGTCGTCGTTACCTGACGTTGATCATGATCTTTATTACCGTGGTCATCTGTTATGTCGACCGCGCCAACCTCGCCGTGGCATCGGCCCATATTCAGGAAGAGTTTGGCATCACCAAAGCGGAAATGGGTTACGTCTTCTCGGCGTTTGCCTGGCTGTATACGCTCTGCCAGATCCCCGGCGGCTGGTTCCTTGACCGCGTGGGGTCACGTCTGACCTACTTTATCGCTATTTTGGGCTGGTCCGTGGCGACCCTGTTCCAGGGCTTCGCCACCGGGCTGATGTCGCTGATAGGCCTGCGCGCCATCACCGGGGTGTTTGAAGCGCCCGCGTTCCCGACCAACAACCGCATGGTGACCAGTTGGTTCCCTGAACACGAACGTGCTTCCGCTGTTGGTTTTTACACCTCCGGGCAGTTTGTTGGTCTGGCGTTTCTGACGCCGCTGTTAATCTGGATCCAGGAGCTGCTGAGCTGGCACTGGGTGTTCATCGTCACCGGCGGGATCGGCATTATCTGGTCGTTAATCTGGTTTAAGGTCTATCAGCCGCCGCGTCTGACCAAAAGCATCACCAAAGCCGAACTGGACTACATCCGCGACGGCGGCGGTCTGGTGGACGGCGATGCGCCAGTGAAAAAAGAGGCGCGCCAGCCGCTGACCAGAGCGGACTGGAAGCTGGTCTTCCACCGTAAGCTGGTGGGCGTATATCTGGGCCAGTTCGCGGTGACCTCCACGCTGTGGTTCTTCCTCACCTGGTTCCCGAACTATCTGACCCAGGAAAAAGGGATAACCGCGCTGAAGGCGGGCTTTATGACCACCGTACCCTTCCTTGCGGCGTTTTTCGGCGTCCTGCTCTCGGGCTGGCTGGCGGATAAGCTGGTGAAAAAAGGCTTCTCACTGGGCGTTGCGCGTAAAACGCCGATTATCTGCGGACTGCTGATCTCTACCTGCATCATGGGAGCGAACTACACCAACGATCCAGTGTGGATCATGACCCTGATGGCGGTAGCGTTCTTCGGGAACGGTTTTGCCTCCATCACCTGGTCGCTGGTGTCGTCCCTGGCACCGATGCGGCTGATTGGCCTGACTGGTGGCGTATTCAACTTCGTTGGCGGCCTGGGCGGGATCACCGTGCCGCTGGTCATCGGTTACCTGGCGCAGGACTACGGCTTTGGTCCGGCTCTGGTGTATATCTCTGCCGTGGCGCTGATCGGCGCGCTCTCCTACATCCTGCTGGTAGGTGACGTGAAACGAGTAGGCTAATCCCTTCGGATGTTTTACCCTGATGCGATAACCGCGCATCAGGGTATTTTCATGAAACAAATCACCTTCGCTTCCCGCAACCACCAGCTCACCAACATCAACATCTGGACGCCAGACAGCCAGTGGCTTGTCTATGATGTCCGCCCGTCCGGCGCGTCTTTTACCGGTAAAACCATTGAGCGGGTCAATGTCATTACGGGCGAGGTTGAGGTGATCTACCATGCGACTGACGGCGCGCATGTCGGCGTGGTGACCGCTCATCCGGCGCAGGACAAATATGTTTTTATCCACGGCCCGAAAAAACCGGATGCAGACTGGCAGTATGATTTTCACCATCGTCAGGGAGTGATTGCGCACAACGGCCAGGTGAGCAATCTTGATGCGATGGATATCACCGCGCCTTACACGGCGGGGGCGCTGCGTGGCGGCAGCCACGTTCACGTTTTTAGCCCGAACGGGCAGTTCGTCAGCTTTACCTACAACGACCATGTGCTGCACGCGCGCGATCCGCAGCTGGATTTGCGTAACGTCGGGGTGGCGGCGCCTTTTGGTCCGGTAAACCCACAGGGGAACCATCCGCGGGAATATGCTGGCACCTTCTGGAGCGTGCTGGTAAGCCGGACAACGCCGAACCCGCAACCGGGCAGCGATGAGATCAACCGCGCCTATGAAGAGGGCTGGGTGGACAACGACAGGCTGGCGTTTATCGGCGATACGGTGTCTGCGAAAGGCGAGAAAGTGCCCGAACTGTTTATTGTGGACCTTCCCAAGGACGAGCAGGGCTGGAAACGGGCGGGCGATGCGCCGTTGCAGGGGACGCCGGATACAATGCCCGCGCCGCCTGCGGGCGTCATGCAACGCCGCCTTACCTTCACCCATCAGAAGGCGTATCCGGGGCTGGTGAACGTGCCGCGCCACTGGGTGCGCAGCAATCCACAGGGGACGCAGATTGCGTTTTTAATGCGGGACGATAACGGCATTGTGCAGCTGTGGCTTATCTCCCCTGAAGGCGGTGAGCCGCGTCAGTTGACCCACGCTGAGAGCGATATTCAGTCGGCCTTTAACTGGCATCCTTCCGGCAACGGGCTGGGATTTGTGCTTGCAGGCCGCATTGCCTGCTGCGATGCGCAGACCGGAGAGGTGACGTTTTTGACGTCCGATCACGGCAATCCGCCGTCTGCTGACGCTGTGGTGTTTTCCCCGGACGGACGTTTTATTGCGTGGATGGAAGAGAAGGACGGTTTCCGCCAGCTGTGGCTAACGGAAACCGCACAGAATTAGCGCGGGGTCATCTCTGCGGGCGGGATGACGGAGTTAGTCGCCAGCGTCTCCTGCTCGCTTTTCTCAACGCGCGAACGCACTGAGCTGTCGGTGCGGAACATATCCCACGGCAGCAGAAGCGTATCGGCAACCGCCGTAAACGGCATATCAAGAATCGCCAGAGATTTGGTACCCCAGTTTGTCTCATCATCAGAGATCATGGCGGCACTGGCGCGCGTCCCCGGATATGTTCCTTCTTTACCGCCGGTGTGCGACATCACGCTCGAACACCCGCAAAGTAAAACAACCCCGCTGAACGTCGCCAGCTTAATCAGAACATTTCTCATCATCACTCAGTCATCATTAGTAGCACGGCATTGACCTGCAACTCAGGGTTATAGCGAGGCGCGTCCAAAATGGATAGCTCAAAACTCCCGCACTGTGGTCGCCATCGCAATTTAACCCTTTGTGCTGTGCCCCTGAGTCTATGCGACAACCAGCAAAGTGCAAAAAAATCTCACATCAACAGGCTTGAAAAGGCCGTATCCAGACCCATTTTAAGAATGTAACCCGATAACGGACACGCCTGATGGGTGTTCGGGGAAGCAGAAGCCTGTCCATGGTGGAAGGCTACATTTTCTCGCTGATTCCAGGAGTTTTTATCTATGCGTAATTTCGATCTCTCTCCGCTATACCGTTCTGCCATTGGTTTTGATCGTCTGTTCAACCACTTAGAAAACAACCAGAGCCAGAGCAACGGCTATCCTCCTTACAACGTTGAATTGGTTGACGAAAACCACTATCGCATTGCGATTGCTGTCGCCGGTTTCGCAGAGAGCGAACTGGAGATCACCGCGCAGGACAATCTGCTGGTGGTGAAAGGCTCCCATGCGGGCGAGCAGAAAGAACGAACCTACCTCTACCAGGGCATCGCAGAGCGCAACTTTGAACGCAAGTTCCAGCTGGCTGAGAACATCCACGTCAAGGGCGCGAACCTGGTGAACGGCCTGTTGTTTATCGAACTGGAACGTGTGATTCCGGAAGAGAAAAAACCGCGTCGTATCGAAATCAATTAATTAAGCGGGTCGCGGCTGCGGCCCACCTGAAATTGCTTGCCGTAAAGGGAGCATATGCGAATCCGTAAGGGTTTGCAGGTACAACTGCGCACAAAAATAAACTGTGCCGAACTCGCTTCTCAGAAGGAGATTTAGTATGCGTAACTATGATTTTTCCCCCCTGCTGCGTCAGTGGATCGGTTTTGACAAACTGGCTAACGCGCTGCAAAGCGCAACCGAACAGCAGACGTTTCCGCCGTACAACATCGAAAAAAGCGATGATAACCACTACCGCATCACGCTTGCGCTGGCCGGGTTTCGTCAGGAAGATCTCGACATCCAGCTTGAGGGTACGCGCCTGACCGTTAAAGGGTCACCGGAAAAACCAGACACCGAGACCAAATGGTTGCATCAGGGGCTTGTCACTCAGCCGTTTAGCCTGAGCTTTACCCTGGCAGACCATATGGAAGTTTCTGGCGCGACGTTCACTAACGGGCTGCTGAATATTGACCTCACCCGTAACGTGCCGGAAGCTATCGCGCCGCAGCGCATCGCCATTAGCGACAGGCCGGCGTTAAACAGTTAACAAACCCGCCGAAACTGTAGGTCGGGTTAGGCGCAGCCGCCACCCGACAACGCTCACAGACCGCACAAGGCCCTGCCCCGGCAGGGCTTTTTTGTGCGCCATCACCCATACAACCGCCGCCAGCTCTGAGAGAATCCCTGTTATAACTAAGGTTATACACAGGATGTGGAACATGAGTGATATCGCGTTAACCGTCAGCGTGTTGGCCCTTGTCGCGGTAGTGGGGCTATGGCTGGGGAATATCAAAATCCGCGGCGTCGGGTTTGGGATTGGCGGAGTGCTTTTCGGCGGGATTTTTGTCGGCCATTTTGCCGACCAGCTTGGGTGGGTGCTCAGCGCCGATATGCTGCATTTCATCCAGGAGTTCGGCCTGATCCTCTTTGTGTATACCATCGGTATTCAGGTGGGGCCGGGCTTCTTCGCTTCCCTGCGCGTCTCCGGTTTACGCCTTAATCTCTTTGCCTTCGGCATCGTCGTGATGGGTGGGCTGGTCACCGCCATTCTGCACAAACTCTTCGCTATTCCGCTGCCCGTCGTGCTGGGCATCTTCTCCGGCGCCGTAACCAATACGCCCGCGCTCGGGGCGGGCCAGCAAATTCTGCGCGATCTGGGTATCCCTGCTGATGTCGTCGATCAGATGGGGATGAGCTACGCCATGGCCTATCCGTTTGGCATTTGCGGTATTTTGCTCTCCATGTGGCTGGTGCGCGTGCTGTTCCGCATTAACGTCGAGCAGGAGGCGAAAGAGCATGAAAGCACGCTGACCAACGGCCATGCGCTTATTAAAACCATCAACATTCGCGTCGAAAACCCCAACCTGAATAATATGGCGATACAGGATGTCCCCATTCTGAACAGCGCGACTATTATCTGTTCACGCCTGAAACGTGACGACACGCTGATGGTGCCTTCACCTGACACACTCATTCAGCACGGCGATCTCCTGCATCTGGTAGGGCAACCGGCGGATTTAAACAATGCCCGGCTGGTGATTGGTCAGGAGGTGGATACCTCGCTCTCAACCCGTGGAACGGACATGCGCGTGGAGCGCGTGGTAGTGACCAATGAGAAGGTCCTGGGCAAGAAAATACGCGATTTGCAGGTTAAAGAGCGTTATGACGTGGTGATCTCCCGGCTTAACCGCGCCGGTGTCGAGCTGGTGGCCAGCCAGGATGCCAGCCTGCAATTCGGTGATATTCTCAATCTCGTCGGGCGTCCTTCATCTATTGATGCCGTAGCGAACATGGTGGGCAACGCCCAGCAAAAACTCCAGCAGGTGCAGATGCTGCCGGTCTTTATCGGCGTCGGGCTTGGCGTCATGCTTGGCTCCATCCCCCTGTACGTGCCCGGCTTCCCGGTAGCACTGAAGCTGGGGCTGGCAGGCGGGCCGCTCATTATGGCGCTGATCCTCGGGCGTATCGGCTCCATCGGTAAGCTCTACTGGTTTATGCCGCCGAGCGCTAACCTGGCGCTGCGGGAGTTGGGCATCGTGCTGTTTCTGGCGGTGGTGGGACTGAAATCCGGCGGCGATTTTGTCGATACCCTGGTTAACGGCGAAGGGATGAGCTGGGTAGGCTACGGCATATTCATTACCGCCATCCCGCTGATAACGGTCGGATTACTGGCGCGTATGTTCGCTAAAATGAACTATCTCACGCTGTGCGGCATGCTGGCCGGTTCCATGACCGATCCGCCCGCCCTGGCGTTCGCCAATAACCTGCACGCCACCAGCGGCGCGGCGGCGTTGTCCTACGCCACGGTCTATCCGCTGGTGATGTTTTTGCGCATTATCACCCCGCAACTACTGGCGGTGCTGTTCTGGGGGATGGGCTAATAAGTCTTCCGGGTGGATACGCCGCAGATGGTAGTCCACCTGGTAATCGCTGGTGTTCCTGAACATCACGGAATAGTTGAGGAACTCGCCGCTGTCGCTGTAGGAAAGAGAGGTGATGCGCAGCAGCGGCGTCTGTTCCGGCAGATTCATATAACCGGCCAGCTGTTTATCTGCCAGCACTGGCGTCAGGCTCTCGTAGTTGCCGCTAATGGTGATCCCGCACTCCTTCTCGATGTAATCAAACTTAGACCCTTCGAGATGCGCCAGGGAAAGATTGCGGAACAGCTTCACCGGCATAAAGCTGTCCTCCAGCATCAGCGGTTTTCCGTCCACGTAACGCACCCGCCTTGAAAAATAGATCCGCTCATCAACCTGAATCCGCAACTGGCTGGCGATGGCGGGCGGCGCGGGCATCACTTCAAACTGCAACACCTTGCTCTGCACTTCTTTCCCCTGCTGGCGCAGTACCTCCACCAGCCCGGTCAGGTTAGTCGTTTCATGATGAACGTCTTTGCGCGCCACGAACGTCCCGCTGCCGTGTCGACGTTCAACCAGCCCCCAGCTTACCAGCAGATCCAATGCCTTGCGGATGGTCATCCGGGCTACGCCAAACTCCTTTGCCAGCGCTTTTTCGCCGGGTAACGGGCTGCCAATGTTGTAGTCCGACGAATTGAGCCGTAGCCGCAATCTGTCGGCAATAGATTTGTAGATCACCTGTAGACCTCTGCTCGCCCGTTATGGCGTGGATTACGTCTTAACTTGTCCATATTTGCTATCAAAAGTAGACCTGATTGGTCAAATTAAAACCATGAATGCGATCACGAATCGCAGCGGCACGCCATGTTCCCGCATCAGTAACTTCTTATGCTCACCTCAGGCCAGTAAAAAATCATAAAGGCCTCTACCCCTACAGGTTGTTTCATGAGGATTTAAAAATGCTCAGTCAAATACAACGTTTTGGCGGCGCCATGTTCACCCCGGTTTTACTGTTTCCCTTTGCCGGGATCGTGGTCGGAATCGCCATCATGCTTCGCAACCCGCTGTTTGTCGGCGAAGCTTTAACGGCCCCCGATCATCTGTTCGCGCAGATTGTTCACATCATCGAAGAGGGCGGCTGGGCGGTGTTCCGCAATATGCCGCTGATTTTTGCTGTCGGCTTACCGATTGGCCTGGCAAAGCAGGCGCAGGGCCGCGCCTGTCTGGCAGTGCTGATTAGCTTTCTGACCTGGAACTACTTTATCAACGCGATGGGGATGACCTGGGGTCACTTCTTTGGCGTCGACTTCTCTGCTGAACCCACTGCTGGCAGCGGGCTGGCGATGATTGCCGGAATCAAAACGCTTGATACCAGCATCATCGGGGCGATTATCATTTCCGGGCTCGTCACCGCCATCCATAACCGATTTTTCGACAAGCCGTTGCCAGTCTTCCTGGGGATTTTCCAGGGCACCTCGTTTGTCGTTATCCTCGCGTTCTTCGTGATGATCCCCTGCGCCTGGCTGACGCTGCTGGGCTGGCCGAAAGTGCAGATGGGCATTGAGTCCCTGCAGGCGTTCCTGCGCTCTGCCGGTGCGCTAGGCGTATGGGTCTATACCTTCCTGGAACGCATTCTGATCCCAACCGGATTGCACCACTTTGTCTACGGCCCGTTTATCTTCGGCCCGGCGGCGGTAGAGGGCGGCATTCAGGTCTACTGGGCGCAGCACCTGCAGGAATTCAGCCAGAGCACTGTGCCGCTAAAAACACTGTTCCCTGAAGGCGGCTTCGCCCTGCACGGCAATTCGAAAGTGTTTGGCTCGGTCGGGATTGCGCTGGCGATCTGGTACACCGCGTCGCCGGAAAACCGCGTCAAGGTTGCGGGGCTGCTGGTTCCGGCCACGCTTACCGCCGTGCTGGTGGGTATTACCGAACCGCTGGAGTTCACCTTCCTGTTTATCTCGCCGTTGCTGTTTGCTATCCACGCCGTGCTGGCCGCAACGATGGCGACGGTGATGTATACCTTCGGGGTGGTGGGGAACATGGGGGGCGGTCTGCTGGACCAGTTCCTGCCACAAAACTGGATCCCGATGTTCCATAACCACGCCTCGACGGTATTCACCCAGATTGGCATCGGCCTCTGCTTCACCGCTCTCTATTTCGTGGTCTTCAGGACGCTTATCGAACGTCTGAATCTGAAAACGCCGGGCCGGGAAGAGAGCGAAATCAAGCTCTACAGCAAGGCCGACTATAAGGCGGCGCGTGGGCAAACCACCGCCCCGGCAGCAGCCAGCCAGCAGGTCGGACAGGCCGCTGGGTTCTTACAGGCGCTCGGCGGCGCAGCAAATATCGAAAGTATCAATAACTGCGCCACCCGCCTGCGTATCGCCCTGGTGGATATGACGAAAACCCAAAGCGACGACGTCTTCAAAGCCCTGGGCGCACACGGTGTGGTGCGACGCGGCAACGGCATTCAGGTGATTGTCGGTCTGCACGTTCCTCAGGTGCGCGACCAGCTGGAATCGCTGATGAAAACCCCTTTAACAAACGAACAAACCACTCTGACAGAGGCTATATCATGAAAAAATTCTCAGTTGTTATTGCAGGCGGCGGCAGTACATTCACGCCTGGTATCGTCCTGATGCTGTTAGCCAACCGTGACCGTTTCCCGCTACGTGCGCTGAAGTTCTATGACAATGACGGAGCACGTCAGGAGGTTATCGCCGAGGCGTGCAAAATCATCCTCAGGGAGCAGGCGCCTGAGATTGAATTTAGTTACACCACCGATCCGAAAGCAGCCTTTACCGATGTGGATTTCGTGATGGCGCATATTCGCGTGGGCAAATACCCGATGCGTGAAAAAGATGAAAAAATCCCGCTGCGCCACGGCGTGCTGGGCCAGGAAACGTGCGGGCCGGGCGGCATCTCCTACGGCATGCGCTCCATCGGCGGCGTGCTTGAGCTGGTAGATTATATGGAGCAGTACTCCCCGAACGCGTGGATGCTGAACTACTCCAACCCGGCGGCGATTGTCGCGGAAGCCACGCGCCGCCTGCGTCCGAACGCGAAAATCCTCAACATCTGCGACATGCCGATCGGCATTGAAGGCCGTATGGCGCAAATCGTCGGCCTGAAAGACCGCAAAGAGATGCGCGTGCGCTACTACGGTCTGAACCACTTCGGCTGGTGGACGTCGATTGAAGATCTGAACGGAAACGATCTGATGCCGAAGCTGCGCGAATACGTGGCGAAAAACGGTTATGTTCCGCCTTCGGAAGATGTGCATACTGAAGCGAGCTGGAACGATACCTTCGCCAAGGCCAAAGACGTACAGGCGCTGGATCCGGACACCATGCCGAACACCTACCTGAAGTATTACCTGTTCCCGGACTATGTGGTCGCCCATTCCAACCCGGAGCGTACCCGCGCCAATGAAGTGATGGATCACCGTGAGAAGCATGTATTCAGTTCATGCCGGGCGATTATCGAAGCCGGTCATTCTTCTGCCGGTGAACTGGAAATCGACGAACATGCATCGTACATCGTCGATCTGGCGACCGCGATTGCCTTTAATACCCAGGAACGCATGTTGCTGATTGTGCCTAACAATGGGGCTATCCATAATTTTGACGCCGACGCGATGGTAGAAATTCCGTGTCTGGTCGGCCACAACGGACCGGAGCCGCTGACCGTGGGTGATATTCCTCACTTCCAGAAAGGGCTCATGAGCCAGCAGGTGGCGGTGGAAAAACTGGTGGTGGACGCCTGGGAGCAGCGCTCGTATCAGAAACTCTGGCAGGCGATTACCCTGTCGAAAACCGTACCGAGCGCATCGGTGGCGAAGGCGATTCTGGACGATCTGATTGAAGCTAATAAGGATTACTGGCCAGAGCTGCACTAATCTTTCTGACCGGCATCGCCAGATGCCGGTCTCCTTGTCCTGGCTGAATTACGCTATGCTGAAGCCTGCATGCTGCACGACAAGGAACCTTCATGAACATTTCCCGCCTCGGTGAAGCGCCGGACTACCGCTTCTCACTGGCTAACGAACGCACGTTCTTAGCGTGGATCCGCACCGCCCTGGGCTTTCTGGCCGCAGGCGTCGGCCTTGATCAGCTCGCCCCCGATTTTGCCACTCCGTTGATTCGCGAAGTGCTGGCCCTGCTGCTGTGCCTGATTGCCGGCGTGCTGGCGATTTATGGCTATCTGCGCTGGCTGAGAAATGAAAAGGCGATGCGTCTGAAGCAGGATCTCCCCTACACGCGCGGTTTGATCATCATCAGTACGATTTTGCTGATGGTTGCGGGCGTAGTGATGTTACTGGTGCTGTATGCCGGATAGCCGCAAAGCGCGGCGGGAAGCGGACCCCGGGCTTCAGCCGGAGCGAACCTCGCTGGCCTGGCTGCGCACGCTGCTTGGGTATGGTGCGTTGATCGCGCTTGCCATTAAGCACAACTGGCACCGCACGGGGGCGCCATTCTGGATCTCCATTGTTGTGCTGGCGCTGGTAGCCATCATTTTATGGCGCTACACCCGCAGTCGTAACCTGATGGACGTGGCGCAGAGCGACTTTGTACAGCCGAAGGCGGTGCGGGATAAGTTCCTTATCGCCCTGGCCGTGCTGTCGCTGTCACTGCTGTTTGCGGTCACCCACATTCAACAAATTTTGCACCTGTAGGCCGGGTAAGGCGCAGCCGCCACCCGGCATATTTACTTCCCTTTCGCTAAATATTTCGCCATCTCGTCTTCCGGCACCATGCCGCCGCCGGTCGCCCAGACCAGGTGTGTAGTGTTAGCATTCGCCGTTATGCGTACCGGCCCGGCCATCCCCGCCAGCGCCGACGGCTCCAGACGAATGCCTTCTTCCTGCGCCAGCCAGCCGAGCAGGTCGTACATGCTTTGATCGGCGAGGGTATAGAACCCGTCAAGCAGACGCTCCATCGCGCGGCCCACGAAGCCAGACGCGCGACCTACCGCCAGACCGTCCGCCGCCGTCACGTTATCAATACCCAGATCCTGCACCGCGATTTCATCGTGCAGCCCGGTGTAAACGCCCAGCAGCATGCACGGGGAGTGCGTGGGCTCGGCGAAGAAACAGTGGACGTTATCGCCAAAGGCCAGCTTCAGGCCAAACGCCACGCCGCCGGGGCCGCCGCCGACGCCGCACGGCAGATAGACATTCAACGGATGTTCAGCATCCACCGCGCGCCCCTGCGCGGCAAACTGCGCTTTCAGGCGCTCACCTGCAACCGCATAGCCCAGGAACAGCGTGCGTGAGTTCTCATCGTCAATAAAGAAACAGTTTGGATCGCTTTCCGCCGCTTTGCGCCCTTGCTCCACCGCCACGCCATAATCCTGCTCATATTCCACGACGATCGCGCCGTGGCTGCGCAGTTTGGCTTTCTTCCACTCGCGGGCGTCGGCGGACATATGCACCGTGACCTTAAAGCCGATGCGCGCGCTCATAATGCCGATGGACACCCCCAGGTTGCCGGTTGAACCCACCGCGATGCTGTACTGGCTGAAGAAGGCTTTAAAGCGTGGCTCCAGCATGATGCTGTAGTCATCTTCAACGCTCAGCAACCCGGCTTCCAGCGCCAGTTTTTCCGCGTGGGCCAGCACTTCATAGATACCGCCGCGCGCTTTAATGGAGCCGGAAATCGGCAGATGGCTGTCTTTTTTCAGCAGCAGCGTGCCTGGAATGGCCTTGCCGGACTCTTTCTCCAGCCGCTTTTGCATCGCCGGGATAGCGACCAGTTCGGATTCGATAATCCCGCCCGTTGCCGCCGTTTCCGGGAAGGCTTTCGCCAGATACGGCGCGAAGCGTTTCAGGCGTGCATGCGCGTCGTCCACGTCGGCTTTGGTCAGCCCGACATATGGCAACCCTTCCGCCAGCGTCGTGGTGTTCGGATTAAGCCAGGTGATCTCTTTCAGGGCAATCAAATCCGCCAGCAGCGGAAACCGGTCAATGAGGCCGGTCAGGTCAGTCGTTTTCATAATCTGTCTCAGAATTTAGTTCGTTTTGACTCTACACCAATTGTGAAAAAGCATGCTAAATACAGAGTAAAGCATTTGATTATTTGCAAGGGGCGTCGTGTTAAAGCCGTTAATTGTCACCGTGTTAGCGCTCGCTTCCGGCTGGGCCTGTGCCGCTGAGCCACCCCTGACGGCTGCCCATTACGCGCAGATGTTGGGCGTCGGAATGGATGTCGACTGGGCCCGCACCGAGCGCGGTATACGCGAATTCGACCCGCTGGTGGTCCGTGATTTCCAGGCGAAAGGCATACATCATGTCCGTATTCGGGTGGCGGGCGAACCGACGGAAGCGCGGCTGATTCACCTGCGTAAGCTGGTGGAGGCCTGCGAGCAATACGGCGTCATCCCCATCATCGCCTATCAGGCCGATGAATATAAAAACGATCCGAAAGCGGATACCGAAAAAGCGGTGATCAACTGGTGGATTGCCGTGGCGCACTATTTTGGTCAGCGCTCGCCGTTGCTGGGGTTTGACCTGATCTACGAACCGGCGGACAAGCTCAACCACAACGTTGCTTCGCTCAACCGGGTGTATGAGAAAGCGATCAAAGACATTCACGCCATTGATGCCAGCCGCATGATTTTTATCGCCCCTCGTCTGCGCGCCGCGCCGGAGGATTTATCCAGCCTGAAGCTGCCCGCACACAGCCAGAATTACCTGCTGGCGGAATGGCATATTTTCCCCTGGGGTCCGCTGAAAACGAACGGCAAATACCCGTGGACGTCCGGAACCGCGGCTGAGAAAGCGGCTATCCGTAACCGAATCAATGCCGCGCTGCACTGGCAGCAAAAAACCGGGCACGTTAGCTGGGTCGGGGGCTGGGGCGTGGGGGAGTCAAACCACCTCACGCCAACCGCTTCGCAAATGGCCTTCGCCAACTTTATGGCCTGCGAGCTGCAAAAGGCGAAAATCCCGTATGCGCTTAACGCGGACTTCCAGTTTTACGACGGGGAAGAGGGCGCCTGGCGGCCTGCGCCAGAGCCGTTATTACAGGCGATGATTGCGCCCGTGTGTGAAAAGCCCGGCGAGAAGCCGGGCCATCATGCGGTTAAACCGGCTGTTCGTGATGCGGGACGCGCGACGCCAGCGGCAGCCAGCACAGCAAAATCAGCAGCCCCATCAGGGTCATCAGCAGGCCCAAACTCGCCTGCCCGGTCTGCGGCATCATAGCCGAAAGCCAGGCCAGCGCGCCGGAACCGATATTCTGTAAACCGCCGACCAGCGCGCCTGCCGTGCCCGCGAGGAACGGGAACGGCTCCATTGCGCCGCTGGTGGCGAGCGGGAACAGCATGCCCGCGCCGAAGAAGAACAGCGCCGCCGGGATGAGCAACGTCCAGACCGACATCACGTCAAACAGCCCCGGGATCCACATCATCAGCCCGGCCAGTAGACAGCTGATCACTGACTGCCACATCAGCGTAGAGAAGCGTTTGTTCGGACGTCCGGCGAACCATGCGCCGAAGAACGCCGCCGGGATCGGCAGAATAAACAAAATGCTCACCACCATGCTGCTCAGGCCAAGACCTGCGCCCAGCAGCACGCCGGAACAGGCTTCAAACACCGCAATGCCCGCCAGGCCGCCGATTAGCATCAACAGATAACAGGTAAACGACCCATTACCGAACAGCGTTTTGTAGCTGGCGATGAGCTTCGTGCGCGGCGCGTCCTGCGGACGTGTTTCCGGCATCCAGCGCGCCATGCTGAAGGTGACAATAATGCACAGCACCAGCAGGAAGGCGTAACAGGCGCGCCAGGACCAGACGGTGTCCAGCAGACCCCCAATCAGCGGGGCGAGCAGCGGGCTGACCAGAATGCCCATATTTAACAGACTGTTGGCGTGGCGAAGTTGGGTGCCCTGGTACTTATCACGCGGCAGGGTACGCGCCATGACCCCGCCGACGCCGGTGCCCACGCCCTGGAGGGCGCTGGCGGCAATCAGGATGGTCAGGCTGTGCGTAGTAATGGCAATCACCGTCGCCACCATGAAAATGCTCATGCCCACCAGAATGACCGGACGACGCCCGACGCGATCGGACAGGGGACCATAAACCAGCTGTGAAACGCCATAGGTCAGCAGGTAGGCTGCCATCACGCTCTGTACCGCACCTTCGCGGACGCTCAGATCTTTTGCCATATCGGCAATCGCCGGAATGTAGATGGTTTGCGCCATCTGCCCGACGGCCACCAGTAACACCAGCATCAACAATAAGTTCACGTTCCGTTGCTTTTTCATGTCGCTGAATACTTTTGCCAAAAGAGATAAATAAAGAATAAGTGACTACGCATTCCCATAAATGCGCGAGGAATCTACCACAGAGAGATGACAATTTAAGCATTACTGTGATGAATGACAGAAGGCGTGAAGGCAGGATTTGTAAACAAGATCGGCAACTAATGTTGCCAGCGAATTACGCCAGGCGCAGCAGGACCGCACCGGCTGCAATACCCAGCGCCGCCGCGATGCGCAGGCCCACAACCTTCTCTTTTAAAAGCACAAATGCGATGAATGCGCCGAAGAGAATAGAGGTTTCACGTAGTGCGGCGACCACCGCCAGCGGCGCCTGAGTCATCGCCCAGAGTGCCAGACCGTAAGATCCCATCGTCCCGACGCCGCCGAGCAGCCCTTTTTTCCAGTGCAAGCGCAGATAGGCTGACGCTTCGCGGCGGCGGGCTACCATCGCCCAGCTCAGCAGGCAGAAGCCGTTCATGAAGAAGGTCCAGAGCGTGTAGCCCAGCGCCGAGTCTGATAACCGCACGCCGGTGCCGTCCACCAGCGTATACCCGGCGATAAAACAGGCGTTCAGCAGCGCCAGCCAGATCCCCTTGCGCGACTGCATGCGGCCATTCATCGCCATGGCCAGAATTGACAGGCAAATGACGCCGATACCGGACCAGGCAAGCCAGGAGAGGTGGTCGCCAAGCGCCAGCACACTGATCAGCGCCACCAGCAGCGGGGCGGTACCGCGCATCAGCGGATAGGTCTGGCTCATGTCGGAGACCTGATAGGTTTTTGCCACCAGTACCGTATACACCACCTGTAACGCGCAGGAGACGAACAAATAAGGCCAGCTTGCAGCCGTCGGCTGGGGAGAGAAAGGCAGTAAAATCAGCGCAATAAGCGCGGCTGAACCGCTGACCCCGATCGCCGAGTAGAGCTTGTCCGTTCCGGCTTTAACGATGGCGTTCCAGCTGGCATGTAGCAGTGCGGCGAACAGTAAAATGCAGAAAACGGTGATGGACATGGCGGATCGGTTGGTGAAATGTCATCCAACTGTAACATTCCCCCGTCGAGGCTGCCAGCCGCTTACACTGCGCAAAAAAGGCGGTGCGTCACCCGGGGCTCGTCTGACACCAGCCTGAAGCCCGCCCGATGATAAAATCCGTACGCGGTTTCCGGCGCATGGGTATTAAGAAAATCAAACCAGATGCTGGCATCCGCCATCACCACGGTCAAAAGTTGTTTTCCAATCCCCAGCCCACGGCACTTTTCGCTGACGTAGAGATGACGAATACGTCCGGCGCGCGGCTGCTGGCTGAATGGGTCGCGATTTAGACCGCACACGCCCACCAGCCTGCCGTTAAGAAACGCCCCCAGCAGCTTTTCACCCGGCGCGTTAAAGCGATTCTCACCGCGCTGCCAGTTCTCTTCCAGCCTGCGCAGCATATTGAAATTTAACGCGATACTCTCGGCCTTCAGGGCGATATAGCCCGGTTCATCAGGCGTAACAGGCTCAATTAACAGACGCGACATAGCATTCCCTCGTTATTAAAGAGGGGCGGTTGCCCGCCCCTCTCAGGTGCGACTTGAACCTGAATCACTTAACGTATTTCAGGACAGCATCAAGCAGTTGCAATACAGCAACAATGAGTTTGAGGACAAGTATGACCATATCCACGACGCTCATACGCGTCTCCTTTTGGTTAAAAGGAGCACGATGCTGGCGTACCTTTCCGCCGCCTGTGGCCAGCACCTGGATTGACGTAACACAGTGTGCTCACTTCAGGGGTTAAGGCACTGACGGCACCACCCGTTTCAGCCAGGACTTCGTTGCGCCGGTAAACTGCGGCCCCCTCGCTCACTGCGAACACCCTCAGTATAGATAAATACTGTATGCATGAACAGTATTTTATGGACAAATTTTGGAAGGCGATCCATACTCAAAAACGTCAAAATCCGTGCCGGAATTGCGCGTTCGTCTTCGATCGCGTATACTTTTCGCGTTGACGTAACACAGTGTGTTCTGCGGCAACCAACCGCAAAACCCTGATAAAAACCTCGCTTAGGCGGGGTTTTTTGTTTTCTGGTCTGCCCATAAAAAGGCTGCTATAAAAGCGAGGTTTCTGCTATTTAGCTTCGTTGTGAACGGGATAGCATCGCTTATGCAACTCTTTTTATAGAAATAGGTATTAGACTCATTTTGCAATGATTAAACTAAAAGTGTGTGAACTAATATAAACCGCTAATGCCCTTCAAGTAATTAAGTTGTTTCGTATATAACCTTAATAAATAAAATCGTACTGACTTATTATTTATGTGAATGTTTATGTAAAGCAATTTTACTGGTTTGAATTTCTGGACTTTTCAATGTATATTCCTATAGCCGCAATAATTGTGTGGATACATTATGCAAGCATCTGATTATTTAAAGATGAAGTTCCAGAGTGACAGGCAGTTGGCTATTTATGGACAGCAAGGTGTTGCAGGAACATGGAGAGCATTAAAGGGGATCGGCTCTGATATTTACTCAGGAATTGAGCGTGTAAGTTGGTACTCATCATGCTTAATCCCCAGCTATCACGATGTATGTGACGAGCTTCTCTCAGAAGAAAAGAGAATGTACCTCTCAATTCTCTCGCTTTACCGTTATCGCGATGTAATAGCACACATGCTCTATCTTTATTTTGAACGTGTTATTTCCGATTCAGAAAATGGGAATGAACACAATCGCGTTCGTAAGATAGATTCAAAAGTAACAGGGCTTGTTAATAACATACCGACCAGCAAGGCCGCACGTTTAGCAATAGCATGGGGTCTGGCCAAATCCCTTTCCGAATCAGGCCTGCTATCTGAAATCGTCGTCGAACGGCTTGCACGCCGCGTACCTAACGTTGTCATGGCACTTCAATTGATTGGAACGGAACAGAAGTGCGCTCTTGCTGCTCGTCGCCTGAAAACATTGGACCCTAAGTATTACGCCACCCTCTATGCCGCACAACTGGAGATGCTTTACTACTTTTTTGAGCCTTTCCTGTCTGAACTCATTAAGAAGGTGCAGTTGGGATTCTATAAGGATTTCGATGCAATTTATAAAGACTTAAAGGGCAAGGAGCATGTTTAAGAGTCTGTTATCAATTCTATTTACGGATATTTTATTTCCTGTTTATATTTTTGCGTGCGCCTCCTTGTTCCTGTGGTTGGTGCCTGACCGCTGGGTATTACTAACATTCATTTCTATCATTGTATTTATTATTGTTCATCCGATAATTTTCGGCCACCTTGATAAGTACGATTAAATCATATAAAAAGGATTTTTTATGTCAAACCCAGCTTATTTGTTTTTAACAGATGAAAATGGTTCTCCCATGGTTGGCCCTTGCCTTGTGTCAGAGCGTGAAGGTGCAATTGAACTCAAATCGTTCACTCATAATGTCAACATTCCAGTCGACGGAAATACCGGGAAATTAACGGGCACGCGCATACACATGCCCGTCATGTTTCAGAAGGAATTTGATCGTGTAACCCCGATTTTATTTCGGGCGCTGAGTACGGGAAGAATGCTCAAGTCAGCCACTATTAAGATGTATCAGATTAATGAGGCGGGTTTAGAACAGGAATATTTTAATATCCTTCTGGAGAATGTGAAAATAACCTCAATAACACCAGACCTGTATCCCGGCGCAAACACCGGAACACACCTTGAAACGGTTCTTATACGCTACGAGAAAATCACCTGGAAGCATTGTGACGGCAATGTCATCTATAGTGATGCCTGGAATGAGCGAGCAACGTACTGAAACGTGATCCCTGACGCATTTTTGCGCAGTTGAAAATATTTCCATTGTCACATCCGAAAACCTGTGTTTGTATAAATTCTATCAATGATTCCAAACACAGGTCCCCAATGACTTCATCCATCTTCACTTCGACCCTACTAAAAACTGCGCAACCTGCCGCAGTGGTCGTCGTGCGTGTGGTGGTGGTCGTCGGCAATGCGCCGTAGGGACTGGATCAACACACGAATCCAAAACCCCGCCGGCGCAAACCGGGCGGGGTTTTTCGTTTAGGACCCCTCCCGGATACGCTAAGTAGTTCGGGTTGCAGGAACGCAGCCAACGCATCTGCAACCTGAACTACGACGCGTAAAGCTGGCTCAGAAGAAAAGGACTGGAGCATGGCAAGTTCGGGCACAACATCCACAAAAACGCGTTTTACAGGCGCGCAGCTGATTGTTCATTTACTGGAACGACAGGGCATCACCACCGTTGCGGGCATCCCGGGTGGGACCGTGCTGCCGCTGTATGATGCGTTAAGCCAAAGCACACAGATCCGCCACGTGCTGGCGCGCCACGAGCAGGGCGCAGGCTTTATCGCTCAGGGCATGGCGCGTACCCAGGGTAAACCGGCGGTCTGTATGGCCTGCAGCGGGCCGGGCGCCACTAACCTGGTGACCGCCATCGCCGATGCGCGCCTCGACTCCATTCCGCTGATCTGCATTACCGGCCAGGTGCCGTCCTCGATGATCGGTACCGATGCGTTCCAGGAAGTGGATACCTACGGTATCTCTATCCCCATCACCAAACATAACTATTTAGTTCGCGATATCAGCGAGCTGCCTCAGGTGATCAGCGATGCGTTTCGCATTGCCCAGTCTGGCCGCCCGGGTCCGGTGTGGATAGACATTCCTAAGGATGTCCAGACCGCAGAAATTGAGATCGACGTCCTGCCCGAGCCGGGCAAGCGTGCCCCGGCGCCGGAATTCAGGGTTGAGAGCGTGTGCGATGCCGCCGCCATGATTAACGCGGCGAAACGCCCGGTGCTCTATCTGGGCGGCGGGGCGATCAACGCCGCGGATGAAATCCGTCAGTTCGCTGAAAAATCCAGCCTGCCTACCACCATGACCCTGATGGCGCTCGGCATGCTGCCAAAAGCGCACCCATTGTCTTTAGGGATGCTGGGCATGCACGGCGCGCGCAGCACCAACTACATCCTGCAAGAGGCGGATTTGCTGATTGTTATGGGGGCGCGTTTTGATGACCGTGCGATTGGCAAAACCGAGGAGTTCTGCCCGAACGCCAAAATCATTCATGTGGATATCGACCGCGCCGAGCTGGGTAAAATCAAGCAGCCGCACGTGGCGATTCAGGGCGACGTGGCCGAGGTGCTGGCACAGCTGATCCCACAGACGGAGGCAAACGACCGCGCCGACTGGCGCCAGCTGGTGGCCGATCTGCAACGCGAGTTCCCGGGCGCTATCCCAACCGAGGGCGACCCGCTGAGCCACTATGGCCTTATCAACGCCGTTGCCGCCTGCGTGGATGACAGCGCGATTATCACCACCGACGTCGGCCAGCATCAGATGTGGACTGCCCAGGCGTATCCGCTTAACCGCCCGCGCCAGTGGCTGACCTCCGGCGGCCTTGGCACCATGGGCTTCGGCCTGCCAGCAGCGGTTGGCGCGGCGCTCGCCAACCCGGACCGTAAGGTGATCTGCTTCTCCGGTGACGGCAGCCTGATGATGAACATTCAGGAGATGGCCACCGCAGCCGAAAACCAGTTAGACGTCAAAATCATTCTGATGAACAACGAGGCGCTGGGCCTGGTACACCAGCAGCAGAGCCTGTTCTATAAGCAGGGCGTGTTTGCGGCGACCTATCCGGGGATGATCAACTTCATGCAGATTGCCGCTGGTTTTGGCCTGCACACCTGCGATCTGAACGCCGAAGAAGATGCCCACGCGGCGTTGCAGGATGCGATTTCTCGTCCGGGCCCGGCGCTGATCCACGTGCGTATCGACGCGCAACAAAAAGTGTATCCGATGGTGCCGCCGGGTGCGGCAAATACTGAGATGGTGGGAGAATAAACCATGCAGAAACAACATGATAACGTCATTCTGGAACTCACCGTCCGCAACCACCCTGGCGTCATGACCCACGTCTGTGGGCTGTTTGCCCGACGTGCGTTTAACGTGGAAGGCATTCTGTGCCTGCCGATTCAGGGCAGCGAGCACAGCCGCATTTGGCTACTGGTGAACGACGATCAGCGTCTGGAGCAGATGATGGCGCAGATCGACAAGCTGGAAGATGTCACCAAAGTGGCACGCAACCAGTCCGATCCCACCATGTTTAACAAAATTGCGGTGTTTTTCGAGTAAATCACTTAAGGTAAAAGGCTTTTGCCGGATGGCGCTGCGCTTATCCAGCCTGCAAGGACGTTACACGTAGGCCGGATAAGGCGTTTACGCCGCCATCCGGCGTGTTCACGCATCAGGATCAAACCATGACCACCATCGCCCTTATCGACGACCACCTTATCGTCCGCTCCGGCTTTGCCCAGCTTTTAAACCTCGAACCGGATTTTCAGGTCGTGGCCGAGTTTGGCTCCGGTCGCGAGGCGCTGGCGGGCCTGCCGGGACGCGGGGTGCAGGTCTGTATCTGCGACATCTCAATGCCGGATCTCTCCGGGCTGGAGCTGTTAAGCCAGCTGCCGAAAGGGATGGCGACCATTATGCTCTCGGTCCACGACAGCCCGGCGCTGGTCGAGCAGGCGCTCAACGCGGGCGCGCGCGGCTTCCTCTCTAAACGCTGTAGCCCCGACGAGCTGATTGCCGCCGTGCGCACCGTCTCCACCGGCGGCTGCTACCTGACGCCGGATATCGCCATCAAGCTGGCGGCGGGACGGCAGGATCCGCTCACCAGACGCGAGCGTCAGGTGGCAGAGAAACTTGCCCAGGGCATGTCGGTAAAAGAGATTGCCGCGGAGCTGGATCTGTCCCCGAAAACCGTGCACGTTCATCGCGCCAACCTGATGGAAAAACTCAACGTCAGTAACGATGTCGAGCTGGCGCGCCGTATGTTTGACAGCTGGCAATGAGTCCCGTTTTTTCACGGCTGATCGCCGTCGTCGCCAGCTTTTTTATCTTCTCCGCCGCATGGTTCTGCCTGTGGAGCATCAGCCTGCATCTGGTGGAACGCCCGGAGCTGGCGGTGCTGCTGTTCCCCTTTGGCCTGCGTCTGGGACTGATGCTTCAGTGCCCGCGCGGCTACTGGCCCGTTTTGCTGGGCGCAGAGTGGCTGATGCTGATCTGGCTGGCGCAGGAAGTGGCGCTGGCGCATCTGCCTTTATTGATGACCGGAAGCCTGCTCACGCTTATCCCGGTCGCCCTGATTTCCCGCTACCGTCACCAGCGCGACTGGCGCACGCTGCTGCGTCAGGGGGCAGCGCTGATTGCCGCCGCGCTGTTGCAGTCCCTGCCGTGGGTGGGCGAAAAGGAGGTGCTCAACGCCCTGCTGCTGACCCTCACCGGCGGCCTGACGCTGGCCCCGACCTGCCTGGTTTTCTGGCATTACCTCACCAGCACCGTCTGGCAGCCGCTCGGCCCGGCGCTGGTCTCCCAGCCGGTGAACTGGCGCGCCCGGCACCTGATCTGGTATCTGCTGCTGTTTGTAGTGAGCCTGTGGCTCCAGCTTGGTCTGCCCGCTGAATTATCACGCTTCACGCCGTTTTGTCTGGCGCTGCCGATCATCGCCCTCGCCTGGCACTACGGCTGGCAGGGGGCGCTGATCGCGACCCTAATGAACGCCATCGCGCTGATCGCCAGCCAGACCTGGCACGATCATCCGGTAGATCTGTTGCTCTCGCTGCTGGCCCAGAGCCTGACCGGGCTGCTGCTGGGGGCGGGCATCCAGCGCCTGCGCGAGCTGAACCAGTCTCTGCAAGCCGAGCTGGCGCGCAATTGCCGTCTGGCGGAGCGTCTGCTGGAGACGGAAGAGAGCGTGCGCCAGGAGGTTGCCCGCGAGCTGCACGATGACATCGGCCAGACCATCACCGCCATCCGCACCCAGGCGGGCATTGTCCAGCGCCTGGCGGCAGAAAACGCGGGTGTGAAGCAGGGCGGGGCGCATATCGAACAGCTTTCGCTGGGTGTCTATGACTCCGTTCGCCGCCTGTTAGGGCGGCTGCGCCCGCGCCAGCTTGACGATCTGTCCCTGGAGCAGGCGGTGCGTTCCCTGATGCGCGAGATGGAGCTGGAAAGCCGCGGGATAGTCAGCCATCTCGACTGGCGCATCAATGAAGCTACCCTGAGCGAAGGTCAGCGCGTGACGCTGTTCCGCGTCTGTCAGGAGGGGCTGAACAACATCGTCAAACACGCCAGTGCCAGCGCGGTCACGATCCAGGGCTGGCATCAGGACGAGCGCCTGATGCTGGTGATTGAAGACGACGGCTGCGGCCTGCCGCCGGGATCCGGCCAACAGGGCTTTGGCCTGGCGGGCATGCGCGAGCGCGTGAAGGCGCTCGGCGGCACGCTGACAATCTCCTGCACCCACGGGACGCGCGTCAGCGTCAGTTTGCCGTTAAGGACGCACCATGTTTAAAACCCCCGCCAGCGCCGCCCCGCTAGGCAACAAAGCGGAAATCGACGCCCGCTACCGCTACTGGCGACGTCATATCCTGGTCACTATCTGGCTCGGCTACGCGCTGTTCTACTTCACCCGCAAAAGCTTCAACGCCGCCGCGCCGGAGATCCTCGCCAGCGGCGTGATGGCGCGCACCGATATCGGCCTGCTGGCGACGCTGTTTTACATCACCTACGGTCTGTCGAAGTTCTTCTCCGGCATCGTCAGCGACCGCTCCAATGCGCGCTATTTCATGGGCGTTGGGCTGATCGCCACCGGCGTGGTGAACATCCTGTTTGGCTTCTCGACGTCGCTGTGGGCCTTCGCCCTGCTGTGGGCGCTGAACGCCTTTTTCCAGGGCTGGGGCGCGCCGGTCTGCGCCCGTCTGCTGACCGCCTGGTATTCGCGCAATGAGCGCGGCGGTTGGTGGGCCGTCTGGAATACCGCGCATAACGTCGGCGGGGCGCTGATCCCGATGGTGGTGGGGGCTGCCGCGCTGCACTACGGCTGGCGTGCGGGGATGATGATTGCCGGTGGCCTCGCGATTGTCGCCGGGCTGTTCCTCTGCTGGCGCCTGCGCGACAGGCCGCAAACCGTCGGCCTTCCACCAGTGGGCGACTGGCGGCACGACGAGATGGAGATCGCCCAGCAGCAGGAGGGGGCCGGGCTGTCCCGCCAGCAGATCCTCACCAAATACGTACTGAAAAACCCCTACATCTGGCTGCTGTCGCTCTGCTACGTGCTGGTCTACGTGGTGCGCGCGGCCATCAACGACTGGGGCAACCTGTATATGTCCGAGACGCTCGGTGTGGATCTGGTGACCGCCAACTCGGCGGTGACCATGTTTGAACTGGGCGGGTTTATCGGCGCGCTGGTGGCGGGCTGGGGCTCGGACAAGCTCTTCAACGGCAACCGCGGGCCGATGAACCTGATTTTCGCCGCCGGAATTTTGCTCTCCGTCGGCTCGCTGTGGCTGATGCCGTTCGCCAGCTACGTGATGCAGGCGGCGTGCTTCTTCACCATCGGTTTTTTCGTCTTTGGCCCGCAGATGCTGATCGGCATGGCGGCGGCAGAGTGCTCCCACAAAGAGGCGGCAGGCGCGGCGACGGGCTTTGTCGGGCTGTTTGCCTACCTCGGCGCATCGCTCTCCGGCTGGCCGCTGGCGCGGGTGATCGACATCTGGCACTGGAGCGGGTTCTTCGCGGTGATCGCTATCGCGGCGGGCATCTCCGCCCTGCTGTTGCTGCCGTTTTTGCACGCGCAGGCACCGCGCGAAGCGTGACGCGCCTCACCTTTTGCTGCCGAGTCGCGCAAAACTAAGAAATTTTCCCGGTTTCACCTGGACGCTGTCTCAGGCATCTCTCCTGGCTGGTTTTTACAATGCTGCAAAAATCAGCTCAGGAGTAACTCAGTCATGCTGGCCTTCTTAAATCAGGTGCGCAAGCCGACCCTGGATCTGCCGCTCGATGTGCGGCGCAAAATGTGGTTCAAACCGTTCATGCAGTCCTATCTGGTGGTCTTCATCGGCTACCTGACCATGTACCTGATCCGCAAAAACTTTAACATCGCGCAGAACGACATGATCTCCACCTACGGGCTGAGCATGACGCAGTTGGGGATGATTGGCCTGGGCTTCTCCATCACCTATGGCGTGGGGAAAACTGTCGTTTCCTACTATGCGGACGGCAAAAACACCAAGCAGTTCCTGCCGTTTATGCTGATCCTCTCTGCCATCTGTATGCTCGGCTTCAGCGCCAGCATGGGCGCGGGCTCCGTCAGCCTGTTCCTGATGATCGCCTTTTACGCCCTGAGCGGTTTCTTCCAGAGCACCGGCGGGTCGTGCAGCTACTCCACCATCACCAAATGGACGCCGCGCCGCAAGCGGGGGTCGTACCTCGGCATGTGGAACATCTCCCACAACCTCGGCGGAGCGGGTGCGGCAGGCGTGGCGCTGTTCGGCGCGAACTACCTGTTCGACGGTCACGTCATCGGCATGTTTATCTTCCCGTCGATTATTGCCCTGATTGTTGGCTTTATCGGCCTGCGCTACGGCAGCGATTCCCCGGAATCGTACGGCCTCGGCAAAGCCGAAGAGCTGTTCGGGGAAGAGATCAGCGAAGAGGACAAAGAGACCGAAGAAAACGAGATGTCCAAATGGCAGATCTTTGTTGAGTACGTGCTGAAAAACAAAGTGATTTGGCTGCTCTGTTTCTCGAACATCTTCCTGTACGTGGTGCGCATTGGTATCGACCAGTGGTCCACCGTGTATGCCTTCCAGGAGCTGAAGCTTTCTAAAGAAGTGGCGATTCAGGGCTTCACCCTGTTTGAAGTGGGCGCGCTGGTCGGCACGCTGCTGTGGGGATGGCTCTCCGACCTCGCCAATGGCCGCCGCGCGCTGGTGGCCTGCGTCGCGCTGGCGCTGATTATCGCCACCCTTGGCGTCTACCAGCACGCCAGCAACCAGTACATTTACCTGGCGTCCCTGTTCGCGCTCGGCTTCCTGGTGTTTGGTCCGCAATTACTGATCGGTGTGGCGGCAGTGGGCTTCGTCCCGAAAAAAGCGATCGGCGCCGCCGATGGGATTAAGGGCACCTTCGCCTACCTGATCGGCGACAGCTTCGCCAAGCTGGGTCTGGGGATGATCGCCGACGGCACGCCGATTTTCGGCCTTACCGGCTGGGCGGGCACCTTCGCCGCGCTGGATGCCGCCGCGATTGGCTGTATCGTCCTGATGGCGATGGTTGCGGTGCTGGAAGAGCGTAAGATCCGACGTGAGAATCGTGCGCAGAAATTAAAAGTAGCCTGAGTGTGCAGGTAACTTCTTTGCCCGGTGTGTGATGCCGGGCTTTTTTATTTTGCACGGCCTACCTTTACTCCGCTTTACACACTCGCTCCTCTCTATGCTCTACAGTGTTTTTGCTGCCGCCTTTCGTGCAGCCTTAGCCCTTTTGCTAACGGAGAGCTTGCATGTTAACCCGACGATTGTCCTGCCTGGCGCTGCTGATAGCGCTGGCGTCCCCCGCAATGGCCGCAGATGCCCCCACCTACGGCGAGAAGCTGGAAGGTTTTGACTACGGCTGGCCGGTAAAACACTTTACCTTTACCTCGCAGAACCAGCCTCTGGATATGGCTTACCTGGACGTGAAACCGGAAAAACCCAACGGCCGCACCGTGGTGCTGATGCACGGCAAAAACTTCTGCGCTGGCACCTGGGACGGCACTATCCGCGCGCTGTCGGCTGGTGGGTATCGCGTGATCGCCCCTGACCAGATTGGTTTTTGTAAATCCACCAAGCCGGAGCATTACCAGTACACCTTCCAGCAGCTGGCGGATAACACCCACGCGCTGCTGAAAACGCTGGGCGTCGAGCGCGTGACGGTTATAGGACATTCGACCGGCGGCATGCTGGCAACCCGCTATGCGTTGATGTGGCCGCAGCAGGTGGAGCAGCTGGTGATGGTAAACCCGATTGGTCTGGAAGACTGGAAAGCGCGCGGCGTGCCGCATATTACGGTCGACCAGTGGTACCAGCGCGAGCTGAAAGTTAGCGCCGACGGTATTCGTCAGTACGAGAAAAACACCTACTACGCCGGGGACTGGAAGCCGGAGTACGAGCGCTGGGTCACCATGCTCGCCGGGCTGAACAACGGGCCGGGTAAAGCGCGCGTGGCGTGGAACTCGGCGCTGCTCTACGACATGATTTATACCCAGCCGGTTGTCTATGAATTTAGCGAGCTGAAGATGCCGGTATTATTGATGATCGGCACGAAGGACAATACCGCCATCGGGAAAGATCTCGCCCCACCGGAGATCCGCAAGACGCTCGGCAATTACGCGGTGCTGGGCAAAGAGACGGCGAACCGCATTCCGCACGCGACGCTGGTCGAGTTTAACGACATGGGCCACGCGCCGCAGATGCAGGATCCTGAACGTTTCCACGACGCGCTGCTGAAAGGGCTTCAGGCGCGCTGACGGGTCTCCAGCAACAGCCCGCGCAGCCACGCCTGCGCGGGATTGCTTTCATCGCAATTATCCAGCTTTTTTCGGTTCACTATTCTGGCCGTTCCCGCTGTTGACGCGCTGCGTTTCCCGCTATGATGGGCGGCTAGTCTAAGGAGAACGCATGGTCTGGATAATGCTGGCAACGCTTGCCGTGGTATTTGTGGTTGGATTTCGTGTCCTGACCTCAGACTCCCGCCGCGCCATCAAACGTTTAAGCGAGCGGCTGGGCATCACCCCGATGCCAGTCGAGTCGATGATCGATCAGTTCGGTAAAACGCCGGGCAATGAGTTTATCCGCTACCTTGAGCGCCCCGACGAGGCACATCTGCAAAATGCGGCGCAGGTGCTGCTCATCTGGCAGGTCTGCATTGTCGACGGCAGCGAAGAAAACCTGCATACCTGGCACCGCATGCTGCGCAAAGCCCGCCTTGCCGCACCCATTACCGATGCGCAAATTCGACTGGCACTTGGCTTTATGCGCGAAATGGAGCCCGATCCGCAGGAGCTGAACGCCTTCCAGCTGCGCTATAACCAGCTATTTCTGCCGGAAGAAGGTGTGTTTTATCTGCACTGATCCCCTCTAAAACCACAAAAGTTGTCAAATCGTTAAATCCGTCACACTTTTGATGATAAACTGCGCGACTTTTCCGCACGTTTTTATCTCAGGTGATGCCATGACAGAACATATCCAGCCCACGACTCCGCCGCAGGCCAAAGAGGTGTCTCGCCCCAACTGGTCGGCGGTTTTCTCCGTGGCATTTTGCGTCGCCTGCCTGATCACCGTTGAGTTTCTGCCGGTCAGCCTGCTGACGCCGATGGCGCAGGATCTGGGCATTTCCGAAGGCGTGGCGGGGCAGTCCGTTACCGTCACCGCCTTTGTGGCGATGTTCGCCAGCCTGTTTATCACCCAGGCGATTGGCACCATTGACCGTCGTAAAGTGGTCATTCTGTTCAGCGTGCTGCTGACGCTCTCCTGCCTGCTGGTCTCTTTCGCTGAAAGCTTCACCCTGCTGCTGCTGGGTCGCGCCTGCCTGGGGCTGGGGTTAGGCGGCTTCTGGGCGATGTCGGCCTCGCTGACCATGCGCCTGGTGCCCGCGCGCACCGTGCCAAAAGCGCTGTCCGTTATCTTCGGCGCGGTCTCTATTGCGCTGGTGATTGCCGCGCCGCTGGGCAGCTTCCTTGGTGGGATTATCGGCTGGCGTAACGTCTTTAACGCGGCGGCAGTGATGGGCGTGCTGTGCATTATCTGGGTGTGGAAAGCGCTACCGTCTCTGCCGGGTGAAGCGGCGCACCACAAACAGAACATGTTCGCGCTGCTCAAGCGTCCGGGCGTGCTGGCGGGGATGACCGCCATCTTCATGGCCTTTGCCGGGCAGTTTGCCTTCTTTACCTATATTCGCCCGGTGTATATGACCATGGCGGGCTTTGACGTGGATGGCCTGACGCTGGTGCTGCTGAGCTTCGGTATCGCCAGCTTCGTCGGCACCTCACTGTCGTCTCAGTTCCTGAAGCGCTCCCTGAAGGTGGCGCTGGCGGGTGCGCCGCTGGTGCTGGCGATCAGTGCCGCGGTGCTGGTGCTGTGGGGCAGCGACAAGTGGGTCGCATCGGCGATTGCGATTGTCTGGGGCTTTGCCTTTGCGCTGGTGCCGGTGGGCTGGTCGACGTGGATCACCCGCTCGCTTGCCGATCAGGCGGAAAAAGCCGGGTCGATTCAGGTGGCGGTGATCCAGCTGGCGAACACCTGCGGCGCGGCGGTGGGCGGCGTAGCGCTCGACCATCTGGGGCTGACGTCACCGCTGGTGATCTCCGGTACGCTGATGCTGCTGACCGCGCTGCTGGTGGCGGGGAAGGTTAAGGCGAAGTAGTCAATTCTCCCCTCACCCTAACCCTCTCCCCGCAGGGGAGAGGGGACTGCTCGGTGCTGTCTTTTCACCCTCGCCCCTTTGGGGAGAGGGCCGGGGTGAGGGCATCAGGCTACGCCGATGCCTTAACCCTTCTGCGTGAATCCATCGAAATCAGCACCACCGACGACACAATCAGCAGCGTTCCCAGCCAGTCCGGCAGGGTGAATGCCACCCCCAGCAAAACCACCGACAACAGCGCGCTGCTCAGGGGTTCGGCGCAGCTCAAAATGCTTGCCTTCGGCCCGCCGATCATCTGCGCGCCCTTCAGATACAGGCTGAACGTCAGCGCGGTGCCAATCACCACCAGGTAGAAAAACGCCAGCAGCAGGCCGCCGTCAATGGCGAAGGTGGTGCCGCGTCCGGCGTAGAACGGCGTCAGCATTAGTCCCGCAATCAACATACTCCAGCCGACAATCGGCAGCGTGCCGTAGCGGGCGATAAGCGTTGATGGATAGGTGGTGTAAAACGCCGCGGCAAACGCCGAGGCGATACCGAAGAACAGTGCGGCAGGCGAGATGGAGAGCGACGTCGGATCGCCGTGGGTCACCAGCAGGAAGGTACCCACAAGCGATGTCAAAATCGCGGATAAGACAAATATGCCGGGACGCGTTTTCCGCGCCAGGGCGAACCACGCCACGATGATGGTTGGCGACAGGAACTGAAGCACGGTGGCCGTCGCAGCGTTGGATTTTTCAATCGTCAGCAGGAAGGTGAGCTGCACGGTGAGCGCGCCAACCAGTGAGAAAAACAGCAGGCTGAGGGCGTCTTTGCGGTTTTTGATGACCGAGAAAATCTTGTCGCCGTGAACGAAGGAGAGCGTCAGCAGGATCACGCCGGTAAACAGCAGACGAACCATGGTCAGGTAAGGCGAAGAAATGTGGCTTTTCTCCATGATGTACTGCGCGCAAACCCCGGAACTGCCCCATAAAACGGCGGCGATCAGGACGTTGAGCATCCCTTTGCGTGTGGAACCCATGTTCTCCCCTGTTATGTTGTCGTTAATTGGCCAACAGCATAGCATGGTTGTGTGCGGCCTGATGCCCTCACCCCGGCCCTCTCCCACGGGGAGAGGGGGAAAACCGTAGGCCGGGTAAGCGTAGCGCCACCCGGCATGTTGTTGACCTTAGAACCACGCCTCCCACATCGCGCCGACGTTGAAGTCATCGAGCGTTTCGTCTTTGGTGTTGTTCACGCGCGCGGTGCGTTCGTTGTCCACTTTGCCGCCGGTCACGTAGAAGCGCAGCATCGGACGGAACTCCGGCCCCATGGCGATAGACATGTTCTGCGACAGGGTCAGCTTCCAGCCCTTGTTGTCGCCGCCGTTGTCGTAATCTACGTGCTGCCAGCCCGCTTCCAGCCAGGTGGAGTGAACGTCGTTCCACCAGTGCATCGGGCGCACGATGGCGTTGTAGTTCTTACGGTTGTCGGTGTCATCACGGCTGTTGTCATAGTCGTGGAAGGCGAGGATGTACTCCACCTGCGTGGCCTGGGTGAATTTATACAGCCCTTCGAAGCTGGCGTAGACCGTGGTCAGATCTTCGGTTTTGTTGAACACGCTGTTGTCCGAATTATCGGAGTAGCGGGCGATCACCTTGTTCACACCGCTGTCGTTGGTGTGGCTCAGCACCACGCCGCCCTGCCAGGCGTTCAGACGCTCGTCGCTCTCAACGGCTTTGGAGTCAAAACCGTAGTTGGCGTACAGCTCCAGGTCGATCGGGCCGAGCTTCATGCCGTGGATTTTTGAGGTGGCAGCGTAGTTGCCCTTGTCACCCGTGCCGGAGCCGCCGGTACAGGTGATGCGCGACGGGTTGGCTTCATCTTCCATCACTTCCGGGCTACATGATTCCACCGCCGCCACGGCAGCCACGTCGAACTGCACGCCGCCGATGTTGAAGTTCTTCACCCCGGCGCCCTGGCCATCGTGGTTCATCCAGAAGTAATCGTTGATGCCCTGCTGCGGACGCTGGTGGAAGTCACGACCGGCCCAAAAGTAGGCGTTCGGGTTGGAGGCCATAATGTTGGTCACCCCGGCGTAAGCTTTTTTGAGGTTAACTTCGTCGCCCCAGTGGTCGATCATCACGTTGATGTCCCAGATGGCGCCGTTATCACCCTTGAAGGCCTTGGAGAGCTGGAATTCCCCGCCGTTGCCTTCGTTACCCAGACGACCAATCGCGGATGCGCCGTTGTAGGAGCCGTCCACCGCCACATACTTCTGGTCAGCGGCCTGGAAGTGTGCGCCGTAGCGGGCGTAGCCGGTAAATTTGATGCCAAACGGAATCGCCATGTCCGGGGATTGCGCTGCGCTCTGCGGCTCGGTGATGACGTCCGCTTTTTTCGCGACCGCCGCATCCATTTTCGCCTGACGCTCGGCCAGGGCTTTATCCACCGCTTTCTCCACAATGGCGTCAATTTGCTCCTGCGTAAATTCTTGCGCGAGCACGGAAATTGGACAAAGCGCGGCGATAACCGCCATGGTTAATGGAAGTTTTTTAATCGTATTCATGGTTATCTCAATATAGTTTAATTTTATTCAGACAATAACCATCCCGCTCCGATCTGACAGAATATGTCGCTATCATCAGAACAAGTGGATTTCTAGTTTTAGGTACAGAGGTATTACATTAAATTATATCGCCATAGACTATCTCTGATATAAATGAATAATCTCTTCAGATAATTCACGCGCTAATAGCGAATTCATTAAATGATCCTGCGCGTGCACCATAATTAAGGTCATCGGCTGGCGGGCTTCGCCCGCGTCCTGCTCGATCAGTTTGGTCTGCATCTTGTGTGCCTGGCGCGCGTAGCCATCGGCTTCACGCAGCAGGCTTTTGGCTTCGTCAAGGTTGCCCTGGCGCGCCGCATGCAGCGCTTCGAAGCACAGGCTGCGGGACTGACCGGCGTTGACGATAATTTCCATTACGGCTTCTTCTAATGCGATCATCATTTTTACTCTTTATCAAAGCAATTATTTAAGGCGGTAGCGGCAAACCACTCTCCGCTTTTTTTAATGGTGCGCTGCTGCGTCTCCAAATCGAGCTGAATAAAACCGTAGCGGTTTTTATAGGCATTGCACCACGACCAGTTATCAATAAACGTCCACATATGGTAGCCAAGGCAATTGCAGCCTTCGCTAATACCTTTATGCAGCCACGCTAAATGCTCAGAAATAAATTCGATGCGGTACCGATCGTTTATCTGACCGTTTTCAATAAAGCGCTGCTCGTTTTCGACACCCATCCCGTTTTCAGAAATAAAACAGCGGGGGTTACCGTAATTGTCGCGCAGGTTAACCAGAATATCGTAAATACCCGGCTCGTAGATTTCCCAGCCGCGGTACGGGTTCATCTTACGGCCCGGCATCTCGTAGCTATCAAAGAACCACTCCGGCATAAACGGCGCCTGCGGGTTCACCGCGCTGTCGCGACACTTCACGCGACGCGGCTGATAGTAGTTAACGCCGAGCAGGTCGATTTTCCCTTCCGCAATCAGGAAACCGTCTTCCGGCTTGCAGGCGGGTAGATGATCGTAAGATTTCAGCAATGCCACCAGGTCGGCCGGATACTCCCCGCGCAGCACCGGGTCGAGGAAGCTACGGTTAAACATCAGATCCGCGATATGCGCCGCCTTCACGTCCGCCGGGTTCTGCGAACGCGGGTATGACGGCGTCAGGTTCAGCACGATGCCGATCTCCCCCGCGTAATGCCCGGCGCGGTAAGCCTGAACGGCCTTCGCATGGGCCAGCACCGTGTGATACGCCACGGTCGCCGCCCGACGAAAATCCACCACGTTCGGGTAATGGAAATCGTACAGATAACCGCCTTCCACCGGCACGATCGGCTCGTTGAAGGTAAACCAGTGCAGCACGCGGTCGCCAAACAGCTCGAAGCAGATCTGCGCATAGCGGGCGTAGGCGTCCACTACGTCACGGTTTTCCCAGCCGCCTATCTCCTGCATCGCCATCGGCATGTCGAAATGGAACAGGGTGATAAACGGCGTGATGCCCTGTTCATTCAGCTCATCAATGACCTGATTATAAAAATCGACCGCGTCCGGGTTCACTTCACCGATACCGTCGGGGATCAGGCGCGCCCAGCTAATCGAGGTGCGAAAGCTGTTGTGGTTCAGCTGCTTCAACAGCTGAATGTCCGTTTTCCAGTGCTGATAAAACGTGGAGGTGTGCTGCGGTCCCACGCCGTTGTGAAAACGGTTCGGCTCGCGGGCAAACCAGTAGTCCCACGTGGTTTCACCCTCTCGTGTCCCTTCCGTCTGGAGAGCGGAGCTTGCGCTGCCCCACCAGAAGTTATAGGGAAATGCGTATTTCATGACCCTTCCTCTTTGACTTAATTGCTAACTGTTTCAGCGGTGCCGACGGTTGCCTGGGCTTTCTGCTCTTCATTTTTGATGAGCGTACGCTCATAGGCGCGCAGGAATGGCAGGTACATCAGGGCGGACATCACCATGCAGACCAGGCACATCACCACCGGGCTCAGCGCCCAGTTCGCCGCCCACGAGGCGCCAATCGGCGCGGGCGTGGTCCACGGGGTTAACGAAACCACCTGGGCCAGCCAGCCGAGTTTGGTTGCGCCGTACGCCAGGCAGGCATTGACCAGCGGAACAAACACGAACGGGATAAACAGCATCGGGTTCATGATGATCGGCGCGCCGAACAGAATCGGTTCGTTGATGTTAAAGAAGCTTGGCACAACGCCCATTTTGCCGATGGTGCGCAGGTGAGTGGCGCGGCTGCGCAGCAGCAGGAACGCCAGCGGCAGGGTCGAGCCTACGCCGCCAATCAGCAGGTAGTGATCCCAGAAACCTTGCAGATAAACGTGCGGCAGCGCCGCGCCCGCCGCCAGCGCCGCCTGGTTTGCAGAGAGGTTCGCCATCCAGAACGGGTTCATGATGCCGGTGACAATCAGCGACCCGTGGATACCGGCAAACCAGAAGATCTGGCACAGCAGAACGGAGAGCAGAATCGCGGGCAGCGAGTCAGACGCAGACACCAGCGGCTCCAGCAGGTGCATAATCGCCTGCGGGATGATCATCCCGGTCTGCGCTTCAATGAACAGGTTCAGCGGATGTAGGGTACCAATCACCACCATCACCGGGATCAGGATCTCAAACGAACGCGCCACGCCGGTCGGCACCTCTTTCGGCAGGCGGATGGTGACGTTGTTCTGCTTCAGCCACGCGTACACACGGGTGGAGTAGATCGCGGTGATAAGCGCAGTGAAGATGCCCTGACCCGACAGATACTGCGTCGAAATTTTGCCGTCGGCATACGGCGCGGCGACCAGCAGGAAGGCCATAAAGGCCAGCAGACCGGACATCACCGGATCGAGGTTAAACTGACGTCCCAGGCTCGCCCCAATCCCCACCGAGATGAAGAAGGTCATCACGCCCATGCTGAGGTTAAAGGGCAGCATCAGCTGTTCGCGGTAGGTCTCGGAGAAATCCAGCCAGCCGCGGGCGAAGCTGTTGGTGGTATCCGCCGAAAACGGCGGGAAGATAAACACCAGCATAAACGAGCCGATGATCATAAACGGCAGCGCGGCGGTAAAGCCGTCGCGGATGGCAATCACATACTTTTGCTGACCGAGCTTCGCGGCCAGCGGCGTAATTGACTGTTCAATCACCGCGACCATGGATTGATATAACGAACTCATGTGAACACCTTTTAGTGTGCCGCTTCGATGAGCGACAGAGCATAGTCCAGTACTTTATCGCCACGCTGCATGCCGTAATCCATCATGTCGATGGGCTGCACCGGTATGCCTTGCGTCGCTGCCTTGTCTGAGAGTGTCTTTAACATGTATTTCACTTGCGGTCCGAGAAGCACCACCTGATAGTGCGGAAACTGCGTATCAAATTCGGATACGCCATACGCATCTATCTTCACGGGCAAGCCCCGTTCTTTTGCTACATCGATCATTTTGCTGACCAGCAGGCTGGTGGACATCCCGGCAGAGCAGCACAGCATAATCTTGAACATCGACGACCATCCTCAAAATGTAAAAAGTTATTGCGATGATGATTGGACATGATACGGAAACCGGTTTCCATTCATAAAAGACAGAAGTGTGACAACCATCAATATCCACTATTTATGACGCTAATTAACCGGATGTGGGTCACATAATTTGGCTGTTTTGACATCAAATTGAGTGGAAACGGAAAATCGGTTTCCATGGAAAACGGAAACGGATATACTCCGTTCTGGCTATAATGTGAGCCGTAGCGGTGATGGAAATTACAGACGCCAGTTGCGTCTGACAGGGGAGAGAGATGTCTACAATCAACGATGTATCGCGTCTGGCCGGGGTGTCCAAAGCCACGGTATCACGGGTGTTGAGCGGGTCGCGTGGCGTTAAAGAAGCCAGCCGACAGGCTGTTCTGAGAGCGGTGGATGAGCTGAACTATCGTCCCAACGTGATCGCCCAGTCGCTGCTCAGCCAGTCGACGGGCTGCATTGGGGTGATTTGCGCGCAGGAGAACATTAACCAGACCACCGGTTACCTGTACGCGCTGGAAAAACACCTCAGCCAGCATCAAAAACATCTGCTGCTGCGTTTCGCACACACGAAAACAGAAGTGATGAACGCCCTTGAAGAACTCTCCTGCGGCTTATGTGATGACATTCTGGTGATTGGCGCGCGTTTCCCGCTGGACGTGGACATGGACAACGTCATTCTGGTCGACTGTATGGAAGCCGATAACGCCCACAGCATTCAGTTCGATCACGCGTTCGCGGCTGAAACGGCCTGCAACTATCTCACCAGCCAGGGGCGTCGCCAGATAGCACTGATCCACCCGCACGGCAGCGGCTTTGCCGATCAGGTGCTGCTGGGTTACAAACATGCGCTGGAGAAAAACTTCCTGCCCTTTAATCGCAACCTCGTGTTTATGGACGCGACTTCATCGTCCGTTGCGCTTCAGGAATTACTCAACAACGCGTCCACGCTGAATTTCAACGCGCTGCTGGTGGCAGACGAGCAGGAAGCCCAGCGGGTGATCCCGCAGTTACAGGCGTTTAATAAATCGGTACCGGAAGATATCATGGTCTTCAGCCTCGGCGGTTCGCTGCATCTCCCGGGTATTCCGGTGATCCCGGCCATTGAGTATTCCATGGACGCCATGGCGGCGCGCATCGTGAGCTGGCTGACAGCGAAAACGCAGATGCTCGGGTCCTACGTTCTGCGTGGGGATTTGATTATTCCGGATGTGCGGAAGCGTTAAACATGTGATGTAGGCCGGGTAAGGCGCAGCCGCCACCCGGCGCTCAACCCTCAGTAATCTTCCATACAATCCACCTGACTTACTGCATCCCAGTAGGCGTCCAGGTTGTCACGCTTCACGGCGGTGATGGCATTTTTGATCAGCAGCTGATTGGCCTCAGACGACAAAATCATCGCCTGCCAGGCCTTATCGCTCTGCTTTTTCTGCGGGGTACAGGTTTTCTTCACATCTTTCAGGACCTGCTGTTTTATCTGGGCCTCTTTCTCCGGAGCGCTCTTCTCCTGCGCGTGAACAAACGCAGCGAAAATCAGGCAAACGAGCAGGCAAACCAGGTGTGCAGATTTCATTGAGACCTCCGGTAAAGTCACAGGCTTTCTCTGAAATGTATCGTTACATTCAGGCAGGCGATTCCAGCCGAAAGTATGAATTTACTTTTCACCTGGTATGAGAATCGCCCTCTCAGGCCGTTACTGAACCCCTCCACCCAGCGATTGCCACAGCGTGATGCGGTTTTCCAGGTCGGTTTGCTGCAAGGCAATCAGTGATTCCTGTGCCGACCACAGCGATCGCTGCGCGGTGAGCACCGTCAGATAATCGCCCGCGCCAGCCTTGTAACTGCGCGTCGCCACATCCAGCGTTTTTTGCTCCGCCGCCACGTATTCACGCTGGGCATCAAGCTGTTCGCTCAACGTTTCGCGCCGCGCCAGCGCGTCGGCCACGTCCTTAAACGCGCTCTGGATGGTTTTCTCATAGGTCGCAATTAACCCTTTTTTCTCCGCTTCCGCATAGCGCAGCTGCGCCATATTGTTGCCCCCGCTAAACAGCGGCAGGGTGATGGACGGCGCGAACGACCAGACCTTCATGCCGTGGCTGAACAGGGATGACAGCGAATCGCTGCCGACGCCCGCGCTGGCGGTCAGTGAAATGGTCGGGAAGAAGTTGGCGCGTGCCGCGCCGATGTTGGCGTTAGCGCTCAGCAGGTTATGTTCCGCCTCCTGAATGTCCGGGCGACGCAGCAGCGCGCTGGAGCTGACGCCCGCCGGGATCAGCGTGATGGCGTTATCGCTCAGGCTCTCCAGCGTGCCGGGCAGCAGGTTCTCGGGCACCGTATCGCCCGCCAGCAGGTTAAGGGCGTTTTTGTCCTGCATCACCAGCGTCTGGTAGCTCGCCACGCTGGCGCGCGCCTGCTGGTAAACCGCCATCGCTTCACTGACGTCCGTGGCCGCTGCCACACCTACTTCCTGCTGACGTTTGACGATTTTGAGCGAGTTCGCGGCGCTCTCCAGGGTGGATTTCGCCAGCGCCAGATTGCTGTTATCCGCCGCCAGCGTCACCCAGGCCGTGGTCAGCTCGCTGACCATCGTCAGGCGCGTGTTCTGCGCGGTGAACTCGCTGGCAAGCCAGGTTTCACGCGCGGCGCGCGACAGGCTCTGGTTGCGGCCAAACAGATCCAGTTCGAAGCTGGAGACCGTGCCGTTGGCTTCGTCGCTCGTCGCGACGCCGCTCGCCAGCGTGCGGCTGCGGGTGTGGCTCAGTTCCGCGTCCACCGTCGGGAACAGGGACGAGCGCGTTTCGCCATACTGGGCACGGGCGGCGTCGATATCCGCAATCGCTTTTTGCACGTCGCGGTTGCTGTTGAGCGCCATCGTCACCACGCTTTTCAGCCGCGCATCATTCATCACCTGCTGCCACTGGCTCACCACGGCGCTGGCTTCGCCGTGCGCGCCGGGCAGTGTGGCCGGAACGGGTGCGTCCGGGCGCTGATACGTGGGATCTAATGACACACAGCCTGCGCTCAGCAGTGCTAACGCTAAAACAGTTACACGAAACATTATGACCTCCGGTTTGCGTGCTTACCGGAGAACAGACGTTTCACCAGTACAAAGAATAAAGGAACGAAGAAGATCGCCAGCAGCGTCGCGGCCAGCGTCCCGCCGATAATGCCGGTGCCGATCGCCACGCGGCTGTTGGCCCCCGCGCCGGTGGCAATCGCCAGCGGCGTCACGCCTGCGATAAACGCCAGCGAGGTCATGATGATCGGACGCAGACGCGTCTGGGCGGCCCGCAGGGCGGCGCGCGTCAGGGAGTAGCCTTCGGCCACTTTGGCTTCGGCAAACTCGACAATCAGAATGGCGTTCTTCGACGACAGACCGATGGTGGTCAGCAGCGCCACCTGGAAATAGACATCGTTGCTCAGGCCGCGCAGGGAGGCGGCAATGGCCGCGCCCAGCACCCCAAGCGGGATCACGAGGATGACCGAAATGGGCACCGACCAGCTCTCATACAGTGCCGCCAGGCACAGGAACACCACGAGGATGGAGAGGGCATAAAGGCTCATCGCCTGACCGCTCGCCAGTTTTTCCTGCAACGACAAACCGCTCCACGCCCAGGTGCTGCCGGACGGCAGGTTATTCGCCAGCTGCTCCATTTTGCTCATCGCCGTACCGGAGCTGGCGCCGCTGGCGTTCTCGCCCTGAATTTCATACGCCGCCGAGCCGTTGTAGCGCACCAGGCTTTCCGGGCCATACTCCCAGCGGGTGGTGGCGAAGGCGGAGAATGGGGTCATAGTGCTGTCGCTGCCGCGCACATACCATTTGTTGAGATCCGACGGTACCGCGCGATAGTCGCTGTCGCCCTGGATGTAGACCTTTTTCACGCGGCCACGGTCAATGAAGTCGTTCACGTAGGTGCCGCCCCAGGCGCTGGACAGGGTGTCGGTGACGTCGCTCAGGGAGAGCCCCAGCGACACGGCTTTGTTGTTATCGATATCCACCTGAAGCTGCGGCATCTGCGGCAGATCGTTGGCGCGCACGGCGTGCAGCGAGCTGTCCTGATTCGCTTCGCCAATCAGCTGGTTACGCAGTTTCAGCAGCGCGTCGCGGTCGGTGCCGCCGCTCGCCATCAGCTCAAAGGTAAAGCCGTTGCTCTGGCCCAGACCGTCCACTGCCGGCGGTGTCATCGCAAAGATGGTGGCATCGCGGATGGCGCTCAGCTCCTGCGTGGCGCGCAGGGCAATGGCCTGCGCAGTGTTTTCCTCGCCTTTACGCTCTGACCAGTTTTTCAGGGAGACGAACGCCATCCCGGCGTTCTGGCCGCTGCCGCTGAAGCTGAAGCCTTCAACGGTAAAGATCACGTCGGTATTGGCTTTCTCTTTGGTGAGGAACCACTCGCGTACCTGGCGGCTTACCTCTGCGGTACGCACTGCGGTTGCGCCGGCAGGGAGGGTGTACTGCACCATGATTTCACCCTGGTCTTCGGTTGGCAGGAAGCTGCCCGGCAGTTTCAGCATGGCGAACCCCATCGCGCCGCAGAGCAGGGCGAAGATCACCAGCATGCCGCCGGAACGGCGCAGGGCGCGCAGAACCTTATTCTGATAGCCGTGCTCGGTCTTACTGTAGAAGCGGTTAAACGCGCCGAAGAAGCCCTTTTTGTGCGGAGCGGTGTGATTCAGGATCGAGCCGCACAGCGCGGGCGTCAGGGTCAGCGCCACCACTACGGAGAGGAACATCGCCGAAATAATGGTGACCGAGAACTGACGGTAAATGACCCCGGTAGAGCCGCCGAAGAAGGCCATCGGCAGGAATACCGCAGAGAGCACCAGCGCAATGGCGATCAGCGCGCCGGAAATTTCGCCCATCGATTTTTCGGTCGCTTCCCGGGCGGGCAGCCCTTCGTCGCGCATAATACGCTCGACGTTTTCCACCACCACGATGGCGTCATCCACCAAAAGTCCTATCGCCAGCACCATGGCAAACAGCGTCAGGGTGTTGATGGAGTAACCGAACAGCGCCAGCACGCCGAAGGTGCCCAGCAGCACCACCGGCACCGCCAGCGCCGGGATCAGCGTCGCGCGGATGTTTTGCAGGAACAGGTACATCACCACCACCACGAGGATAATGGCTTCGAACAGGGTCTGAATCACGTCCTCAACGGAGATCTTGATGAACTCGGTGCTGTCTTTCGGGTAGGCCACGTCGTAGCCTTCCGGCATCGACTTTTTGAACTCGGCGATCTTGTCTTTTACCGCCGTGGCGGTGTTAAGCGCGTTGGCGCCCGGCGAGAGCATCACCGCCATACCCGCCGCCGGGTGGCCGTTCAGCTTCGCGGTGGCGGTGTAGTCTTCGCTGCCCATCTCCACGCGCGCGACGTCGCTGATGCGCACCACCGCACCGTTGGACTCGCTCTTGACGATGATTTTTTTGAACTCATCGACCGTTTGCAGACGCGACTGAGCGCGAACGGTGGCGGTCAGCTGTTGGGCGTTCGACGAGGGCAGCGCACCGATTTTACCGGCGGAGACCTGCACGTTCTGCGCTTCAATCGCGCTCTGCACGTCGGAGGGCATCAGCGAGTACGACGCCAGCTTAGCCGGGTCGAGCCAGATGCGCATCGCGTATTCTGCACCGAACACCTGCAGGCTGCCGACGCCATCCACGCGCGCCAGCGGATCCTGCATATTACTCACCAGCCAGTCGGCGATATCCGAGCTGCTGGCGGTGTCGGTTTTATCATATACGCCCATGATCAGCAGGAAGTTGCTCTGGGATTTTTCGACGGTGATCCCGGACTGCTGCACCTCGGTCGGCAGGCGTGATTCCGCCTGCTGGACTTTGTTCTGCACCTGTACCTGAGCGGTGTCCGGATCGGTTCCCTGTTCAAACGTGACGTTGATGCTCACCGAACCGTCCGAGCTGCTGGTGGAGGTGAAGTAGAGCAGGTTATCCAGCCCGGTGAGCTGCTGCTCGATCACCTGCGTCACGCTGTTCTCCAGCGTTTGTGCGGAGGCGCCGGTGTAGGTGGCGGATATTTTGATCGACGGCGGGGCAACGTCCGGGTACTGCGCAACGGGCAGCGTGCGGATCGCCAGTATCCCGGCGAGCATGATGAGAATGGCGATAACCCAGGCAAAGACCGGGCGACGCACGAAGAAACGGGAAAACATCAGGCGTTTCCTCCGTTGGTTTTCATCTCTTCAGCTTTCACTTCCTGCCCGGCGGTGACTTTGTCGGTGCCTTCCACAATCAGCTTATCGCCCGCCTTCAGGCCATTCAGCACCAGCCATTTATCGCCGTAGGTGTCGCCCGTCTCCAGCTGACGCTGCTCGACCTTGTTGCTGGCGTTCACCACCAGCGCGGTGGCGGTACCTTTGGCGTCGCGGGTGATGCCCTGCTGCGGCGCGAGGATCGCGTCATTCATGATGCCTTCATCCACTCGGGCGCGGACGAACATGCCCGGCAGAAGCTGATGCTGCGGGTTCGGGAAGACGGCGCGCAGGGTGACTGAGCCGGTAGACTCATCCACCGCCACTTCGGTTAACGCCAGATGGCCTTTTTCGCTGTAGCTGCTGCCGTCTTCGAGGATCAACGACACGTTCAGCGTATCGCTGTTGCTGGCGAGGGTTTGCTTGCGTAATCGCAGCAGATCGGCGCTGGAACGGGTTAAATCGACGTACATACTGTCCAGCCCGCGAATAGTGGCCAGCGCGGTATCCTGCTGGGCGGTCACCAGCGCGCCGGGGGTCACAGAGGAGATGCCGATACGTCCGGCAATCGGCGCGGTGACGGTGGTCCAGTTGAGGTTAATGCGGGCACTTTCCAGCGCGGCTTTCTTTGACTCGACGCTGGCCTTGTCCTGCGCGCAGGTGGACTTCGCGTCTTCCGCATCCTGACGTGATACGCCGTCATCCTTAACCAGCTGCGCATAGCGCCGGGCTTTCTGGCAGTCGGCCTGCACCAGCGCCTGCGCCTGTTTCAGTGCGGCGGCAGCTTCATCATAAGCGGCGCGGTAGCTGGAAGGATCGATCTGATACAGCGCCTGCCCGGCCTTGACCGTATCGCCTTCGGTGAAGAGCCGTTTCTGAATAATGCCGCCCACCTGAGGGCGCACTTCGGCGCTCATCGCGGCGGCGGTGCGGCCGGTCAGCTCGCTGACCACGGACACCGGCTGGCTCATGAGTGTGACAATCCCCACTTCCGGAAGAGGACGCTGGGGAGCAGATGTTTGCGCATTATCGCACCCTGTCAGGAGGAGTAATGCTGCGATGGAGGTTGTTATGGTTTTCATAATCTTTTTCCAGGGTGAACGAAGCCTGCCCTGTTAATCGCTTAACAGGGAGGAGGGCTAATTAAAAGCACAGCGATCCCGCATCTCCGGCAGAGCCAGAAATGAAAAAAGGGAAATTACTTATTTCCGCTAATTATTCACATGCGATTACTTCGCAGAGAAAAGCATATTTAAAATATTCTGGTATATGGGCTCTAATTGTTCTGACGGTACTTTTAAAGGCGTGAGTCGACGGTAAATCGTGCCTTCGATCATCACGGCGGTAATCTCCACGCAGCAGCGAATATGCTCATCGCTCAGGTGGGGGAACTGCTTTTTCAGGTGCTCACAGGCGTTGGCGAACATGCGGGCTTCGGCTTCGATCAGCATGTTTGCCACCAGCGGATTACGTGTGGCCTCTGCGGACATTTCGAGCATTAGCGCGTCATCATCTTCGTTAAGCGTCTGGCGCCAGGCAAGCGCCTGCGGCATCCCTTCAACCAGGGTTTTGCCCTGCATCTCCTCAATACGTGAGTCGATAATGCGCCGGATCATCTCTTCAATGATCGCGTCTTTGTTACTGAAATAGCGATAGATTTGTCCGACGCTGAGCCTGGCTTCGCTGGCGATCTGCGACATGCTGGCAGCGTGAAATCCACTGGCGCGAAAGCAGCGGCGCGCGGCGGTGATGATTTCGTCCTGCCGTAGTTTTTGTCGTTCTTCCAGCTTTGTGCTCATCGTCGGCTACCGTAAAAAGTGAGAATGATCGTTCTCATTATACGTTTTCGGAGCCTATTGGAAAGGTTTTTTTTATTTACATACTGAATGAATATTTCCTTGTTTAAACAATGGAGGAAATAAGGAGTTTTTATGAAGGTTAAGCTGTGAGATATTCAGATTGCGCTGAAAATAAGGAGAGATTTATGCACCTGAGCATTACAGATAAAGTCACGGCTGAAGAAAAAGAAGAATTATTAACGGGGCTAAGAGCCTATAACGCGCAGTATTTAGATCTGGCGACGTTTAGTGGCGATATTGGCGTATATGTGCGGGACGACAACGGCGTCATGCTGGGCGGGTTAATCGGCGTACGTAAAGGCGACTGGCTGAATATCGACTTTCTGTGGGTCAGCGACAGGGTGAGGGGAACGGGCGTCGGCAGCCAGCTGATCAAAACGGCTGAAGAGGAGGCCCGTCGTAAAGGGTGTCGTCACGCGCTGGTGGATACGGTCAGCTTCCAGGCGCGTCCGTTCTATGAAAAACAGGGTTATCAGGTGCAGATGTCCTTGCAGGATTACCCTTATCAGGGAATGCAGAGACACTATCTGACCAGGGATCTTTAACCACCGATCCCGTTGCCGATCACGGCTAACACGTGGCGCACAACGATCTCCGGCGAGAGGGCATTAAGCCTCTCGTCATTGCGCATGCGAGAGAAAGGCACCAGCACCAGGCTCAGCAGCGTCGTGAACAGCAGTTCGGGGGCCAGCGCCGGATTCAGCTTTCCTTCCTGCTGCCAGCCTTTGATGGTTGCCAGCGTGGTGTGATATTTCTCATCGCCAAAGCGCTCCTGCAAATGCGTACGCAGTACCGGCATCTCGCCGATCACCTCCTGCATCCACAGCGGGGCAAACCAGCGATACTTTTCCGCCAGTTCGGCCAGCACCCTGACCATTTCCGTCAGGGCATGCACCGGCGAATCCCGGTTGTCGGCGAAAATCGCCCCGATCCGCTCGCGTAACGGCAGGAAGCGCTCCTCAATCATCGCATCCAGCAACTGTTCTCTGGAGTTGAAGTAGTAGTGCAGCATGGCGGGCGTCACGCCGGCTTCGCGGGCAATAGCGTTCAACGACGTATTGGCGATCCCCTGGCGGGAGAAGAGGTTCAGGGCGATGTCCAGCAGCTGTTCGCGGCTGGCGGTAACGCGCTTGCCGCCGCGCGGACGTCCGGGACGGCGGGGTTCAGAATTGTCTTTTAGTGCTGGCACGGTCACGCTGTCTCTTGATCTTATCCATAACTTACCTGAATATTAATTATTCGATTAATTAATTTCAAGCGATCTCTTATGGAGTCTGACGTAATGACTCAACCTGCGAAAAAGGCGCCGTCGATTAAGCTGCTGTTCAGCGCACTCCTGCTGGTGATGCTGCTCTCGGCGCTGGATCAGACCATTGTCTCCACCGCGCTGCCGACCATCGTCGGCGAGCTGGGCGGGCTGGATAAGCTCTCCTGGGTGGTGACAGCCTATATCCTCAGTTCGACCATCGTGGTGCCGCTGTATGGCAAATTCGGCGATCTGTTTGGCCGTAAAATCGTCCTGCAAATCGCAATAGTGCTTTTCCTGGTGGGCTCTGCGCTGTGTGGCCTGGCGCAGAACATGACCCAGCTGGTGCTGATGCGCGCCCTGCAAGGGCTGGGGGGCGGCGGCCTGATGGTGATCAGCATGGCCGCCGTGGCGGACGTGATCCCGCCTGCCGATCGGGGTCGCTATCAGGGGCTGTTTGGCGGCGTGTTTGGCCTGGCGACGGTGATAGGCCCGCTGATCGGCGGGTTTATCGTTCAGCATGCATCCTGGCGCTGGATTTTCTACATCAACCTGCCGCTGGGGCTGTTTGCGCTGCTGGTGATTGGCGCGGTATTCCACGGCAGCGCGCGGCGCAGCAAGCATGAGATTGATTACCTGGGGGCGATTTACCTCAGCATGGCGCTGCTGTGCATCATTCTGTTTACCACCGAGGGCGGTACGATCCGCCAATGGAACGACCCGCAGCTGTGGTGCATTCTGGCCTTCGGCCTGACGGGGATCGCCGGGTTTATCTACGAAGAGCGGCTGGCGTGGGAGCCAATTATTCCGCTGTCGCTCTTCCGCGACCGCAGCTTCCTGCTCTGTAGCCTGATTGGCTTTATCATCGGCATGTCCCTGTTTGGCTCGGTAACGTTCCTGCCGCTCTATTTACAGGTGGTGAAAGACGCCACGCCAACGCAGGCCGGCTTGCAGCTGATCCCCCTGATGGGCGGGCTGTTGCTCACCTCCATCATCAGCGGGCGCATCATCAGCCGCACCGGGAAATACCGTCTGTTCCCGATCCTCGGCACGCTGCTCGGCGTGGTGGGGATGGTGTTACTGACGCGCATTTCAATCACCTCCCCAACCTGGCAGCTGTACCTGTTTACCGGCGTGCTGGGCATGGGGCTGGGACTGGTGATGCAGGTGCTGGTGCTGGCGGTGCAGAACAGCGTGTCAGCCGATCAATACGGCGTAGCGACCTCTGGGGTGACGCTGTTCCGTTCCATTGGCGGGGCGATTGGCGTTGCGCTGTTTGGCGCGGTGTTCACCCATATTCTGCAATCAGGGCTGATCGACAGGCTGCCGGAAGGGGCGGAACTGCCGCGCGAACTTAATCCCGTTGCCATTCACCATCTGCCTGATGCCCTGCGTCTGGACTATCTGGATGCGTTCGGCTCGGCTATCCATGCGGTGTTTATGCTGGCGGCGGGGATTATGGTGCTGGCGTTTGTGCTGTCGTGGTTTTTGCGCGAAGCGCCGCTGCGTCGGCAGGCGTGAGGTTAGCGGTTCTGCTTGCGCCTGGACTACCGTAGCCTGATGCCCATCGCCCGGTGGCGCTACGCTTACCGGGCCTACACTTCGCCCGTTACGTAGGCCGGGTAAGCGCAGCGCCACCCGGCAACAGGCCGCATATAACTTAACCGTCTTACTGATTCCTTTTCGTTTTTTAGCCTGCCGTCTCGTTGTCGATATAGTCTTCAAAACCACTGTCGAAAGGAACTGTCTCGTGAAATTTCAGTTGAGTGCTCTGGTGCTCGCGGCCCTGCTGCTGGCAGGTTGCGATCAAGGCGGCAATGATGCCAAACACATTAAAGTCGGCGTGATTAATGGCGCTGAGCAGGACGTGGCGGAAGTCGCCAAAAAGGTGGCAAAAGAGAAATACGGTCTGGATGTTGAGCTGGTGGGCTTTAGTGGCTCGCTGCTACCCAACGATGCCACCAACCAGGGCGAACTGGACGCCAACGTCTTCCAGCATCGCCCGTTCCTTGCACAAGATAACAAGGCGCACAATTACACGCTGGTCGCCGTGGCCAATACCTTCGTCTTCCCGATGGCGGGTTACTCCCGAAAGATTAAATCGGTGTCGGAGCTGAAGGATGGCGCAACCATTGCGATTCCAAACGATCCCACCAACCTCGGCCGCGCGCTGTTGCTGCTGCAAAAAGAGAAGCTGATTACCCTTAAACCAGATGTTGGCCTGCTGCCAACGGCGCTGGATATTACCGCGAATCCCAAAAAACTTACAGATTATGGAGCTGGAAGGGGCGCAGCTGCCGCGCGTGCTGGACGATCCGAAAGTGGATGTGGCCATCATCAGTACCACCTATCTTCAGCAAACGGGGCTGTCTCCGGTACATGACAGCGTCTTTATTGAGGACAAAAACTCGCCTTACGTGAATATAGTGGTCACGCGTGAAGACAACAAAGACGCCGAAAACGTGAAGGAATTTATCCAGTCCTATCAGTCGCCGGAAGTGGCGAAAGCGGCAGAGACCCTTTTTAACGGCGGTGCGGTGCCGGGCTGGTAGGCCACGGTAAGCTGGCCCTCACAGCGTTACGCGGGCATCGGTGCGGCTTTCGGGCCACAGAAAACCCTGGCCAGACTGTGCGCCAGACGTGCGGGCGCGCGCCAGATCCCGCGAATTCTCGATGCCTTCGATAAGAATTGATTGCGCGATACCTGCCCTGACCTCCTGCACAAACGGGGCAAGCGGCGCGCGCTCGCGCAGCGCTGAACGGTCAATTTTTACCCCATCCAGCGGCAGCGCAAGCCGCGCGAACGCCTCAGCCAACTCCCGGGTTAAATCGTCCAGCCAGATTTGCCATCCCGCCTCTTTTAACCGAACAAGCATGGCATGAAGACGATGTTGCTCAGCCTCGCTCAGCCGTGTGATGGTGAGAGGATCCTGAATTTCAATCGTTAACCGCTGCTGATGGCGTAACGCCAGCAACAACCGGATAGCGCGTTCGTCGAGAAGGTGTTCTGCCGGAAGGTTTAGCCAGTAAGCGTCCCGGGCGGGTATCTGTAACAGGGTGTTGGCCTGCCAGAAGAAGATTTGCAGTGTGCTGCGGGAAGGCAGAGAAGCAAACAATATCTCCAGATTGACGTTATGGATCTCCACGAGAACTTCATGCGCGAACATCTGGCCCGAATGAAGATCGACAAGCGGCTGGAATCGCAGCCCTGAGATACGTTGCAACAGGGGAGAGGGAAGAACGGTATACATGGAACAGCCTTCAGGAAATGAAAAAAAGGTTCCCGCGGACACGGGAACAAAAGGCAAACGACACACGGTCAAATTCTTAATTCAGGATCCAGCGAATGCTCTGGTAAAACGAGGGGCCACGCACGGCCTTAAGCTTGTTCATGGCGTTGTTTTTATAAAAGTAAACCAGCCTGACGTTACACCCCAGCTGACGGGCGATTTGCTTGGTTTTGAGATTACAGGAATAGCCGCGCAATACGCTGGCCTCCTCGCTGGACAGCCTCGCCGGGGTGCGTAAGCGGGTAGTCATGCCTACGTTGTAACGACCAGACTCTTGCGGCGTCTGGCTCATCAGTATTTGCCACAGCGCTTTGATATCCCCCAGGGAGACTCTTTTGCTGATTACTCCATCAACATGTTTGAATTTCAAATAGCCAGCGGATAACGAATAGATATAGATCTTCGCCGTCACTTGTTTCTGTTTAATACAGAGAATGTCGTCATTCGTCGTCACCCGGAAATGACGCGTATTCAACGGATCATAAATGATGATATCAAAGAGTTGTTCACTCATAGCAAGTTCTTCGATATGGGTAAACCCATGGAAAATAACGTCGTGTTTTTCATCAGGCTCACGCTTTCCGAGCGATTGCAGGCCAATCATCGTGAATTCGCAGCTGTCAACAACGGCAACGTGAATTGTTTTTTTATTTTGCATTGGCATTCTCCTTTCGCTGAGTAAACAGTCCATATAAGAGAAAATGGCGGTTCGCACTCTCTTATTAAAAGAATGGCGAGCACTTTTTAAATAACGCGATGCGATGGCATCAATGTAAGCCAATACAAACCGTCGAGTAAAGCCGATGCCAATTATTAGAGGAAGATAAAATTGAAAAATGGTTTTAATGGTATATGCAATTGTTTTAATCTTCTAATAATATTCATGCCAGATTTTTATTCTGTGAATGGGCGGTTAATAAGCATCAGAAGGTTGATTGATGGGGTTTATCCACCGTTTTTTCAGTGGTTTACTGCTATTCCTGAAAGAAAAATTGTGATCGCGGCAGGGTTATCGACAAGGCTTTATCTGCAAGAGGAAACGGCGTGCAGAATAAAATAGAATTTTTTCTATAAATTTAATGTCCTTGTTCAGATTTTTAAGCCTGAGAAGGATAAAATCCTGGCGCGAAGAGGTTGTGAGTGGTGAGTACATAAACTATTATCATTTTCCTCCGGTCACGAGAATTTAGAAAAGACATGAATAATACTGAACGTATCGTAAGGGTAATGGTGTTTTACAAAATAAATATATTTAAAGAGATAATATTCCGGGCGCTCCATGATCTTTTACCCGATTACGTACTGAACATTACTCAGGTCGATTCCACTGAACAGGCGCTGGCGGCGGTCGCGGATAATAACGTGGATGTTTTCTTCACTGAATTTAATTATCTGCTTAATCATAAAGAGTGGAGTGCGGAGGTCAGCAGCCGTTTTACATCTTTATGTAAAACCCATCACGTCAGGCGTGTTCTGTTGGTGCCCGAGCTGCCTTACGGGCTGTTAAAAAAAGTTCTGGAGATGAAATTTGAATTAACCATCAGTCAGCAGGATGAATTGACTGAACTGAAAAAGGAATTACCCGCGTTGCTCATGGCGGACGGGCAAACACCGTCGATCTCTTCGTGGCTCAGGCGGGTAATGCGGTCCGGTTCCCGGGCGCGCTCCATCCTCTCGGCCAGAGAGTGGGAGGTGCTCCATCTTATCGTGGAAGGATTTTCAACGACGGAGATTGCCCGTCATCGAAACCGTTCGGTCAGTACCATTGCGACGCAGAAGCACAATGCGATGAAAAAGCTGAATCTTTCCAACCACAGCGAACTGATTAAGTATGTGCAAGCGGTTGGAAAGATGGAGAAATAGCTCACATCAGGGATAGATAATATTCAGCGTAGCCGATGTATTGATCTTACCCTGGCTCACCTGGGCGGGCGCCCACACGTAATAGTACGCCGCCATCGGAAGGGTGAAATGTTCGTCCAGCGCCGCGCCAGCCGCCACGCTGAAAATCATCGTGGCGTTGCCACGGCTGGTGGTTGAGGTAGAGAAGGTCACCGGCGTTTGCGGGGCGTCACGTTTTATCAGGCGTAGCCCCACGCCCTGCGCCGCGCTACTGCTGCTGTCGATCAGCACTGAGCTGTCGGTTGAGAGCAGCTGCGTGCTGGACAGAAACATCTCAATTGCCCGATCGGAATTGCCGTTAACCCCGACGTTCTGACAGCTCATGTTCAGTAAAAAAAGCGTCAGCCCCGGCTGTGAGGATGCACTGAGCTGGGGAATGCCGAGCGTCGGCAGCGCTACGGTCAGCCCCGCATTATCAAAGGAACAGGTAGTCAGTTTTGGCGCGTATTTGATGATCATCGGCTGACCAAACATATCGCGGTTGTCGTAAGGCCACTTGAACCCGCTGAATAACCACTGCGCTATCTTGATGACCTGATTGATTGGCCAGGTGATGATTTCCCAGAAGGATAGCCCACTCATGTCGCTGACGAACAGAACGTCGCTCATGTTCGCTGTATCCCCCGTCAGGGTAGTGCCGCTCTGGTTAACGAGGGTGAAGCGAACCGTAAACGGTGTGTTCAGCTCAGACGCCGTATGGCTACCGCTGGCAGTCAGGGTTTTATTGGCCGGGGGATTGGTGATCTCCGCCCGCACCATATACTTGTTATTGCTGAATCCGAGGATGGTCGCGTATTTGCTGTCGGTCGAGAGGATCGGCGTGTAAGAAAATTCACTGTTACCTGTCGTACAGTTGAATGAGCCGCTGTACTGGGTGCTGAAGCTGCCGGTCCATGTGGGCGTGGCCGGGCTCAGCTTATCCGATAAATCAATGGTAATCGGTGTGCCATAAACGATGCTGCTGCCGGAGCAGGTGGCATAGCTCATCCCACTAATACTGGAGAGGAGCAGGAATATGAATGATCGTAACATTTTGATAATCCGTAATTAATGGCAAACCGATGAGGGGCTGTTCAGCCCCCAGGCTGGGGCGGAGATTTCGCACTTCCCGCCCCGGAGATGCACGTTGAGCGCGCGTGGCGGCTGTTCAGCGCGGATATACAGTACGCTGGCCTGGCCGACATACCCGACAGATTCACCGTGTTCATCAAGCACTTCAGTGCCAAAAGGCAGCGGTTTGCCGTCGGCACGCGTCGCATGAAGTACCCATGACTGGCGTTTGTCGGTTTCGAAGCGGATGTAGCTCACCGCCCCGTCGTAAGGGGCCACGTTAGCCATGTTGCCGATCACCTCCGCGCCAGCGCTGTTTTCCGTTTGCGATAACGTAATGGCGTTTTTGCGATACGGGGTGGCGTAAGGCACCAGCGCCACGCCATCGCGGTTCGTCATAATGCTTTCATCGCCGTTCACCATCAGTCCCTCCGCTTTTGGCGCATCGACGATAGTCATGGTTGTGCCGGTTTCGTTTGAGGCGAGAACGTGCCACGGGTAGGCCACCAGGCTTCCCCGTCCGCTGAGCCCGGTCTGGCGGTAGTCGGAGGATTCGCTGTAAGAGCCACCGAGTGTCGCGAAGTTCGAACGGTACGCGGCGTTAACGCTTGCCGCATTTTTACCCCCCCGCGCATTACTGCCGGAGAGGGTGTAGCTCAGTCGGTTCGATGCCAGCGCGTTCCCGCTCATGCTGATATTGCTCTGCTCATAATGCGAATCGCTGGCCGTCAGGCTGGAGGTGATCCAGGCATTATTATCAAACAGCGAGAACGGCAGGCTGAGGGAGAGGTAAAGGCGCGTCTCTTCTTCACTGTCCCTGTTCCGTACCCGGCTGGCCGACAGGGTATAGCTGGCGCGGCCGATGGCGTTGGAATAGCCCATCTGGTATTCGCGCGTGGTTTGCTGTGAGTTCCAGTAATCGCGCTGTGTGCCGGAGACAAATACCGTGCCCCAGTTATTGAGCAGGCGCTGATTAAGGTTAAGCGTAAAGGTATTCTTGGGCTGCGCCGCGCGCAGGGCATCCCAGGTGCTTAGCGACATGTCGGGCGCAACGCCAAACCGATCTTCATAGTCGTCGTACTGCGCTCTCAGGCGCTGATACCCTTCGCGCGAATAGAGCGCGTCGCTGAAGCTGTAATAGCCTTTAGTGGAATAGCGATAGGCCGCCAGGGTGAAGTTGGTGGCGGTGGTATCGATAAATTTGCTGTACGACACGCGATAACTCTGACCGCTGCTGGTGCGATCCTGGAGGGTGGTTTTGGCGTGGGTGACATCAAACGAGACCGCGCCAAACGGAAGGTTCCACCCGGTACCGACAAGCCCGGCCTGGTAGTTATCGCTAATAATCGTTCCTGTATACCCGGTGATGAGGTTATTAAACCCGTAGCGCAGCGTGGCCTGCATGAATGCGGGTTCGGCATCGAGCGTGTTCTGGTGCACTTTACCCGCCACCACGCTGTACTGACTCACCCCTTCTTTTAGCATCCCGGGCACGGCGGAAAACGGCACCGTGAAGGACTGCTGTGAACCGTCCGCTTCACGCACCACCACCAGCAAATCGCCCGCGGAGCCGGTAGGCTGAATGCTGTCGAGGGTAAACTGGCCCGGCGGTACGTTCTCCTGATAGATCACGTTGCCATTCTGGATAACTTTCACCAGGGCGTTCGTCCGTGCCACGCCGTGAACCACCGGTGAAAAACCCTGCTGTGAATTTGGGCGCATCTTCATGTCCGACGCCAGCGACACGCCGCGCACGCGCAGGGAATCAAACAGATCGCCAGGAATATAAAAGTCACCCAGCGTCAGGTTGGATTTCAGCGAGGCCAGGGGACGGCGCAGGTAGCGGGTATTATTCTGCCAGCTACTCTCTCCGCTGGCCGTTTTCCGCCAGGCGCTGCTGTCACGAAACTGCCAGCCGAACAGGTTGGCGCCGGAATCCAGCCCGGCATAAAAATCATCATTTGTGTCTTTCGCAGCGCCTTTTGCGTGGGTGTTATACCAGGTCGTGTTCCACGAGAGCATCAGCGCCGGGATCCCCTCGTCCCAAAACTGGGGGGCAATGTAACCTTCTTCAGTACGCAGCACGGCCGCCTGCGGAACGGTAAGCGCCAGACTCAGGGTGCTGGTATTGGTTTTGACTTCACCGCCCTGAACCAGATCGCGCAGCTGCACCTGCCCGTGCGCAATGGCGGGCGCAGGTACGGACGTGGTGTTGATGCCAAGCGACCGGGCATCTTTCCAGGCAAGGCGGATGTCGTCACGCTGCTCGCCGTAGATGACGGTATAACGTCCCTTCCAGCTGCCGTTTACGTAGATATCCATCTCCTGATTGCCGGCAGGCATGGCGTTGTTTTCGGAAAAGCGAGACAGATCGGACTCACCGGATGCGCCAGCAAGCAGGGAGGGATCAAACGAGACGGCCCCTGATTTATGCGAAAGCAGAAGCGTGCAGACTGCCAGCAGACAGAGTCTGTTTTGTTTCATTTTCATGGTGAGTCTTTCCGATCACTGACTGGTGAAAGTCCGGGTTTTATACGCGCCAAGATCGTCCACATACATCAGCTGGAAGGTTTGTCCGCGCTTAACCGTATTTTTTGCGGCGACCGTCAGCTGCCCAAACGGGGAAACCATCGGGGACTCCTGGAGCAATTTCGTTTTACCCAGCGAAATATTGGCGACCGTAATATGGAACGGACTGTTATTTGTAATGCGAAAGCGATCGCCTTCGGCGGCGAGCGTCAGTTTCGCCACCGCGTCATCCAGCGTGCCTTTCAGCGCAGCGGGCCGGTAAAAAAGTTTGATACGGGATTTAATCGCCAGCTGAACGGTATTCTGATTTTGCAGATTTTCAGGTCTGGGCGGAATGTCGAGGACATTCAGGAAAAAGACGGATTCGCGATCCGCAGGCAAGCTGGACGGCAGCTTTTTAATACGAAGCTGTTGGCCATTATGTTCGTTAACTTTTATCACCGGCGGCGACAGCAGAAACGGCACATTGGCTGTTTCCGGCGTGGAATTAATATCACCGTCATCTATCCAGGATTGCACCAGAGCGGGCGCATCGCCCGTATTCATTAACTGGACGATCACCTCTTTGTTATTTTCAGGATAAAGGACACGGGTGCCATTAATGACAATATTGGCCCATGAGTGACCGGTGCTTAGCAGTAAGCCTGCCAGCAAAATTGCCTTGCGCATGATTGCAACCTTAAATACAGGCTCTGCGAAAACAGAGCCTGAATAATCATTATTACAGGTAGGAAATGGTATACGTTACGTTGGAGCTTAACTCGCCCACGGTGGCGGCAGTGGCGTTCGTTTTATAGTAATAAACATCCAGCGTCAGCGTCTCGGAATCTGGCGCGGTCGCTGTACCCATAATATCCGTAGTGTAAGGCTGGTTCAGGGTAATTGGCGTAGACGAACCTGGCTCCACTAACGCAAAACCGACATTACGTGCCACACTGGCATCGCTTTCGTTCACGCTGTTATTCAGCAGGTATTTACCGTCAGTGGAAATATTATCCGCGCTGGAGAAATACACTTTCAGCGGGGTACCGGTTGTTCCGGCTGCTGGTGAACAACCTGAGAACGTCAGCGCAATGGATTTTTTATTCTTAGTGATCAGGCCAACCGTGGTGCCTGCATCTTTTACCGAAATAGGGGAAAGCGCAACGGTAAAGTCCGCGCTTTTACCGCCGTTAATGGTACAGGTTGTATCGGTAATAGCGCCGGTAAAGTTAATGATACCACCCGCTGAATTGTCTGCGGCAACTGCGCTGGTAGAAGCAATAGCGGCGGCCAGCAGTGATACGGTCATGATCGATTTGAACATGATAAACTCCATGAAGATTTGTGTTATTTAAAATGAATGTTAATCGGCTACACATGTCCCTGATGTACCGGCTAGACGCATGGCGACTCGGGAGAATGCTTTGACGATATTATGTTGCACTAAAAAAGTACATAACAAAACATTATTCCAACAACTTCTAAAGTTTAAGATTATAATCTTGCGAGTTAGTTTTTTTTAATGTTTTAACCTAAATGCGTTAGTTCGAATATTTTTATTAATGATTTAATAATTGTTAATTAATGAAGCTTTATGAATTCATCTCTCAATTAATATCACGCGACTTGACCACACAAACTTTAGACTTATTATTGCCTGGCAAATGCACATAATTTTAACAATGGCGTAATAATAATATGAAGTATCTCATTGATCTTACAATGCTTTATGAAGTCGACACCGGTATGATCATGATTAATGGAGAGGAAGAGTCATCCATTAAGTTATCTAACCAGGCGGGTCGTCTGCTTTATGAACTTATCATCAATAATGGTAAAACTCTCGACAGAGACGACCTGATAAAGAAGGTCTGGGAGGATCATGGTTTCTCTGGTTCTTCGGTAAGTCTGAATGTTGCCATAAGTGAAATCAGAAAAGCATTTCGTACTTTAGGATGCGATCCTTTACTGATAAAAACGATACGTGGCAAGGGATTTAGCCTTGCCGCGCATATTGAACATCACACGGTCAGGCCGCCGGTCGTTTCAACGCTTAGTGAGCAATCTGCCTCTGAAGCATTCGATACGCTAGCGCATAAGAAAGATGCCGATCCGCCTAAACAATTAATATCGCTGCACAGACTCTTTATTTCTCTTTGCACGTTATTACTGATTACCGTTATCGGCACCGCTGTTTTACTGTTGCACCAAAGGGATTCCTATGCCGAGAGCCTGAAAGATTCTGATATGCATCTGCTCGGTAAAGTGGACCGGTGTACGGTATACCTGATCGATAAGAATATGTATCAGCCGCGACAGCACTACTTTAATCACGTAAAAGAGGTCATTGCCAGTCAACATATCGACTGTCAACACCAGGTTGCAGATGCTTACTATTCCAGGTTTAAAAAGTCGCAGATAGAAAATTATTTCCTGGCCATCTGTTATCAGCAGGACAGTATCGACGATTATAAGAACTGCATTTCTTACAGAAGCCTGACCGGGAGTTAAAATATGTCAAGGACTAAAATGAGTGTACTGTTCAGTATCGTACTGGCGCTGTCTGCCATCGCGTTGTTGTGGATCTATTTTACCAGAACGCAGGATGAGGGGTTTGGCTGCCAGTCAGATACCATTTCCTGGAAAACCTATTCCACGGGTGAGTTAACCGATATGTCGCTAACCACGCTTTTCCTGTTTAACAACAAAGATGTTGTGACGGTTATTCATAAAGGCGTACTCAAGAAAGAGGGCAAAAGCTACCTGATTGACAGAAATTACACGCTCAGCGTGGAAAAAGTCGACGGAAGCAATATCTTTTATATTAAGAATAAAAAGCTGAATAAATCTGAAGATGATGCGGCACCGGATGGCGTTGTAAACGAAATGTTACTTGATAATATCAACTTCTTCTATATTACCCGCGTTAAACCGCACGCCTGGTTAATTAAGGGGCTGGTTTTGCCTGTAATGATGTGTGTGGCTGTTCCGACGTCCTGATATTTCTCTTTATTGAAAAATCGATATTTATCTATTGCTCGGGAAATTGAGTGATTTACTCAATACGTAACAATAAGATACGAGAAATTTATTTATATTTTTATTGTTATTCTCCGGCGAGTGAATTTTTCTGTATTGCCTCGTTATTTTGCGGCTGTCTATACTCCGCCTCGAAAAAGGGGCTCCCCTTTTTATACACGTGGATTCTTTTTTGAAGGACTAAATAAATGAACAAACTGAACGCTATCGTTCTGGGCTCCCTGCTGTCTGTTTCTGCCCTGAGCGCAGTTAATGCAGCAGAAACGACGGCTTCTGCCACCTGGCAGGCAACCGCGACCAAAGACAGCGAATCCGACCTGGTTGTTACGCCAACGCGTGCTTTGAACTTCGTTTACAGCGCCAATACCAAATCTTTCAACACCGATACCGGTCTGTTTGATGTGGCTATCCGTGGCGATCACTCTACGGCGACCAGCTTCAAACTCGAAGCTATCCTCGACGATTCAAACAACACGCTGTTCAGCGTGGGCGGTGAAGCGACCAAGCTGAAAGTGGGTGCGCGTTGGGGCGGTAACGACCTGGGCTCTATCGGTGGCACCGTGGGGGCGAAATCAACCGCATGGACCACGCTGGTTGATTCTTCTTCTAACACCGGCGTCTCTTCTGGCCTGTGGAACCTGACCACCAGCGCAGGCGCGGCGGCAGATACCGAAATTACCGGCCAGGACAAATTCGTCTTCTACGTTGACTCCGCTCAGGACAACGCGGGTACTGCGAAAGAGTTCAAAGACCTGACCAACAGCCTGTGGGAAGGGACCGTATCTGTTGCGTTCCGCGCAACCTGGGGCTAAGGCCTGATCGATCCAGGGGCGCAAGCCCCTGTTTAGGGAAATAGCATGTTTAACCTCAAATCCGCCTTCTTATTTTTATTATTTATCTCTTCCTCCGCGCTGGCCATTAATGTGGGAAAAGTCACCACCATTATTCCTGCGGATGCTGACTCCACCGCCAAGGAAATAAAAAACGAAGCAGACAGCGTGCGTATTGTTTCTGTTCGCGCACAGCGGATCAGCAGCCCAATGGATGAAGGGATCGTCATTAATCCGGAGAAAGTGGACGAACTGTTGCTGACGCCCACGCGCATGGTAATGCCCGCCGGTACCAGCAATATTGTCAAATTTTACTATCACGGAAACGCCGATAACAAAGAGCGTTACTACCGCATTACCTTCACGGATGAAGGGGTGAGCGAAGAGGTGGACAGCGGTTCACCAAAAAACGGTACCGGGATGACGCGCGCGGTGGTGAGCACCATTCTGGTGGTTCAGCCCCGTGATAAGAAGATCGACTTCGTCTATGTGGCGGGAAAAATAACCAATAAAGGGAACACCGCTTTTCGCGTCAATGCGACCGGAACCTGCCTGAAGCCGAATCCGGAATCACCGACTACGCCGTGTACCAAAAACTTCTACCTGATGCCGGATACCTCGCGCGCTATCGAGGATATCAACGTTACGGATAACCATTTTCATCTCGGAATATGGGACCTGAAACAGTTCATACCTGTTAAGTAAGGATGCATGGTGAAAAATAAATTAGTGTTGCCGGTGATGATGGCTTGCGCATCCGGCACGCTGCCCGCGCTTGTGCATGCAGCCTCAAGCTCCGTGGTTATCGCTAATTACCGTTTTCCCGACTCGCTTTATGCACTGCTGGAGCAGGGGATCAAAATTCCCGTCTATCTGGTGAATACGCGTCCACACTCAGCACAACAAGGGAACCACGAAGGCACGGCGAGCGAATATGTTCGTATCGGTGACGTGACGCTCTTTGCAAAAGATCTGAAGCTGGGGCTGAGGGACGTTCAGGTCCAGGAGTCTGATAACGGCATTCGTCTGTCAAAAGAGATGAGAACGTTATTGCAGAGCATTAACGACAAGCAGTTTGATGACCAGATGCGCATTCCGGTAAGTACGGGTTCGGCGTTCGAGCTGGATCAGAAAAAAATGCGCCTGTTGCTGAATCTGTCGCAGAGCGACTATGGGGTGAATATTCGCCCGCGTGAGGTGGACATTGATGCGCCGGAGTCTGACGACCTGAGCGGCACGTTCTCCTACAACCTCGGGGCGTATCACACCGAGAGCGGCTACGGTGACAGCTGGTCGTCGGGCTATCTGAACGCAAGAAACTGGATCTCAATGGGCATTGATCATGTGCTGATCGACGGCTCTGGCTACATCAACGAGAGCAGCAGCGATACCCAGATGAATGCGGTTATGTGGGAGCGCGACTATCAGGGGATGCGCTACGCCGCGGGCATGCTGAACGGCTGGGCGATGCAGTCTCTGGCGAGCGTCAGCGGGATTTCCGGCGGTGAAGTCTACGGCGTTTCCATGGGCAACCAGGCCAACTCCCGTAAGCGCGATAACACGCTCTCTCTGACGCCTGTGGTGGTCTATTTCCCCACGGCGGGCGAGGCCCGTATTCGTCGTGACGGGCAGCTTATCGGGATTCAGCGCTTTGACGTCGGCAACCATGAAATTGACACCAGCAGCCTGCCCTACGGGATCTACAGCATCGAAGTTGAGGTGGTGAGCGGAAGCCGCACCGTGTCGCGTAGCATGTACACCGTGAATAAGCCGTTCTCCAGCAACGTGTCGGAAACACTGCGCTGGCAGATGTGGGGCGGGATGTATAGCCGCGATAAATCCGTCGTCAATTATAAAAAATACGCGAAACACAAAAACGAGCAGGACAACACCTACTACTACAATTACGACACCAAACATAAAGACACCATGTCGCTGGTGGGGGCCTCGTTCAGCAAGCGCAGCGGGATGGTCGACTGGAACGCCTCCACCTACATGATGCGGGAACACATCGTCAGCGAGCTGTGGGCCTCCCTGAACCTGACGGGCTATTTCTCGGTGAATACCCAGACCATGGCCGCCTCCGACGGAACGTACCGCGCCAACTACGGCGCGAATCTCAGCCTGCCGTGGCAGATCGGTTCGGTCTGGTACTCCCATGAACAGCTCTCCAGCGGCAAGTTCCTCGATATCTATGAGAGCAAGGGCAACACCTGGGGCGCCTCCTTTAGCCTGCCGTCGTTCGGCCTGCCCTCAGCGGGCAACCTGAGTCTGATGCGTCAGGAGGACGACCTCTATCGCTATAAACGCTATCAGCTGGACTACTCCCAGGGGTTATACGCCGGTCGCTACGGTACGGCGCGCCTGCGGGTGGGGATGTCGCGCAACAAATACGACGGGTATTACGAAGAGAAAGATCGCTACGTGATGCTCGATTTCGCCATACCGCTCGGCAATACCGTGTCGGTTGGCGTTTCCCACAATCGCGATACCGGCACGGCGCTGAACGTCAGCGCCAGCCGCCAGTTTGAAGGCGATTACCTGAAATCGGCCACCGCCAACGTCTCGAAAGCCTTTAACAGCCGCCAGGATCGCAGCGTAAGCGGCGGCGGCAGCGTGAACTTCGACACGCCGTGGAACAGCAACATCCTCAGCGTCCAGAGCGGCATGAGTAAAGGATGGAACTCCACGCTGACCAGTGACGGCAGCGTGGGCTGGTCCAAAGAGGCCATCGCCGCCGGGAAAGGCACCGAAAGCGCAGGGGTGATTGTCAGTACCGGTCTCAAATCTGATGAAGCGCTGACCCTGAAGCTTAACGGCCGGGCAGAACGCATCAAAGGGGATAAAACCTGGCTGTCGCTGCCGGCATACCAGGCTTATGACCTGGAAGTGATGAACAGTGAAACCGGTACGGAAAGCTATGAGATTGGCGCGAATGCGCGTCGCCATATCACGGTTTATCCGGGCAATACCGTGGTGATGAAGCCGCAGGTGAAGAAAATCGTCACCCTGTTTGGCCGCCTTGTGGATGCAAACGGCAATCCGATTGGCGCCACGCAGATCAAAAACCACGTTGGGCTGACCCGGACGGAGAACGACGGACGCTTCGTGATCGACGTTGATAAGAACAACCCTGTCCTGAGTATCGCCACGCCGGACGACAGCGTCTGCGAAGTGCGCCTGGACATTGAGTCTAACCGCGGTGCGCTGTGGCTCGGGGACATCTCCTGCGACAAAGGCGATTTCGTCTGGCAGGAAGCAAAAGGAACGCAGGAACGTGACGATGAAAAAGATATTCGCTCTTAATTTGCTGCTGATGAGCGCGGTGGCCCATGCGCAGGAGCTGCCCTATTTCGCCATTAATAATCCGGACAATAACGGTACGGGAAACAGCGCGGGGCTGTTTAGTCTGAACAGCACCTCGACCGCGTTTTTACACGGTTCGCGTGAGTGGCCGACGCTGAGCGCGAAAACGAATAACGGTATCGCCACTTACATCCCGGACAACAGCTACAGCGGTCCGGCAGGCAGCGCGCTGACCATCGACTTTTCGGTGACCGGTTCCAGCGCCTCTCCGTTCTTTAAAGGGACGGCGTGTTCCTCGTCCTGCGGCAACACGGGGTACACCCCGACGACCCGCTATACCGATACGTCGATGGTGGTCAAGCCGCCGGTGATGGAGCCCGGCACGTCATACGGGCGCTGGGTCCTGGGCGATCCGTTCTTTAACTATCTGCTCAACGCCGCGCCAGGGGATGAAGTGACCATCACCTCCACGCCGCAAATCAGCTCCATCAACAAAGTGACCACCACCAATACGCTTCACAAGGTGGGCACGCTGACCATGACCAACGCCAGGGCGCTCAACCTGGGGATTGACCCGATCAGCGGCGAGGTGACGATAGTCGATGGATCAACGGGGGCCACCTGCACCAAATACACCCGCAACACGATCTCTGGCGTGCTGTGCGACCTGCTTGAATACACGTTTGTTGGGGAAGATATCTCCGGTTACAACGGGGGGCTGGCGCTCACCTCTTCCCGCGTCAACAGCGTGCTGCAATCGCACATGAACGGCGGCACCGGGCTTGCCGCCGAGCTGACCTTCGATGAAAACACCTGGTACAGTATCTCCGGCGGTATCCTGAGTGATACGCGTGTCCTGGCAAACACCTTCCTCGCGGCGCCGCAGAAAAACGGCGGCAAAGCGTACCTTAAAATATTTTTGCCGAAAGCGTTAATTCTGAGCGTGGCGCAGGCGGGGGACGGCAGCAGCATTGGCAATATCGTCAGCCTGTGCCTGACGCCCGGCAACAGCTCGCTGGCGGCGGATTTCTGCTTCCAGCCGGGGGGCGGCCTGGTGATTAACCCTATTCAGCCGGGGCTGGAGATTACGCCCGACAACCCGGATTACGCCCTCGATCCTGACGGTCTGGGCGGCTCCGGGAAAGGTATTATCGGCGAAGCGCCCATTGAGATCCCCTACACCATCACCTACAGCGGGGCGCAAAAAGATGCGGCGATTGCGGTCACGGTAAAAGTCACCGGGCCTACTCAAAGCCTGAATGGGGTGGACTACTGCGCCTTCAGCGGCAACGGCTTTACGGTTCCCATTCCGGGCAACGTGCTGGTGGGGAAAAGCCAGACGCGCATGGCGCATAACTGTAAAGGCGAGGTACTGTCGATCCCGGCGCCGGCCACCCATGCGGAAGAGTGGGACAAAATGAGTTCCGGCGTGACCGATATGTGGCTCTGGAAAACACCGCTGATCCTCCAGTTCGTTATGGATAATCCGGTATCGAAGACCACCTATGACGGAAATAGCTGGTTTGGCGAAGTGACCGCGCAGGGAAGAATAGATGTTAGCGCATCCTGGAATTAATCAACCATGACTGGAAAATTCCTGGCTATTTTTGCAATAAATTGCTTCATTTCCACAGGGGCAAATGCTTTAATTATCGAAAGTCTGAATATTGATTTTCTTCCCGAAAGAGAAGTTGTTTTTCAGCCGATAAAAAACGATACCAGCGAACGTCAGAATTATACCGTTTCGCTTATTCAGGTAGACGTTCCTAAAGAGAAGGGAAAAGAAACCGAAATAAAAGACGGCGAAGTCATTTATTCGCCTAAGCAATTAACGCTGGGGAGCGGTGAGCGCGCGGGTTTTAAATTTTACTATACCGGCCCGCATGACAACAAAGAGCGATACTATCGCGTAAAATTCACCGAGACGCCGCTCCAGGCAAAGGTCATCACGCGCAAAGGCCAGCGCATCCAGTCGGATGTGGTGGTCTCGCTTGAGGCTATTTTGATTGTCCGTCCATGGACACGATATTTTGATTATGCGTTTAGCAACGGGGTGGTGAGTAATACCGGGAATACCTATTTTAAATATGTTTCCTCGGTCGGGTGCAGTACGCAATACAATAATTCAAAATATATTCCTCCAGGGCAACGGCTGGAAATAGATAATGCCGGGCAGGCTGCAAGGCGAATGATTATTTATGGCAATAAAATCATTCCGCTGACCACCTGCCCGTAGCAACCGCTTTCCTTCATAAAAGGAAATTAGCCTTTAGCATCATGCTAAAGATCCATCACTACAGGAGATAAAAATGAAAGCGATTTCATTCGTAGAAGCGAAAGACATTATTGGCGGCGCGTTAAACCCGTTCGCTGGTCTGGTTAAAGGTGCACAGCTGGGTTACGACACTGGCGCTAGCATCATGGGCATGGTTGGCGGTGTGGTTGGCGGAGTTCTGGGTGGCGCAATGGGCTTCCTGGGCGCGCTGGTTGGTAGCTACAACTAATTCACGTTTACAGGAAAAGTATCATGCAAGTTATCGATTTCAAAAAAGCACAGGCCATCATCGGTGGTTGGGATCCGTTTGCTGCCGCTATTCAGGGCGCAAGCGCGGGCTATAACGCGGGCAGCCAGATGTTAGGCGCGCTGGGCGGCACCATCGGCGGCGTATTCGGCCTGGTGGGCGGCTTCATCGGCGGTTTCTTCAGCGCCTAAGCGAGAAGCACGTTGTACGCATGGCCCGCATTGCCGGGCCATTTTTTTATTTCAGCCACGGATCATTATGTTTTCGCTCTTTCAGTATAAAAAACAGGGTAAGACCCCTGTTATTCGCCAGCATGAATTTACCGAATGTGGACTGGCCTGCCTGGCGATGGTGTTGGGGCACTATGACCACCATGTCTCCGTCAGCCAGCTGCGCCGGGAGATTTCCGTTTCCGCCGATGCGGGAACCTCAATGGCGGAATTGTTGACCCTTGCCAGCGATAAAAATATGTCTGGCCGGGTGCTTAAAGGCGAAATCACTGAAATAGAAACGTCTGAGCTGCCGCTCATCGCCTTCTGGCGCGGCAACCATTTCGTGGTCATCGTGAAGATCGACAGCCGCAGCGTGACCGTTCACGACCCGGCCAGCGGCGTGCGTAGCTACCGCCTGAAAGAGGCGGAAAAACTGTTTTCCGGCTATGTGCTTGAGCTTAAGCCCACGCCGTGTTTCGAAAAGAAATCCCCGGATGAAAAGCTCACGCTTGGCCGGTTAGCCAATAAATCTCCGAGCCTGTTCCAGCGCCAGCTGCTGCTGTTTGTGCTCTGTATTTTTACTCTCATCACCATGCTGGCGAGCCCCACCTACGTGCAGCTGATTATGGATGAGGCCATTTCCCGCAGCGACAGCGATTTGGTGATCCTGCTCACCGCGATCTTCGCTATCGTCTTTATCTTTGAAGTCATCGGTAAATTCCTCAAGCAGCTGCTTGAGATCCTGATGCGTAATATTGCCTATGACGATTTAAGCCAGTCCGTGCGCCACTACATGCTGCGCACCCAGACCAGCTGGTTCCGCTCGCGCCCGCCGGGCATCGTGCTGGCTATTGAAAAATCGCTCCACGCCTGCGCGGAGTTCATCAGCAATGGTTACGTGCAAATTCTCTTTTCCAGCCTGATCGCCGTCACCAGCCTGCTGTTTATGCTGCTGTATAACGTCAAAATTGCGCTGCTGACGATGCTGCTGATGGGCGTGTTTTTCCTGATCCGCTTTTCGCTGATCGGCCCCTATCAACGCGCGGTGGATGACTCCATCGAGCGTACCGCCCAGTATGAATCTCTGCTGGTAGAGACACAGAAAGGGATCATTACGCTCAAGGCGAACAATATGGAGCAGGCCCGGGATGCGGTGATGGACAAATCCCAGCGCGAACACATCGCCGGGCTGATGCGTAAAGAGCGGCTGCTGGCCCGCTTTGACGTGGCTTCGCTGCTGGTGATCAATGCCGAGCAGCTGCTGGTGGTCTGCTTTGGCGCGTGGCTGATCCTGGAAGGGCAGATGAGTATCGGGATGCTGTACGCCTATATCAGCTATAAGCGCTATTTTTCCGATGCCATGGTGCAGGTGGCGCAGAAGCTGCTGGACAAAAATGCCCTTAAGGGGCCGCTGGATCGCGTGGGCGACCTGCTGTTTGCCCCCTCTGAAACCAGCCAGTTTGGGAAGCGGATTGTCACCTCGCCGGTCTGTCTGCAATTTGAGGATGTCTCATTTGCCTATCCGGGCCGGGAGGCCACGCTACAGCATATCAACATGACCCTGAAGCAGGGCGAAGAGGCGGTGATTGTGGGCCAGAGCGGGTCGGGAAAAACCACGCTGCTGCGTCTGATCTCCGGCATGTTGCTGTCATCGTCTGGCACGCTGCGGATCAATAAGATCCCCATTGAAGAGTGCGATCTTTCCTCGCTACGCCAGCACATCCGCATTGTCCATGCAGACGATATTCTCTTCACCGGCTCGATTCTGGACAACATCGCCTGCTTTGACAGCGCGCCGGATAAAGAGCAGGTCATCGCCGCGTGTCGGCTGGCGGAAGTGGACCACGTCGTCGCCCGTCTGCCGCACGGTTACGAAACGGAGATGCTGCCGGGGAACACCTTTTTCTCGGCCGGGGAGATGCAGCGTCTGGTCCTGGCGCGCGCCCTGTACAGCCAGCCTAAGCTACTGCTCTGCGACGAAGTGACGGCGAACCTGGATAAGACCACCGCGCAAAAGGTGCTGGCGAACCTGCGTAGCCTGGGGATTGGCCTGGTATTTGTTACCCACTCGCCGGACGTGGTGGGCTGTCAGGGGCGTCTCTATACCATGGAAAACGGCACCCTGCGGGAGAGTGAGCAATGATGTTTCTGCCGCGTCTCTATGCCCGACTCTGCGCGCGCCAGGCCGGACGCACCTTAATGGCAAACCGGATTGCGCAAAACTACAGCCAGTTTATGCCCTGCCCGGAGGCCGATGTGCCGGCTGATTTTCTGCATCAGAATGCCCATGAGCTGAGCGGGTTTAACTTCGTGGAACAGATTTTCCCGCCCGCGCTGTGGGCGCGCAACGTTCGCTTCGATCTGCATGCGTACGTGGCGCAGTGGACGCAGGATCAGGGGTTTTACAGTTCGCCTCGCACCCTGCTTCTGGGCATGCGCTGGGCGGGCTTTGGCCTGATTATGGATGCGCTGCTCGCCACCGCGCCAGATGATGTGCGCTTTCAGTTTATTACCCGTCACCCTGCGCTGCACAAGCTGATGGCCGCACACGATGGACGGCGCGCCGGCTCGTTTTTCGCCCCTCAGCGCCTGGTGACGGTGCTGCTGATGGATGAACGCCTGCCGGATGCGCCACTGTTCCCAATTCAGGCAGGCGATCGCAAGGCGTGGTTAACGGACGTCTCCACGCGGTTTTTATCGCGTTATGGCTACAGCGTCCGAACGCTGCTGCCGGTCTGTTCGCTGCACGCGGCAGAGTTTGGGCTGGAGAGCCAGGCGTATGCGCCAGAGGATTACCGTCTGGCCGCCGCCGACACGCTGAACGCGCTGCGCAAAACCCCCACGCTCTGGAGTGGATGGGACGATCTTTCAGTGATTTATCATGGATGACATATCGTGAAATTAAAAAACCGAAGCCGACAGCGTCGGGCGCTAATCCCGCACCACTTCTCAAAAAGCTATCAAATCAACGCGCCGCGGCTGAAAACCGTGCTGACGCTGTTCATCGCCTTTTTTCTCTGCCTGCTGGTCTTTGCGATTGCTTTCAACTTTTCGGAAACCACGCTGGCACGCGGGGTGCTGATCCCGGCGCAGGGCGATGTGGAGGTGCGCGCCAGAGAGTCCGGAACCCTTGTTGATTTTGCCGTCCGGCCCGGCCAGTACGTGAAGGAAAACGATCCGCTGTTCACCGTGTCGCAGGACTATGGCGGCAAGCAGGGCTCGGTGGTGCAGTTTGACCGCCAGCAGATGGAAGCGGAGAAAAAGCGCAGCGAGCAGCGCATCCAGGCCATTGAGGACTCGATTGCGTCGTATCGCAAAAATCTGGCACAGCAGCTGGCTCTCACTGACAAGCAGATCGCCGTTTCCCGCGATAAGGTGAAGAAGCTGCGCGCGCTGTTAAAAAACAGCACCGACACCTACGAGGCGTGGAAATCCGTCTCCGGGAAGGGCTATGTCTCCAAAGTGGATCTCGATAAAAGCCATAACGATGTGCTCAACGCCCAGCTCAACCTGACGCTGGAGGAGAGCACTATTCTTGAGCTTGAGGCGCGCAAAACCAGCCTGACCGACAGCACCCAGTCGCAAATTGACTCGCTGAGCGAAGAGCAGCTGTACGTGAAAAACCGCATCAGCGAAATTGATCGCAACCTGTCCAGCCGGGGGAGTTCCACCATGGCGATGCTGGCCCCTTCAGATGGCTACGTGGTGGCGATTAACTTCCCGCCAGGCCGGGCCATTACGCAAAACAGCGAGGTGGTGGTGGTGATCCGTAAAAATACCGCGGCGACGATGGAGGGGTACCTGTATGTTCCGGCAACGGGGGTGGGGCGCGTGGCGAAAGGCGATAAGGTCAAGCTGCGCTTCGACTCCTGGCCCGTGGACAAATACGGTTCCGTGGAGGCGACGCTGTCCGATTTCTATGAGGTAAACATTGATGCCCATTCGGCGCTGATCCCGCTCCAGGAAGGGCAGAACTACTACCTGGCTAAAGTGCGCGTCCCCTCCTGGTTTACCGACCCGGACAAGAAAAAGCGCATGCTGATGGGCGGGATGACGGTGAACGCCGATATCGTTATCGATCGTAAGCCGCTTATCAATCTGCTGATTGCGCCGCTGGAAAGGGTGCGCAAGCGGTTTATCGATTGACCCGATTTCATCGATCATCGCCCTTTAGCCCACATTCTTAACGGCACCCTGGGGCTATTCTCCTTCTCATACCAACCGGAGGATAGCCCATGAACATTACGCAAATTCGCAACGCCACCCAGCTGATCACTTACGCAGGAAAACGCTTTTTAATCGACCCAATGCTGGCGCCAAAAGGCGCTTATCCGGGTTTTCCCGGCACCGCGCGGGCCGATATTCGCAACCCGATGGTCGAGCTTCCCGTTGACGTTCAAACGCTGCTGGACACCGATGCGGTGATCGTCACCCATACCCATGACGATCACTGGGATCAGTATGCCGTTGAGCTGATCGCCAAACACAAGCCGATCTACGTGCAAAATGATAGCGATGCCGCGCTGCTGCGCGGACAGGGCTTTCACAACCTGACGGTCATGACCGACGAAACGACGTTCGGCGATATCCGGATTGCGAAAACTTATGGCGGCCAGCACGGCACTGACCGCGCTTATGCCGTGCCGGAGCTGGCAGAGCGTCTGGGTGAAGCCTGCGGCGTGGTCTTCCGTCATCCCGATGAGAAGACGCTTTATATCGCAGGGGATACCATCTGGCGCGACGCGGTTGCGGCCGATCTACAAAAGCATCAACCGGACGTTGTCGTGCTCAACGCTGGTTACGCCCACGTCATCGGGTTTGGGCCAATTATCATGGGGGAAGAAGATCTGCTTAACGTGCATTTCCTGCTGCCGCAGGCGAAAATCGTGGCGACCCATATGGAAGCTATCAACCACTGCCTGCTGACCCGCCGCGCGCTGCGCGAGTATGTTGACGCCAACGAGATAAGTGACGCGGTGAGCATTCCTCAGGACGGCGAAACCGTTATATTCTGAGTGTTAAAGGGGAAAGGAGAGACAGATGCCGCTTGTTAACGTTGCTATTGTCGCGGTGGACGGGTTTAGCCCGTTCCACTACTCCGTCCCCTGCATTCTGTTTGGCGATACGGTATCCGGGGAAAAGCGCTTTAACGTCACGATCTGCGCTGAAAAACCGGGATTCCTGACCTCGAAAGACGGTTTTGCCCTGCATGCGACGCAGGATTTTTCCGCGATCGCATCGGCTGAAATTGTGGTTGTACCCTACTGGCAGCACGTACTGGAGCGCCCGCCTCAGACGCTGCTCGACAGCCTGGTTAAGGCCAGAGACAACGGGGCGGAAATTGTTGGGCTGTGTCTGGGATCGTTTGTGCTGGGCTATGCCGGCATACTCAGCGGCAAACGGGCCGCCACCCATTGGGAGTTTGAACACCAGTTTCAGACGCTGTTTCCGGACGTTCGACTGGACATCAACGCGCTCTACGTGGACGACGGCAATGTGATCACCTCGGCAGGTACCGCCGCCGCGCTCGACTGCTGTTTGTATATCATCCGCCAGCGCTTTGGCAGCGTCGTCGCCAATCAGATTGCCCGCCGGATGATCGTCCCGCCGCACCGCGAGGGCGGGCAGGCGCAGTTTATTGCGCAGCCTGTGCCGAAAGATACCCGCGACGGGCGGATTAACTGTCTCATAGACTACCTTCAGCAGCACATTTCCGAGCCGCATAACCTGGATTCGCTGGCGGACGTGGTGTCGATGAGCCGACGCACGCTGACCCGCCATTTTATCAAGGCGACGGGCATGAGCGTTGCCGACTGGCTTACCGCCGAGCGACTGCGGCGCAGCCAGATCCTGCTGGAGTCCGGCAGTCTGCCAATCGAAAGCGTCGCTGAGCAGGTGGGGTTTTTATCAGCGGTGACGTATCGGCAGCAGTTTAAGGCGCGCTTTGGCGTCAGTCCGGCGGAGTGGCGTAAGACGTTTCGCGTTAAGCCGTTTGCAGCGAAAAATAATGCTGGCGAGATGGAATAAAAAGACGTGGGCGACTTCTTTGCCTTTAAAGCGGGCGGTAATGGGTATGCATCAGACGGGTTACAAGCACTTCTCTTCCGGTTAAGATAATCCACGTTACTTTCCAGAAGAAAAGGTAGTGGCATGAACAATATTGAAACGCAGTTACTTGAATCAGGTTTCACCGTAAAGGAATTAGCGTATCTGAACCGGAACATTAGCCGTTATGGTTCATCCCTGCTCGAGGTGGTGCTTGAGTTGGGCAAGCGTTTCATCATGGTACTGTGTATTACTGCGGCTGTGGCTCTGATTTTCCTGGCGCTTCTTTTTTTCGCTGAACATTACAATATTGTTTCCGGCGGTATTTCTCTTTTCATCGTATTGATTATTGCCTGGTTTTTTCAACCCCCAATCATTGCTTACAAAGCCTGGCGCTTCAGAAAGAAATACATTAGTTCTGGCCAGACGCATTAGAAATTAAATCAAACGAGACTTTTGCAGAGACACCCCAGCCGACAATTTTCATAGTGAGCGCTGCGCGATTCATTCCGTCGACTTTGCGGTAGAAATCCAGCGGGAGATAACGAAACAGACGCCATGATTCGGGTTTCCGGATGGCGCCAAATACCGTATAGACGCTTGCTGCCAGGCTTACGCTATTGAATACCCCAAGTGCTGATTCACGTTTAAATCCCATAAACTGAGCGATATCCATGACGCCATCTGCCAGCATACCTTCGGAGTTTGGTTGATGTTGAAGCGTTCTGTTAATTTCTTTTGAAATGGCATTTGCACCATCCATAACCAGAATCGCTCCTGCAAGCGCACCCACTGGATTCATTGTCATCATTGCACCAACACCTGCAACAATCTGTAACCCTGAAAGCACAACCTTAATCGATGAGATAACGTAACCGACGACTTTGTTATTTTCTTTAACCAGTTCAATCTGAGCAAAAAGCTGAGCAGTACGGGAGCGAAGCATTCTGCTTTGCTCAAGAAGACTTTCGTTCTCAGCCCGGATGTTTTTCAGGCATTCCATGCACTCTTCATCACTTCTGGCTGCCCGGGTAGCACTAAATTGTTGCATCACAAACTGCCGAATATCATCCATAAATTTAATCCGTGCGAGTCCGTCGCTGAGATGTTGCCCTCCGACAATATTCGCAGTATTGATGAGCTTGCGGGCTTCAAGATTTATCATTGTTTCAGCCCATGCGCGGGCGTTCTGACCAGGGAAAAGTACAATATCCATTTTAATTTTCTCATCTGATAACCAACGTTTACAGATTATCCTGGCATCAGAAACTGGCAACAATAAATTTGATAATCTGTCGCGAGCGCAGAATTCGCCGAAGGTATATACCGACGGAAATCATCTTCGTCGTTGATGGCGACCTTGAAAGTGGTGACTGCATAAAAGAAATGCATTACCCCAGCCGCTCCATCCGCGTCTCCCCCTCCATCATCGACAGCTGATACAGCGAAAACGATCGGTGCTTCTCAATCAACTGCGCCAGCTCCGGCGAGTGGCTGGTGAGCCAGATCTGCGAGTAGCGGCTGGCCTCGGCAATGAGGCTTGCCAGAGCGGGCAGCATCTGCGGATGCAGGCTGTTTTCCGGTTCGTTGAGGGCGATGAATGCGGGAGGGCGCGGGCTTAACAGCGCCACCGCCAGGCACAGAAAACGCAGCGTCCCGTCGGAGAACTCTGCCGGTTCCAGCGGCCTGCTCAGCCCCTCGCGCTGCATCATCATGCGGAAGCGCCCGCCGGTGTTGTCGCTGTAAAACACGCAGCCGGGGAAGGCCTGGTCGAGAATGCGCATCAGCAGCAGCTCGTCGCCAATTTCGACAATGGTCTGAAACGCGGCGGCCAGGTTCGCGCCGTCGCTGGCCAGCACCGGGGAACGAAAACCCACCTGCGGCGCACGGATCGCCGAGCCGGATGAGACGGAAAACTCATGATAAAAGCGCCAGTTACGCAGGGACTCGCGCATCTGCGATACTTCGGGGTAGAGGTGCGGTTCACCGAGCTGCCCGAACACCGACTCGTTCTCATACAGCGTACCGCTGTGGGTCACTTTTTCGTGATGCACGTTGTTCAGGAAAACCGCCTGGTTCTTACGCTTCATCAGCTGTGACGACGGACGACGGTGCTGGCCGCTCAGCCAGATAGCTTCCTCTTTGATCACCGGATCGAGCTGAAACTGTGAGGGATAGGGCAGCTTTTCCACGAACCCGACCTGAAGCTCATATTCATAGGTTTCCGTTTCCACCGCCAGGTTCATGCGCCGCAGCTGATCGCTGCGGGTTTTGCCCGCCCAGAACACTTTCAAAATCCCCCCCTCGTTTGCCAGCGCCTGGGAGAATTGCCCCTGCGCCGCGCTGTGCATCAGGTAAATCGCTTTATAAATATTGGATTTTCCGGTGCCGTTGGGGCCGAACACGATGTTGAGCTGTTCCAGCTCAAGCGACATATCGCGAATTGAGCGGTAGTTCTGAATATGCAGATTTTTGATCATCGGGGTACTCCGCTGTGCATGCTTAACCTGTACAGAATTACAGTATTTTACGCTGAGCGCAAAAAAAAGACGACAGTGAGGGTGTCGTCTAAACGGGGTACAGCTTTGGGCCTCTGTGGGTCAATGGGCCTTCGCTTCTTTCTTATCAGGTAACGGCCAGACGCAGACCCAAATCATCAGGATAGGGATCAAAGTAGTTTTGCGTCATCAGATACCGGTCAGGGTATTCAGCCAGATAATGCTTAAGCAGCGTCAGCGGCGCGAGGATCGGCAGCAGTCCGTCCCGGTAATGCAGGATCACATCACGCAGTTCTCCGCGCTGGCGGCTGTTCAGCTGGTTACGGAAATAGCCCTGAATGTGCATCAGCACGTTAGTATGATTCTTCCGCGAAGCGGGTTTTTTCAGGATATTCATCAGTTTGTCGCGATAGGCCACGAAAAACGCGTCCAGATCGTCCCACTCATGCAGTGATGCCACAAACGGACCAATTTCACGGTAGCCTGCCTGATAGTGCGCCAGAAGCTGAAGCTTATAGCGGCTGTGAAAGTCCAGCAGGGCACGGCGCGTCAGGCCATTTTTACGCATTACGTTCAGTTCATGGAGAGCAAAAACGCGCTCAACAAAGTTTTCCCGCAGTACCGGATCGTGCAGGCGACCGTCTTCTTCGACGGGCAGCCAGGGGAAAGTTTCAAGGAGGGCGGCGGTGAACAGCCCGACACCCTCCTTGCGGCCCCGGTTGCCGTTTTCGTCGTACAGCCGCACGCGCTCCATGCCGCAGCTAGGGGATTTTGCACAGACGATAAACCCTGACAGATCGCCGATTTTCGGCAGATAATCTGCCGTAAATGCGGCCATCTTCTGCGTGACGTCATCGTGCGGCGCTTTGCTGAATCGCATTTCTGTCTCGCCGCCAGTGGTCATCACCAGGCGCAGCGCCGGACGGGGCGTGGGCAGGCCGATAGCCATTTCAGGGCATACCGGGCGGAAAGCGACCCACTGCGCCAGCTCATCCATCACAAAGCCCATACGCTTATGTCCGCCGTCAAAGCGAACGGCGGAACCGGTCAAACATCCGCTAATACCCAGCACAGGTTTTGTTGTCATGATGTGCACCTCCCGATCTCATATCTAAAAGTTACACAACAATTCGTATTTGTCCAAGTATTGACGGGGTTATTTTCTAATCTTCTTTAAAATCAAGAGCAATCAGCTGCCCTTGTAGGTTGAGTAACCGTACTGGCTGAGCAGAAGCGGGATGTGCAGTTTTTCATTGGTGCGGGTGACGGTGAACAGCACCGGCACTTCCGGGAAGAAGGAGTCCAGCTTTTTGCCGTGGAAGTAATCTGCGGTTTTGAAGGTCACTTTATACACGCCTGGCGCCATATCCTGATCCTGCGGATAGAGCGATTTGATGCGCCCGTCGTGGTCGGTTTTACCGCTGGCAATCGGGGTCCACTTGTCCTGCTCCTGCTTTTCCAGCGTGACGGCCACATCCGCTGGCGGCATACCGGTTTGCTGGTCCAGAACGTGGACGCTCAGTGTGCCTGCCGGGGCGCTGAATGCGGCAGGGGCGAAAGCCATTGTAGCTAGCATCATCAGAGGGAGTGTCTTTTTCATCGTGTTTTCCTGTTGAGTTGTAGGTGACAGGAAAACGTTAGCACTCGCTGCGCGAAAAAATATTCAACTTTTCGTGAAGTTTGCCACAGCAGAAAATAATCAGAGGATAATTACCTCAAGGGAAACCTGCTGCTGCCACTGCGCAACCTGCTTTTTTCGCGCGGCGGTAAGTTTACCGCTGGTAACCAGCAGCCATTTGCGATCCGGAAAAATTTCCGGGGCCAGCGCGGCAGGGGGAACCGGCAGTATGTCGATGCGGTGGCCCTGGCCGGTGCGCGTCAGGGCTTCAAGCCAGATCTCACACGGGTCGTTCAGATGCCAGCCGCTGATGAGGATGTTATCGCCCGGCGCTTTTTTATCGCCCTCAAGGCAAAACGAGGTGTAGGCGATGAGGATGCCGTCGAGGATCTCACGCAGCGTCATGGCGGCGGCGACGTTGGCCGATATCTGGCTGCGCAACGGACGCAGCACGTTAGTGACCAGCTCTGGCCTTGGGTATTCGCGTCCGGCGTCGTAAATCATCTGACGCAGGGATTCAATTTTCCCCTCCTGCAACTTTTGCAGCATGGCCTGTTGCAGGGTTTGCCAGTTATTGGCGCGGCGCGGCACAGGACGTTCCAGCAGTGATTTTACCTGGCCGATGGGTACGCCTTTTTTAACCCAGTCGAGGATTTTCAGCGCCTGCTGAACGTCCTCATCGCTGTACAGGCGGTGACCGCCGTCCGTACGCTCGGGTTTGAGTAATCCATAGCGTCGCTGCCACGCCCGCAGCGTGGTGGCGGTGATGCCGCTGAGTCTGGCGAATTCGCCGATGGAGTAAGCCATGTCTGCATCCGAAGAGAAGGAGTAGTCTCAATATACTACGAATATTCCCCGACGGGATGAAGCGCCGCACGGGTGCGCTACACTTAACGTCCAACCGCGTAAATGAAAGGAGTTCTCATGAGGCTATGGCCTGTCGTTACCGGTGTCGCCATTGCGCTGACGCTGGTTGCCTGTAAATCTCCCACGCCGCCGAAAGGCGTGCAGCCCATTACCGGCTTTGATGCCAGCCGCTATCTCGGCAAATGGTATGAAGTCGCCCGACTGGAAAATCGCTTCGAGCGCGGTCTGGAACAGGTGACCGCGACGTACGGCAAGCGCAGCGATGGCGGTATCAGCGTACTGAATCGTGGCTATGATCCGGTGAAGAACAAGTGGAATGAGAGCGAAGGAAAGGCGTACTTTACCGGCGAACCGACTACGGCTGCGCTGAAGGTATCGTTCTTCGGCCCGTTCTACGGCGGCTATAACGTGATCAAGCTGGACGATAAGTACCAGTACGCGCTGGTCAGCGGCCCGAACCGCGACTACCTGTGGATTTTATCGCGCACCCCGACCATTCCGGATGCGGTAAAACAGGACTACCTGAATACCGCACGCGATCTGGGCTTCCGGGTCGATCAGCTGGTGTGGGTTAAACACTGACCTACTGATACGAAAACGTAATGCTCGCCAGGGCGTTAGCCGAGCCGGGGACCAGCTCTCCGGTTCGGATGTACTGCGCCTGGAACGGCAGCGACAGCGTTTGTGCTGCGCTGGTGGTCTGGATGAAAAACTGTCCCGTCGTGCCTGCGGCCGAGCTGTCTGTCCCCATCATCAGCGGCCCGGTACCGTTATAGAAAAACTGCACGCCAATGCCGGAGGCCGTGGAGTCCCCGGTCAGCGTCACGACCGACGAGGTATTTGACGGCGTGGTCTGATCGGTCATTACTGCGTTAACCGCCACGTTCTCATCGCAGGTCAGGCTGACGTTAAACGCCTCCGATGGCGAGGTACTGCCTACGCTGGGTAGCGTGTGAACATCAATGGTGCCCAGGTCGACGTTGGCGCTTTTCGTGCCTACCGTGCAGCCGCTTGCCGTCACCGTGATGGTGGTCGGGTTGATGATCACCTGTGCGGTTTTCACTTCGTTGTTATAGGCCGTCAGGATCGCCGCATTAATGGTGGGGGTCTGGTATACGCCGGATTTCAGCGGAACGCCGGTCTTGATAAACGTCACTTTTGCCGACCAGCCCAGTGTGGAGGCGTAACCGTTAGTCCCGTCGGCCGGATAACTCTGCGTAATGCCCGTCTGCATCGGGACATAGGTGGTGCCGTTATAATCTTTAAGCCCAAGAATGAAGCCGATGCCGGGCACGCCCGTTTCAAATACCATGTAATTTGCACCATCAAGAATAACCGTGATGCCGGTGGCCGTTACGCTGCTGCTCGGCTCCAGCGTCCCTTTGGAGCAGGTAAATACCAGGCCGCACCAGAACACTTCCGAGACGCTCGCAGTGGCGCTCCATTCAGAGCCGATCGTATTTCCGGGCACGATGGAATCTGCCGGGCCGGACCATGACATGGGTGTTGGCGAAAGGGTGATATCCGATGTCCAGGAGAGGGCAAGCGCCTGAGAGGTCATGAAAAACAGGCCTAAAAACAGTAAACGCATTATTGATACTCCGTCGTCCAGGTCGCCACTGCCGAAACGTCTCCGGCATTGACCGGCGCACCCGTGGCGGCCAGTCGCGCATAGAAGGTCATTTTTACGCTGTCATCCCCCGCCGCGCCGTAAGCAGTGGTTTGGGTGTCCAGCGGGATAAGTACGCTGTCTTTATCCAGAATCTGCACCGCCACGCCGGTCGCGCCGCCGTCAGCGACTTTCAGAAGCTGCGGGTTTTCGTCATCCGGCGTACCGCTGAAGCGGATTTTCACGCCAGCAAAGGTAGGGCCGCACGCTTCAAGGGTGAGCGTGAAGGGCGTTTTGATATTGCTGACTGCCCCCGCCTCGCTAAATTGCTTTACGCCGAGGGTGCCCAGCGGCACGTTTTGCTCCTTCGAATCTTCCGAGACAATACAGGTATTGCCGATCACGTTGCCGGTCACGGAAACCAGCACGTCATAGCCGTGTACGGGGACGGTGATGAACATCAGCAGGATCAGGGGGAGAAACCGGACGGTTACTGACATATGACCTCCTGGGAATACAGCCCGGTGCGGGCCTGATAATTTTTCGGGTTCAACGCATAGCGGATCGTGCAGCGCTGGGCGCTGTCGCGCCCCCATACGGCATGCAATGTTCCCTCCGCTGACAGGCCGGTCAGATACACGCTGCCGCCATCGCCGACGATACCGCTGGCGTTGTCATCCTCTGACGAGACCAGCGTGCCGAAGGGGAGCACGTCTTTAGCGTGACGCACGATAAACATCGCTTTTGCCCCCTGACGCGTGGTGAGGGTGGCGCGAACCAGTGCCCCGTCGGTGGGGATTTTATTGGCGATGGCGTTCTCAAGTTCCACGTCATTGCCCACGGTGGTGACATCCAGCGCAACCTGATTAACGCGATACGGCGTGGCGTACGGGATCACCGCATAGCCCCGGCTGTCGGTTTTGATGCCCTTGTGGTTGAGCACGGCGACATGGCTGGCGCCCGGGGCTTTCACCAGGATATTGGTGTTCCCGAGTGGCTGGCTCAGCGTCAGGCCATCCTCATGCAGCACCGCACCGCCGCTCATCCCGTAGCTGAGGTTGCGGGAGTTACCGGCGTAGCTGTAGCCCAGGTTATAGTCTCCCCACGCGCCCTCGTATTGCAGCGCGGCATCGCCGCCGTAGTGCTGCTGTGCGCTGTAGCGCTGGTTGACGCTATAGAAAAGATTCTCCTGTCCCGGCAGATAACCACTGACACCGGTACTGGCGGTGGTGCCAGCGGGATCCGCATGGGTAGCGGTAAAACGGAGACGGGTCGACAGCGCCGGGTTACCCAGCGGCACCGACAGGGACAACGCAAGGATATTGTCTTTCTTGTTGTCGTACAGGCTAGAGCTACGCTGGGCGCTGATGCCAAGCGACAGATTACGAAACGTTGCGTTCCACGCGAACTGCAAACTTTGCGTGGTTTTTGACGTATTCCAGTAGGTTTGTTGATCCCAGGACAGAGACAGCGCGCCGTATTCGCCCATCGGCTGCGACAACAGCAGCTGATTTTTTGCTTTACGCGACATATGCAGGTTGTAAACCGTGTCGTAGTGAGTGGTGACGGTGCCATCGTCTTCCACGGTCTGTTCTGGCGCTCCGCCCGCCATGCCTTTGTAAGTGGTATCGCTGAGGGTATAAAACCCTGCCGTTGAGTAACGCAGCGAGAAGAAATTGACCCGCGTACCGATATCGTTCAGCAGCTTGCTGTACCGCAGGCGTACCGAATCCCCGGTGTAGTGCTGATTATCAGCCAGCTGGCTGCGGGCATGGGTGAGGTCGAGGGAGTAGGCGCCAAAGCGGCCGAGATTCTGCCCGATACCGAAGGCCAGGCCGTTGTAGCGATCGGAAAACTGCGCCCCGCCATAAAACGTGAGGCCGTATCGCCAGCCCAGGAACAGCTCGCCCTGCGCGAAGGAGGGCGAGATCTGATTGCCCGCAGGGCGGTATTTCCCGGCCCCCAGAGCATATTTGACCTGACCGTTACGCACCAGATTCGGCACGCTGGCAAAGGGCAGGGTGTATTGCGTCTGGCTGCCGTCGCTCTCCTGAATGGTGACCGCGAGATCGCCGCCGGAAGAGGTCGGATAGAGATCTTTCAGCACAAACGCCCCCGGCGGAACCGAGGTTTGATAGATAACGTTACCGTTCTGGCGAACCGTCACCGTGGCATTGCTGCGCGCAATGCCGCGCACTTCAGGCGCGTAACCGCTCAGGCTGGCGGGCAACATATTGTCATCGGTCTTCAGGGCAATCCCACGCAGGCCAACGGCGTCAAACACCTGCGATGAGGTGAACGTTTCACCGGCATAAACCTGGGCACGCAGGGCGCGGATATCCCGCTGTAGCCAGGTCTGGACGTGGGTGAGCTCGTTACTCTCTTTGGTCCACGTGGTGAAATCACGCAGCCGCCATGCGCCCAGGTTGGCGCCGCTGTTCAGGCTCACAAACAGCTGTTGTTCCCGCGTGCGCGTCTCGCCCCGGTAGTCATTATTCGCGCCATTGACCACATAGTTCAGCCACGCGGCAGGGATGCCGGATTCCCAGCTCTCCGGGCTGACGTACCCGCGCGGCAGAGCGCGCATCGCGCTTTGCGGTACGGTGAAGTTGAGGGTAAGCGTCCTCTGGTCAAAATCAAACCGGGTATCGGCGAACGACCGGGTTAAAAAAATGCAGCGCTGCGCAGGCGACAGCTCACCCCCTTTCGCCTGACGGCTGTCGATGCCAAGTGCGGCGAATTGCGCAGGTGTAAGGCACGGCAGGGCTTCACCGGCGGTGTTTTCAGCGACGCGAAACGTGACGTTACCTGTGAACGCGAACTGGGTGTTGATATACACGTTAAGATTGTACTCGCCCGGCGGCAACGCGCTCCCGGCGTTGACCCAGGCGAGGTCGGCGCTGTTTGCCTGTTCGCCGTTAAGAAACGCAGGATTAAAGTGCAGCTCGCTTTCGGCAGCCACGGCTTGCCGAATCACCAGGGCGATCGCCGTGGCGCACAGGATTTTAATTTTCATGTGGTCACGCCTTACTGTTTTTATTATTGGGACAATGACGTGCGGGTAACGGGCGTCCAGGCCCCATAATCGTTAATCGTCTGGTAGCTCATGCTGCTCGCATGGCTGAAGGTGTCTGCCAGCGTCACGCTGGTTTTCGGCGGCACCATGACGGGCGACACCGGCCTGCCATCAATTTTCAGGTTAATGGTGGTGAGGTAATACGGCGTTGGGTTGGTCAGCGTGACCTTGCCCGCGCGGTAGGCGCCTGCAAGGTTTTTCCATGCCTCTCCTGCGCCTTCCCAAAGCGACTCAGGGCGATAAAAGACCTTGATGCGGTTGGCAGAGGCGAATTGCAGCGAATTGCCGGAACCGTTTTTAACCTGCTGTGGGATAGCTTTGACCGTCATCCAGTACAGCGTTTCGCGATCGGCTGGCAGTGCGTTGCCGCTGAACATGATTTTCACCGCGCTTTCGCTGGCGGGCTTCATGACGTACAGCGGCGGCGTGATGACGAAGTCGTTGGTACGGCTCCCTTTCTCGTCTTCCATCCATGACTGGATCAGGAACGTGGCATCAGGGTGGGTATTTCTTACCTGCATCATCGTCTGCGTCGTCGCGCCTGCGTAGACCAGCCGCGTTGCACCCAACCCCACGCCGCCTGCATACACGGCGGATGAACATAACGTGCCAGCCAGACAAATCCATGTGTTTACGCGCATTGTGCGTCTCCTGAAAGCTGAGTCAGACCCGGCCAGCAGACCGGGCCTGAAGATTACGAATAGGTCACGGTGTAGGTTGCGACCGCGCTGGCATCACCCGCCGTGGCGTTGCCCAGTGGGGAGTAATATTTCGCGCTGAAGTTCAGGGTGTTCGCCCCCGCACGCAGGGGGATCGCTGCTGCCGGCTCACCCAGCCTGACGACGTTGCCCTGTTCATCATAAAGACGGATAGCGACATGCTGCGCCGAGCCCGCGCCGCCGTTTACTCCCGCAGCCAGGCTATTCACATCGGTACTGTCCGGCGTACCGGTGAAGGTGATAGCCACGGTCGTTGCGGCAATGGGGTTATCTTCCGTGGACGCGGAGGTATCGGCGATTTCGCAATCCTCCAGCGTGATGGAGAAGGCTTTTGCGGTACTGGCTTCACTGCCTGCGGCAGCCAGCGTGGCGGTACGCACTTCACCCATGTCGACGTCGATATTCGCGCTACCGGCGCTGATGGCACAGGCGGAGGTCACCACTTTACCGCTAAAGTTAACCGTGCCGCCGCTGGTGGTGGTGGCCAGTGCTGAGCCCGCTGGCAGCAGGGCGGCAATGCTTAATGCCAGCAGAGATTGGCAAGTAAGGCGTGCTTTCATTTCATGGTTCCTTGGTTTTTTTATTACGAGATTTGCTCTGAAAGCGGCAGGTCTAACTGGTTAAAAAGACCAGCAAATCTGTCTTATTCCTGAGCCCGAGTTTTCTTATCGCTGAGCTTTTTAAAGCGCTCACGCGGCGATAAGAAAGTTTCTCCAGTTCTGCGATGTAACGTATATCCAGTCCGTTCCTGAGTTCCTTTAATACCCTCCTTTCTCCAGGCGTCAGCGATAACGCCGCTGGCTGCTTTTGGGGCCGATAATGGCTATCGACCATTTTTGCTAGCTTTATCCGCCACTGATAAACCGTGTTCTGTAGCGAGATATAGGCATCAATATCTTCCCTGGCCCATAACAGGGAATGGGCAGAGGTTGAGTACAGGCAGATAATCACCTCTGGATGCGTGGCTTTGATTTTTTTTAAATATTTCAGTGAGCCATACCCTGTATGGTATTTCTCTGCGCCGGATATAAATAAGATATCGATACGAATCGACGACAGCGCCTTATCCAGTTCCTGATAACCTCCTTCGATGATAATGATGTGAAGGTCTTCGCGGATGCTGCGTAATAACGTTTTAATGCCGTTTCTTGCATAATGATCGCCGCCCATCAATGCAACAGTAATATGCTGTGTTATTTGGTTATTGTTCGTCATGTTATTCCTCGATTTATAATAGTAATCAGGCGAATTATTTATAAGAGTATCGCCAGTATTCTCGAAGCAATGACGTATTGCATAGTGTAGGCCTACTATACGTCGGCCAATAAAGAGGTAATCTGAATTAATCTAAAATTGTATTAATTACTAAGATCGAGACCGGTTACGACGCTTCCCTCTGATTGGTCTTATTCCGCTTCGCTTTCTGTAAATTATGATAGCCGCTATTTTTAATGAAAATTTAGCTTTGATAAATGTTTTGTAAGGAGTTTGTCGTCTGGTGTCAGTGCGGGTGTGAAGTTGCTGACGGGGAATAACAATTTACGAATGTTATCATCGATAAAAACTGATAGAGAGGTGGGTGAAAAGCATACAAAAACCATGTAACTTATTGATATTTGTAAGGTTGAGAAAACTTAAGGCTTAAGAGTACTGAATATTTCAGACACGCATGTCCGTGGCGTACAATGTTTTTTTATGTAGATATTTGTCAATGTCAAGAGGCGAGGAGTGCGCCAAAAGGAGAGGCTTTGATAAATGAGATGCTGTCGATAGTCAGATACTTCTGTGGAGCGGAAATTCCCTTCACAAAACATCATAATGAGGATGGTCGCGGATGAAGCGGCTCTGCAAGCCCCATTCTACAAGGGTTGAGTTCTTATGCAGGTTCAGTGAAGCTTAAGGGATGAAATATAAATTAAGATTTTTCGCCAATGGCGAAGATATACAGCATGCCGTTAATCAGTCACATTAATCCCGACGCGAATGTCATCACATACATGCGGTGACTCAGGTTCAACATCTGTTAACCGGAGAATTCATACTGCCCCTATGCATAAGCATTACATTATAAATAATATCGTCGAATTTCATCCTGCGGCCAGCACGTTACGTGATATCAACAATCCTGACCGTGTGGTTGTGTTAAATTCGCCAGCAGGCCGATGCCTGTTGTTATTAATCGACAGAGCGGGGTCGATTGTCACTCAGCAAGAGTTCCTTGATATTGTCTGGCAAAGCCGCGGCATGCTTGTCTCCTCCAATACCTATTACCAGAACATCTCCATTCTGCGCAAAGGGCTCAAAAAGATTGGTTTTGAAACTGACCCTATCGTTACCATTCCCCGTATTGGGCTGACGCTGGCAAGCGACACGCAAATAACCGTCAGAGAGCCTTCGCCTGTCACGCCTCAACCCGCAGAGGGAGAATGTGTGGAGGCGCCAGCGATCGAGGAGGTATCAACATCTTCCGCGCCAGCAGCGCCCGTTGCCAGGAAGCCCACACGCTGGCTGGCTGTCGTCATGGGGCTATTGGTCATCCTGGCCGGGGCAGGCGTGACGGGATATATGAACGCCAGGGAAAACCGTTTTGTTGAGGATTACCGTTTTGCGGCATCCGTCGGGGCCTGTCGCGTTTATCTTGCGAACGACATTCAGACCCACGCTGAACGCGCTTCCGCGCTGACCTATGTAGAACAATTCAAGGCTGAATGCGCGCAATATCCCTGGGTTTACATCAGCTGGTACGCTCTGCTTCCTCGTGCGTCGGTTATTCGCTGCGACCGGCCAATGAAAGAACCGAACCGCTGTATATCTGATTATTTCCTGAAGGATAGCTAGCATGACTCGTTTTCGGCAGATGCTGTATATCATCGTGACGGGCCTCGTCACGGCAGGCGTGCTGACGGGCTATTACCTGTGGCACCGAACTTACGTTCAGCCTTTTTCATGCCAGGCTAATCTGGTACAGCACCATCCGGATGAGACGCTGACGGTCTGGCTGAATTACACCTTCGACGGGAAATTCGGCACCCTGAGCATGAATGGCCGGGCGAAGAGCGATCCGGGTAAAACCATCGACAGGAAAATTTCCTTTCGGGTGGAGAGACAGGATCATCTCTATTTGCTGACGTCAGAAAAAAATATGACGTTCCCGGACGATAATGTCGACGACAGCTGGCTGGAAAAATATGAACCGCAGTTTTTTGTCTATCCGGGCAAGAGTATTTATATGCGGATCAATGAACAACATAATGGTAACTATATCTTTACCTTAGGAACATTACCGACATATGTGTGTCGTGGTTCAAAAAAAGAATGATATAAACGAGAAAAACATTATATTTTCCTCCCGTCTCATTTATGCTTGATTTAAAATATCAGGATTATCTTAGAAATATAAAGTGCGACAGATCATGTTGCGATAATGTAATTAATTTTAAATTTGGCAAGTAAATGGAAAGTGTATTTGACTCCTCCGATGGGGGGAAATCAGTACCGGAAAAGTGTCTGCATATTGGGTTGATATTATGGCCCCGTTATTCACTCCTGGCCGTCTCCGGGTTGCTGGAGGCGCTGCGTTATGCAGCGAAAGCTCAGGATAAATTAGCATTTAAAATCAGCCTGATAAGTGAATTCCCTGATATCCCGATTATCAGCAATGCGGGGATTATCATGAGGCCGGATTCTCCCCATGGGCCGCCGGACAGTTTTAACTACCTTGCTGTTATCGGCGGTGAATTGCAGTATCTGGACTTAGGGTATCAGGGGGATAAAGCGTATCTGGCACATGCCCACCATGCCGGGGTTCCGCTCATTGGCATTGGCACCGGCAGTTTTGTCCTCGCACAGGAAGGATTGCTGAATGAACGACGAGCGTCCATCCATCCTTTCCACCTTGATGCATTTCGGCAGGCTTTCCCGCTGGTTTATGCTGAGCAAGGGTATGATTTCATCGACGATGGTGATGTGCTGACCTGCCCGGGCGGTATTTCCACCCTGACGCTGGCAACTGAGCTTATCCGCGCCCATGCCGGGGATGATATCGCCAGCACCACCTGTCAGCGTTTGTCGCTCGTTCCGCATGAAATTGCCACCCCACGTCCGGCGAATCTTGCGCTTATCCCTGACTCGCGGTTGCGCCGCGCCGTCATGCTGATAGAACAGTTCCTGACCCGGCCGCTCACCACCGCCGGGCTTGCGCGAGAAGTGGCATTGAGTGAACGCCAGCTCAACCGTCTGTTCCACGCAGAATTCGGCAAAACGGCCCGCGAATTTATCCGCAGCGCCAGACTGCGCTATGCTTGCTGGCTGCTGAAGAACTCGCAGCAAAGCGTGACGGATATTGCGCAGCGGATGGGATTCAGCGACTGCGCGCACTTTATTCGTCATTTTCAGACGGAGTATGGTTGTACGCCTGGGGTGTGGCGCACGTCGCAGAATTAATTTTCTGAGGTGGATGTAAAATGCGGCTTATATAGTTGCGCCATCAACTACAGATACAATCGCGCTAGAGATGAAACGCAACCTGCTTGCCAGTGGGTAGTTCCACGTTAATGCTAAGTTTTCCGCCCATCGCTTCGATGTAACGCTTAAGCGTAGCAATCTTCAGATCGTTTCCACGCTGCTCCAGCTGTGTTACCGCAGGTTGACTTACGCCCATAAGATCGGCGACATGTTTTTGCGAGAGCTGGAGCTCTTCACGCAGAAGTTGCAGACCGGTTTCGAGGAACATTTCCTCTGCCATCTCCTGAATGCGCTGTTGGCTTTCCGGTGAGCGTGACGCAATCACTTCATTTAAGGTTTTCACTTGGCTGCCTCGCTGGCAGTTGTTCGATAAAACCGAACAACTGCATTTTCGACCCGTCCACCCTTATCAGAAATGCTTCATAAGGATAATGTCTGTAAGCTCGTAGTATGCCAGAAACAGCCGCTAAGCCAGGTGGTTTGTATTTGATTTTGCGAGGCGCTTTCCAGCATGTGGAATTTGGATCGCTGCAAGCGCGTCCTCTATCTCAATAAGCTTTGCTTTCGTCCGTTTATAATCGTCCTGCAAACGCTGCTCCTGCTCGTTATACGCCACCAGAACGATGCATCCTTTCATGACCTTTACTGTGACCTGCTGTCCGGTATCAAAACCTGCGGCGCGTAGCCATTTGCCGGAAAGGATGATTTTCGGCGTGGATTTGTCGAAAACATTCGGGCGGTATCCCACAATTACCGAACGCTCGGTTCCGGATTGGTCGGCGTCTGAGGTAGAATGCGAATCAGCCATAATCAACTCCTTGATAGTTGATGAGGTTAGACGCCCTTTAGTGCTCCAACACTGCTGGGCGTTGCAGAATTCCGAATCCATGTGGTAGGTACCACATGCAGATAAATTAACCGAAGTGGTACCTACCATGCAAGAGAAAAAGAAACCAAATTTTGACCGAGCTAAGAGCACGATGAAGAATATTCGGTTCGAGGATGAGCTTTTGGAGCAGATTGAGAAGGCTGCGGGGAAAGGGAACTTTAGTAAGTGGGTCAAAGAGGCTTGTAGGCTTAGGCTTTTGAGTAAGTAGCAATCAAAACTTTTTTGATAGCGGTAAGGGATAATTAAATGATAAGTTAGAAATGCATAGTCCGAACTTATCATTTGTAAACATTATGAAATAAAACTTTATTAATTTATTTTTAACCGAATCTGCTTTTAAATTTTTGCGAACTAACTTTTCGTTGCATTTTACCATTGCAATTAGGACACAAATGTTGTTTCTCTCCATCTATTTTCCATGTGTAGTATTTTCTCTTGAAATAAGTATGGCAGATATCACATTGTCTTGGTTTTAATATGGCAACAAGTATTGCTATTAAAATTACAGCACCTACAATCCATTCCATAACAGCTTCCCTTGAATATTATTTCAAAATAAAGGAAAGGATAACACTCAATACTAAAATCAATAAGTGATCATGTTCACATAAGGGAACTGCAAGGTGGGACGATTTAATGTTGGACGTGTTTTTATTAAAAAAGTGGACATTTTTGGCGGAAGATCACAGGAGTCGAACCTGCCCGGGAACGCTGGCGTCCCCAACTGGATTTGAAGTCCAGCCACCTCACCGGAGATGACGATCTTCCGCGCCTCGATTGCTACATGGAGGCGGGGCGCATTATAGCTACTTTCAGGCATTTACCACATACCCCACACCACTTTTTTCACCTCTCTTTTGACCTGAATCCCCCTGTTTCAGCTAATTCTTAAGAAAATCCTCAGGTTAGCATTTCGTGCTCATCAACTTTTATCCCGATCACAAAAAACAAGAAACGTAATCTCTTAACCAGAAAACGCAATACCCGCTCCTGAAACAATGGTTTAAAACCAATGCAACCGGTCTCAGCGCCCCCTACAGCGTGAAGGATAAAAATATGAGCGAAGTATTGTCAGTAAAAGAGAAGATTGGCTACGGCATGGGAGACGCCGCCAGCCATATCATTTTTGATAACGTCATGCTTTACATGATGTTTTTCTACACCGATATTTTTGGTATTCCCGCCGGGTTTGTCGGCACCATGTTCCTGCTGGCCCGCGCGCTGGATGCGATCTCCGACCCGTGCATGGGGCTGATTGCCGACCGCACCCGCAGCCGCTGGGGCAAGTTCCGTCCGTGGATTTTGTTCGGCGCGATCCCGTTCGGCATCGTCTGCGTGCTGGCGTATACCACGCCGGACCTCAGCCTTAACGGCAAAATGGTTTATGCCGCAATCACCTATACGCTGCTGACCCTGCTCTATACCGTGGTCAATATCCCGTACTGCGCGCTGGGCGGCGTGATCACCAACGACCCGACGCAGCGTATCTCCCTTCAGTCCTGGCGCTTTGTGCTGGCGACGGCGGGCGGCATGCTCTCCACGGTGCTGATGATGCCGCTGGTGAACCTGATTGGCGGCGACGATAAGGCGTTCGGCTTCCAGGGCGGGATCGCCGTGCTGTCGGTGGTCGCGTTCCTGATGCTGGCGATCTGCTTCTTCACCACCAAAGAGCGCATCCAGGTGCCGCCAAGCACCACCTCCATGCGGGAAGACCTGCGCGATATCTGGCAAAACGACCAGTGGCGCATCGTCGGCGTGCTGACCATCCTCAACATTCTCGCCGTTTGCGTGCGCGGCGGCGCGATGATGTATTACTGCACCTGGATCATGGGCTCGCCGGAGGTGTTCGTCGCGTTCCTGACCACCTACTGCGTCGGCAACCTGATTGGCTCGGCGCTGGCGAAACCGCTCACCGACTGGAAGTGCAAGGTCAGCATCTTCTGGTGGACCAACGCCGCGCTGGCGGTGGTCAGCGTGGCGATGTTCTTCGTGCCGATGCATGCCACCGTGCTGATGTTCGGCTTCATCTTCGTTATCGGCGTGCTGCACCAACTGGTGACGCCGATTCAGTGGGTAATGATGTCCGATACCGTCGACTACGGCGAATGGACCAACGGCAAACGTCTGACCGGCATCAGCTTTGCGGGCACGCTGTTCGTGCTGAAGCTCGGCCTGGCGCTGGGCGGGGCGATGATCGGCTGGATGCTGGCAGGCGGCGGCTACGACGCGGCAGCCAAAACCCAGAACAGCGCGACCATCAGCATCATTATCGGTCTGTTTACGCTGGCTCCGGCGATCTGCTACGTGCTGAGCGCCATTATCGCCAAACGCTACTACACGCTGAAAACTCCCTTCCTGACCAAAATCCTGCGCGAGCTGGCGCAAGGTGCGCGCCGCAATCAGCAGGAGTTTGAAAACCTGCCGGTCAGTAAAGAATTGCAGAACTAAGAGGACGTAAGCATGAAAATCAGTGATGGAAACTGGCTTATCCAACCGGGCCTTAACGTGACGTATCCGGTTCAGGTGTTCGACGTGGAGCAGCAGGGCAATGACCTGGTGGTGTATGTGGCGCCGCGTGACGTGCGCGAACGCACCTGGCAGCTCGACACGTTGATGTTCACGGTGCGCCTGTTTGCTCCGCAGGAAGGGATTGTCGGGGTGCGCATTGAGCACTTCCAGGGTGCGCTGAACAACGGCCCGCACTATCCGCTGAACGTTCTGAAGGATGTAAAAGTTGAGATTGAAAACAACGCCGAATTTGCCGAGCTGAAAAGCGGCAGCGTCAGCGTGCGCGTCACCAAAGGCGAGTTCTGGGCGCTGGATTTCCTGCGCAACGGCCAGCGCATTACCGGCAGCCAGCTGAAAAACAACGGCTACGTGCAGGACAGCAACACCGACCGCAACTATGTGTTTGAACGTCTGGATCTGGGCGTGGGGGAAACTGTGTATGGCCTGGGCGAGCGCTTCACCGCCCTGGTGCGCAACGGTCAGACGGTCGAAACCTGGAACCGCGACGGCGGCACCAGCACCGAGCAGTCCTACAAAAACATCCCGTTCTACCTGACCAACCGTGGTTATGGCGTGCTGGTGAATCACCCGGAAAATGTCTCGTTTGAAGTCGGCTCCGAGAAAGTGTCCAAAGTGCAGTTCAGCGTGGAAGGGGAGTATCTGGAGTACTTCGTGATCGACGGCCCGACGCCAAAAGAGGTATTAAACCGCTATACGCAGTTCACCGGGCGTCCGGCGCTGCCGCCGGCGTGGTCGTTCGGCCTGTGGCTGACCACCTCCTTCACCACTAACTACGACGAAGCGACGGTCAACAGCTTTATCGACGGCATGGCCGAGCGCGACCTGCCGCTGCACGTGTTCCACTTCGACTGCTTCTGGATGAAAGCCTTCCAGTGGTGCGATTTTGAGTGGGACCCGGTGACCTTCCCCGACCCGGAAGGGATGATCCGCCGCCTGAAAGAGAAAGGGCTGAAGGTCTGCGTGTGGATCAACCCGTACATCGGCCAGAAATCGCCGATCTTCCGTGAGCTGAAAGAGAAGGGCTACCTGCTGAAGCGCCCGGACGGCTCCCTGTGGCAGTGGGACAAATGGCAGCCGGGGCTGGCGATCTACGACTTCACCAACCCGGACGCGTGCAGGTGGTATGCGGACAAACTGAAAGGCCTGGTGGAGATCGGCGTCGACTGCTTCAAGACCGACTTCGGCGAGCGTATCCCGACGGACGTCCAGTGGTTTGACGGTTCCGATCCGCAGAAGATGCACAACCATTACGCCTACATCTACAACGAACTGGTGTGGAACGTGCTGAAAGAGACGGTGGGAGAAGAAGAGGCGGTGCTGTTTGCCCGTTCTGCCTCCGTGGGTGCGCAACAGTTCCCGGTGCATTGGGGCGGCGACTGCTACGCCAACTATGAATCGATGGCGGAAAGCCTGCGCGGCGGGCTGTCGATTGGCCTGTCCGGCTTCGGATTCTGGAGCCACGATATCGGCGGGCTTGAAAACACCGCTCCGGCGCCCGTCTATAAGCGCTGGTGCGCTTTCGGGCTGTTCTCCAGCCACAGCCGCCTGCACGGCAGCAAATCCTACCGTGTGCCGTGGGCGTACGATGACGAGTCCTGCGACGTGGTGCGCCACTTCACCCAGCTGAAATGCCAGCTGATGCCGTACCTGTATCGTCAGGCTGCGCTGGCCCGCGATTTCGGCACGCCGATGCTGCGGGCGATGATGCTGGAGTTCCCGGACGACCCGGCGTGCGATTACCTCGACCGCCAGTACATGCTGGGGGATTCGATGATGGTGGCGCCGGTGTTCTCCGAGGCGGGCGATGTGCAGTTCTGGCTGCCGGAAGGGCGCTGGACGCACCTGTGGCACAACGATGAAATCGAGGGTAGCCGCTGGCATAAGCAGCAGCACGATTTCATGAGCCTGCCGGTCTATGTGCGCGACAACACGCTGCTGGCGCTGGGTAACAATAACCAGAAGCCAGACTATGCGTGGCACGAGGGGACGGCCTTCCAGCTCTTCAACCTGAGCGATGGCGCAACGGCGGTGAGCGAAGTGCCTGCGGCGGACGGTTCTGTGGTGTTTACGCTGAAGGCGTCACGTCAGGGCGACGTCGTGACCTTTACCTGCGCGGGAGATGCGCAAAACTGGTCGGTGTGCTTGCGCAACGTGCAGAAGGTCGGCGGCGTAAAAGGCGGTTCACATGTGGGCAGCGAGTGGGGTGTGGTGGTGAAAGCCGACGGGGATGAGGTGGTGATCCACCTCTGAGCTGGAAAAATGCCCGGTGGCGCTTCGCTTACCGGGCCTACGGTAATTATGCGGTCTGATGCCCTCACCCACGGGGAGAGGGAACCAAAACCTCGTAGGCCGGGTAAGGCGAAGCCGCCACCCGGCTTTTTACTGTGCCGGAGCCACCGCCGACACCATCCCGCCGGTCATCGTCTGCTGCACCTGCTGTTTATCCATATTTACCGCGCTCAGCTTCCCGTTCACCGTCGGCTTCAGCGGCGCATTGGCCTGCACGCTGCCGCTGGCGGTGAGCTGAATATTGCCGTCGCCCGCAATCGGCAGCGCTGGCCAGCCCCACTGCTGCAAAACGTTGAGTGGTACACCGCGCCCGTTCAGGCTCACGGTGGTTTGTCGCTGTGGCAACTGTGACACGGTGGCGGTCGCTTCCAGGATCCCTTTCTCGGTAAAGGCGCTCAGGTCGGTAATGTTTACCGTTGCGGCGTTGGCATTCAGCGCCAGCGACGGGCGTCGCACGTCGACGCGGTTAAAGGTTGCTGCCGCCCCGTTCAGGGTTGCGTTACCGCCCCACACGCCCCACTTGTGGTCTTGCGCCAGACGCAGATTAGCGCCATAACCGTCGAGGGAGGTGATCTGCCATGGGAACGCCGGATCGATGTCGATCACCAGGTTGCGGCTCAGGCCGAATTTTTTCAGCGTCACGCTGTTCAGCCATGCCGGAAGCGGATCCATCCACAGCGTTTTCCAGTTTTCCGGAAGCGTATATTCCAGCCCGGCAATGGCAACGTCGTCCAGCACCAGTGCGTTCCCGTCGCGCAGCCAGTTGCCGGAGGTGCGCACCATGCCCCCTTCCCAGCGGGAAGTGAACTGACGCAGCGCAATGCCCTGCGGGGAGAATTCCGCGTTCAGGATAGGGTCAAAAAGATGCAGCGAGCCGTAGATAAATTCGCTGGCGTTCATGGATAACCGTCCCTCCTGGCTTTGCCAGTCCCCTTTACTCAGGGTGAGGTTACGCAGGCTAAGATCAAGGTCGGTAACCGCCCAGTCTGGCCCCTGTAGACGGGCATCGGTCACTTCCAGCCGCCCAATCTGTAACGAAGGCAGGGTGGAGAGAGGAGCGAAGAAATCCAGCAGCGATTTGTCGCTTTGCAGGCGGATCTCATTCAGACGCAGGGTGTCGATAACCCAGCCACCGTCGGCATTACGCTGAGCCGACCCCGTAAGCGAGCCGCGCGCCATATCGGCACCGATGGTATTGAGCACCACCTCTTTGCCGTTGAGTTGTCCCTGAATCAGCACGTTGTTGGCCGGTATGCCGTTGAGCGTGAGCGACCCGGCGCTCATCTGGATTTGCGCATTTTTCCCCAGTACGTTCCCCGCCTCGGGCTGCCACGGGCTGACGCCACCGGTCACCTTTTGCGCACTGAGATCCCACTCCGTATTCGGGCTGTTAAAGGCCATGTTATTCAGTTGCAGACGGTCGGCCTGGAACGGCAGCGGCGCCGTCTGTGGAGATAAATTCAGCGTGCCATCGAACAGGGTGATGGCGTCCATATGCAGCGGGTCGGTGATCTGGCGGCTGCTTAAGCCAATATCCACTTTTTTAGCGACCAGCGTGGCCGGTTTGCCATCTCGTCCGAAGGTAACGTTTTCCAGAAGGATGTGAGAAGGGGATGAAAAGCGGTGATCCATCAGGTCAAAGTTGAGCTCGTAATCGGTATTCACCGTGATCCAGCTGCTGACCTGCGATGCGCCCCAGCGGGTCTGGAGCAGAAAATAAAAGGCGAGCACTACAATGAGCAGGGCTACCAGAAGATAGATAAGCAGCTTTCCAATAAATTTCATGGTCTTCCTTCCCGCGAAACGCACATAAGGGTGTTATGCACGAATTATGCGCAATGCTCAAGGCGGGAATGGTGTAAAGAGATGTCACGGCAGGCATTGACAGCCTGCCGTGTGGGGATCAGTTCTTTTCAGGCGGGAAAATGAGATTCAGCACGATAGCGGTAATACCGCCCGCGGCGATGCCGGAAGAGAGCAGGTTTTTCACCCAGTCCGGGGCAAACTGCAAAATCAACGGCTGCTGGGAGACGCCAAGTCCTACGGCGAGAGACAGCGCAATAATCATGATTGCGCGGCGGTTCAGCGGCTCGCGGGAGACGATACGCACGCCGGAGGCCGCGATGGTACCGAACATGACCAGCGTCGCGCCGCCCAGGACCGGCTCGGGAATGTGCTGCACAAACCCGCTCACCGCCGGGAACAGGCCGAGGACCACCAGCATCAGCGCCACCACGAAGCCCACGTAGCGGCTGGCCACGCCGGTCAACTGGATCACGCCATTGTTCTGGCCGAAGCAGGAGTTCGGGAATGTGTTGAACACCGCCGAGACAAACGAGTTCAGTCCGTTCGCCAGCACGCCGCCTTTCAGACGTTTCATGTACAGCGGGCCGGAGACCGGCTGCTCGGACACGTCGGAGGTGGCAGTGATATCGCCAATGGTTTCCAGCGAGGTGATCATAAAGACCAGCATCAGCGGCAGGAGCAGACTCCAGTCAATGCCCAGGCCGTAGTAGAGCGGCGTTGGCACGGTAATCAACGCGCTGTTGGTTGGGGTGGTGTTTTCCGGCAGCATGCCCAGCGCCCACGCCAGCAGGTAACCGGCCGCCATGGCGATCACCAGCGAAGCCACGCGCAGGTACGGGTTACGCTGGCGGTTAAGCAGAATAATGATCGCCAGCACCACGCCTGCCAGCAGCAGGTTTTTCGGCGCGCCGAAGGTATGGTCGCTCATTGCCGCGTAGCCGCCCCCGATGGAGGTCAGACCCACCTGAATCAGCGACAGGCCGATAATCATCACCACCACGCCGGAGACCAGCGGGGTGATCACCCGGCGCGCAAGGTGCAGAACGCGGGAGATGATCATCTCTGTGCAGCTTGCCAGCATCAGGGTGCCGAATAGCGCCGCCATCATCGTCGGGACATCTGCGCCGCCGGTTTTCAGTGCCGTACCGCCCATGATCAGCGGCGCCACAAAGTTAAAGCTGGTGCCCTGAATCGACAGCAACCCCGAACCCACCGGACCCCAGGCTTTAATTTGAATGATGGAGGCTACACCGGAAGCGAACAGAGACATACTGATGATGTGTTGCGTATCCTGCGCCGGTAACCCCAGCGCCTGACAAATCAGCAGAGCCGGCGTGATGACCGCAACGAACATCGCCAGCAGATGCTGGCAGGCGGCAAACAGGGTTTGAGGTAGCGGGGGACGATCTTCAAGGCGGTAAATCAGTTCACTGTTTTGCTTCTGCGCAATCGGTTGCGCATCAGCAGACTCCAGAGTGTTAACAGACATCGGCGGCAATCCCACGGTGGAAAAGCGGGCATTTTAGCTGACCACCTGGTAAAAGCAAACGATTGCCAGCAAAAAAAAGAGAGAAAATCTGCCGGTGTGAGCAGGTTTTCTACAACGAACAGGAAAAAAAAATTACACTTTTCGCGCCGGCGGCTCATGACGAGCAACACCCGGCCCAGGATAACGCCGCGTGTGTATGGAACACGCGCATAACAGGAGCCTTTTATGATTCATCTCGATACGTTGTCGACCCTTGTTGCCGCAACGCTGGTTCTTCTGCTTGGTCGCAAGCTGGTACACAGTGTTTCCTTTCTGAAAAAGTACACCATTCCTGAACCTGTCGCCGGTGGATTGCTGGTGGCGCTGGCCCTGCTGGTACTGAAAAAAAGCATGGGTTGGGAAATTGATTTTGATATGTCCCTGAAAGATCCGTTGATGCTGGCCTTCTTTGCCACTATCGGCCTGAACGCTAACCTCGCAAGCCTGCGTTCGGGTGGCAAGGTGCTGGGCGTGTTTTTGATTGTCGTGGTGGGCCTGCTGCTGATGCAAAACGCCATCGGCATCGGTATGGCGTCGCTGCTGGGGCTGGATCCGCTGATGGGTCTGCTGGCGGGGTCGATTACCCTGTCAGGTGGCCACGGAACGGGCGCGGCGTGGAGCAAGCTGTTCATCGAACGCTATGGCTTTGAAAACGCAACGGAAGTGGCAATGGCCTGCGCGACCTTTGGCCTGGTGCTTGGCGGGCTGATTGGCGGCCCGGTGGCGCGCTATCTGGTGAAACATTCCACTACGCCGGAAGGCAGACCAGACGATGAAATGGTGCCGACCGCGTTCGAAAAACCGGACGTTGGTCGCAGCATCACCTCGCTGGTGATGATTGAAACCATCGCCATGATTGCCATCTGCCTCACCGTGGGCAAAATCGTTGCGCAATGGCTGGCGGGAACGGCTTTCGAACTGCCAACCTTTGTCTGCGTGCTGTTTATCGGGGTGATCCTGAGCAACGGTCTGGCGCAGATGGGCTTCTACCGCGTCTTCGAACGCGCGGTGTCCGTGCTGGGGAACGTCAGCCTGTCGCTGTTCCTGGCGATGGCGCTGATGAGCCTCAAGCTGTGGGAGCTGGCCTCGTTGGCGCTGCCGATGGTGGCGATCCTGGCGGTACAGGCCGTGTTTATGGCGCTGTATGCCATCTTTGTTACCTGGCGCATGATGGGCAAAAACTATGATGCGGCGGTACTGGCTGCGGGTCACTGTGGATTTGGTCTGGGAGCGACACCAACGGCCATCGCGAATATGCAGGCGATCACCGAACGGTTCGGCCCGTCGCACATGGCGTTTCTGGTGGTGCCGATGGTGGGCGCATTCTTCATTGATATCGTCAACGCGCTGGTCATTAAGCTCTACCTGATGCTGCCAATGTTTGGCTGATCGTCAGGCGTTGGAATACCGCTCGGTTTCCGGCATCCAGCGTTCAATTAACGCTGCCGCCTGTTCGGGGTAGCGTTCATGAATATGACGCGCAAGGCGTTGTACTTCGGGGATCATGGCCTGATCGCGCAGCAAATCCGCCACTTTAAATTCGGCGTTACCCGTCTGACGTGTGCCCAGCAGTTCGCCCGGGCCGCGGATCTCCAGATCTTTTTGCGCAATGACGAAGCCGTCATTGCTGTCGCGTAATACCTGCAAACGCATCTGCGCGGTTTTCGACAGCGGGGCTTTGTAGAGCAGCACGCAGTGAGAGGCGATCGCGCCACGGCCCACGCGGCCTCGTAGCTGGTGGAGCTGCGCCAGGCCCAGACGCTCCGGGTTCTCAATAATCATCAGGCTGGAGTTCGGCACATCCACGCCCACTTCGATAACCGTGGTCGCAACGAGTAAGTGCAGCTCGCCCTGTTTGAACGACTGCATCACCGCCTGCTTCTCGGCAGGCTTCATGCGCCCGTGAACCAGACCGACGTTCAGCTCTGGCAGGGCGAGCTTTAACTCTTCCCATGTGGCTTCGGCAGCCTGCGCTTCCAGCAGCTCAGACTCTTCAATCAGGGTGCAGACCCAGTACGCCTGACGCCCTTCCTGCGTACAGGCGTTGCGCACGCGGTCAATGATGTCGCTGCGCCGCGTGTCCGGTATGGCAACCGTGGTCACCGGCGTTCGGCCCGGCGGCAACTCGTCGATGGTGGAGGTATCCAGATCGGCATAGGCCGTCATCGCCAGGGTGCGCGGAATCGGCGTGGCGGTCATGATCAGCTGATGCGGGTGGAAGCCCTGTTGCAGACCTTTCTCCCACAGCGCCAGACGCTGATGAACACCAAAGCGGTGCTGTTCGTCGATAATGACCAGCGCCAGGCCGTTAAACTGCACCTGTTCCTGGAAAATGGCGTGCGTGCCGACAATCATCTGCACCTGCCCGCTGGCAATAGCTTCCTGCTGCGCAAGACGTGCTTTGCCCTTCTGCTTCCCGGCCAGCCAGCCCACTTCGATCCCCAGTGGGGCGAACCAGTTACGGAAATTGTTGGCGTGCTGCTCGGCCAGCAGTTCTGTCGGCGCCATCAGCGCCACCTGCTTGCCGTGGGCGATAGCGCGTAAAGCGGCCAGCGCGGCAACCAGCGTTTTCCCGGAACCCACGTCGCCCTGCACCAGGCGCATCATCGGCACATTCAGCGCCATATCGCGTTCAATCTCGGCGGTAACCCGCGCCTGTGCGCCGGTGGGTTTAAACGGGAGTGAGGCCAGCAGCTTATCTTTGAGTTCATCACGCTGGCCTAAAGGCTGAGCGTGGAAACGCTGCGCACCGGCGCGCAGTGCCAGCATGCTCAGGTTGTGAGCCAGTAATTCCTCAAGGATAAGACGCCGTTGGGCGGGATGTTTACCGCTTTCTAAATCAACAAGCTGAAGCGTTGGCGGTGGACGGTGCAGGGTGCGCAACGCCTCCGGCAGGCTCATCATGCCCTGCGCCAGCTCCGGCGGCAGCAGCTCGTTAATGGCGCAGGTATCGAGCAGCTCCAGCGCCTGGTCGGTGAGCTTGCGCAGCGTGGCCTGCTTAATGCCTTCGGTGGTTGGATAGACCGGCGTGAGCGTCTCCTGTAGCTCAGGTGAGCTGAGATCGCCCTGCACGCGGTATTCCGGGTGGATCATCTCCGCGCCGTATTTGCCCCGTTTGGCTTCACCGTACGCAAGTACGCGTCGTCCAGTGGCAAGGCTGTTTTTCATCGCCGCATTGAAGTTGAAAAAGCGCATGGTGAGAATGCCGGTGCCGTCGCTGATCTGGCAGGTCATCATCCTGCGTCCGCCAAAGGTGATGTTGCAGTTCAGCACTTCCCCTTCAACGGTGGCGTAAATAGCGGGCAGCAGATCGCCAATTTTATAAAGTTGAGTACGGTCTTCGTAACGCAGGGGGAGGTGGAGCAGGAGATCCTGCACGGTGTGCAGGCCAATCTTCGCCAGTTTACTGCTTTGTGCCGCGCCCACGCCCGTCAGGCTGTTGAGCGGTATGGCGTCCAGCAGGCGGCCTTTCATGATTTACCCTGCGTACTGCATGGTGGACCACCACTCGGCATCGGCTTCAATTTCGCCCTGCGCGTTGACGTGGGGGTAAGGCAATTTCTTCTGCTTCGCAACGCGAGCCAGCACCGGATAGCCACCTTCAAACAGCAGGCGCTGCTGCTCCTCTTCCGGCAGCATGCTGTTGCTGCGCTCGTACATTCCGGCATTCTGACGCTGGCGCTGCGCTTCATACAGGATCAGCGCTGAGGCGACCGACACGTTGAGTGACTGGACCATGCCGATCATCGGAATGATGATGTCCCGGTCAGCCAAATCCAGTGCTTCCTGCGTGATCCCCGTTTTCTCCTGGCCCATTAAAATGCAGGTCGGACGGGTGTAATCGATCTCACGGAAATCCACGGCTTTAGCAGAGAGGTTGGTTGCCAGAACCTGCATGCCACGCCCTTTCAGGTGCAAGACCGCTTCACCAATAGTCTGGTGAGTTTTCACGGATACCCAGCTGTTGCTGCCTGCGGCGGTGGAGGCCATGGTACGCATACGTGCGCCTGGCCAGACGGCGTGGACTTCATGCACGCCGACGGCATCTGCGGTGCGAACGATAGCAGAGACGTTATGAGGTTTATGGACCTGCTCCATGCAGACCGTCAGATCAGGCTGACGCCTGGCGAGCATTTCGCAGATTCGCTCGTAACGTGTTGAATTCATAATGCTAGTTTCGGTTACGGGTGACTTTAATGACATCCGGCATCACGCGGATCTTGCGCATAATATTGGCCAGATGTACGCGGTCACGGGCGGTCAGGCGAATAAAGGCGCTGTAAACGCGGCCATCTTTTTCTTCAGTATTCAGGCTCTGAATGTTTGACGAGGCCGTGTTGATCGCTGCCGTCAGGTTCGCCAGTGCACCCTGGTGGTTAAACATATCCACCTTGATTTCAGTGATAAATTCCTGCGCTGTCTCTTTATCCCATTCGACCGCCATGAACTTCTCAGGCTCTTTCTGATAGCCACGGATGTTACGGCAGGATTCGTGGTGGATCACCAGCCCTTTACCCGGGCTGACGTGCGCAATAATCGGGTCGCCCGGGATAGGGCGGCAGCATTTGGCGAAGGTGATGAGCACCCCGTCAGCGCCTTTGATTGGCAGGTGACCATGATTTTGCGCGTTAGCAGGAACGGCTGTCGTTTCGCCCTGTTGCAGGTTCTTCGCCACGACCACGCTCATGGCGTTTCCGAGGCCAATCTCTGCCAGCAGGTCATCCAGCGAGGCGAGCTTCATACGCTCCAGCTCATGCTGAATATTCTCTGGTGGGATCTCTGCCAGTTTGCGGCTGCCACCCAGCGCGTGATTGAGCAGACGACGCCCGAGACTGACGGAGTCGTCGCGCTTGAGATTTTTCAGCAGCTGGCGGATTTTTGCGCGCGCTTTTGAGCTCACGACAAAGTTCAGCCAGGCAGCGTTAGGACGTGCGCCCGGCGCGGTAATAATTTCGACAGTCTGCCCGCTGAAGAGCGGCTGCGACAGCGGATAAGGCTGCCTGTCGACGCGGGCACCCACGCAGGCATGGCCGATATCGGTATGCACGGCGTAAGCGAAGTCGACCGGCGTCGCGCCCGCAGGCAGTTCGACAATGCGCCCTTCCGGCGTGAAAACGTAAATCTCATCCGGGAAGAGATCGGATTTAACGCTCTCGATAAATTCAAACGAGCTACCTGCACTTTGTTGCAGCTCCAGCAGGCTCTGCATCCAGCGCTGGGCGCGGATTTGCGCGGTGGTGCTGCTTTCGCCGCCGTGCTCTTTATAAGCCCAGTGCGCCGCGACACCCATTTCCGCCATCTGATCCATGTCTTCGGTACGAATTTGCACCTCAACCGGAACGCCGTGCGGGCCAATCATGGAGGTGTGCAAAGATTGATATCCGTTCGCTTTTGGAATGGCGATGTAATCTTTGACGCGCCCCGGACGTGGCTTGTACAGGCTATGCATCTGCCCCAGCACGCGGTAGCAGGTGTCAGAGTCGTGGACGATGACGCGGAACGCGTAGATATCCATGATCGAGTGAAAACGCTGCTCTTTGAGCACCATTTTGCAGTAAATAGAGTACAAATGCTTTTCGCGACCGCTGACGCGGCACGGAATACCGGCTTCCTGCAAGCGCCCTTCTATTTCAGAGAGGATCTTTTGAATCATCTCTTTACGGTTGCCTCGTGCGGCTTTCACCACCTCTTTAATCACGCGATAGCGGTTCGGGTATAACGCTTCAAAACCCAGCTCTTCCAGCTCGGTTTTAATGTGATGAATACCTAAACGGTGCGCCAGCGGACTGTAGATTTCGAGGGTTTCACGGGCGATGCGGCGACGTTTATCCGGGCGAAGTGAGCCCAGCGTGCGCATATTGTGGGTGCGGTCAGCAAGTTTGATGAGAATGACGCGGATATCCTGCACCATCGCCATGATCATCTTGCGAAAGTTTTCGGCCTGCGCCTCTTTCTTATCGCGGAATTTCAGCTTATCAAGCTTAGAGACCCCTTCCACCAGCTCGGCAACGCTTTTGCCAAACAGCTGTTCCATGTCCTGGTAGGTGGCAGGGGTATCTTCAATCACGTCATGCAGCAGGGCGGCCATGAGCGTTTCGTAGTCGAGTTTCATCTCGGCCAGAATACAGGCCACCGCTACCGGGTGCGTGATATAGGGTTCACCGCTTGAACGTGTCTGGCCCTCGTGAGCGTCACGTGCAACGAGATACGCCTGCTGAAGACGCTTAATCTGGTCTTCAGGCAGGTAGGTTTGAATCAGTTGATTCAGGCTTTCAAACAGATACAAGGGCGACCCGCAGGTTTAATTAACGACGACCTTCAGCAATGGCGGTTACGGCCTGCAGTTCTGCGGCTTCCTGCTCTTGCTGCTCCTGGCGCTCACGCACGTCGAGGATCTGGTTGTTGATCAGACCTTCTTCGATTTCGCGAAGTGCAATAACGGTGGTTTTATCGTTTTCTTCCGGTACCAGCGGATCTTTACCGCCTACCTGCATCTGACGAGCGCGACGCGCGGCGACCAGTACCAGGTCAAAACGGTTACCAATTTTCTCTACAGCGTCCTGAACAGTTACGCGTGCCATACTTAAAATGCTCCACAGGTGAAGAAATGACTGGGCATGATACTGAAAGTGGGTTCAGTCTGCCAACAGTTTGGTGATTAATGCGTCATGTCGCTGCTTCTGGCGGCTCATACGCAGACGTTCTGCGCGAAGGATAGTTTTGAGATCGCTCAGCGCGGCATCAAAATCATCATTCACAATAAGGTAATCATATTCCGCGTAATGGCTCATTTCTGCAACTGCCTGTGCCATACGCTTCGCGATAACTTCTTCGCTGTCCTGGCCGCGACCCCGCAGGCGGCGATCCAGTTCATCTTTCGATGGCGGTAAAATAAAGATACTGCGCGAATCAGGCATTTTCTTACGAATTTGCTGCGCGCCCTGCCAGTCGATATCCAGGAACACGTTCACGCCGGTCGCAAGAACCTGCTCAATGGTTTCACGCGAAGTACCGTAGTAGTTACCGAATACTTCTGCGTGTTCAAGAAACGCGTCTCTGCCAATCATCGCTCTGAATTCGTCGTGATTCACAAAGAAATAGTGTTCACCGTGCACCTCACCCGGACGCGGTGCTCGCGTGGTGTGAGAAACAGAAACCTGCGTATCGTACAACGGTTGGGTTTTTAACAGTGCCTGAATAAGGCTGGATTTACCCGCGCCACTAGGGGCAGAAACAATATAAAGCGTGCCTTGAGCCATGAGAGTCTTTTGTATGTGTTAACGAAGAAGTCCTACATACGGGCTTATTATACACGTCGCCGCTGTGTGACGTAGCCTTTGTCACACTTTTTCCCGTGGATGATTAAATTTTGCGTGCCGTTTTCAGGTTTTGTCTGCGGTTTGCAGCAACAAAAAGAAACGCTGGATAACGCCTCGTAAAGCGTAACGTTGCCATTCGCGTCGTTTTCAATACCGGGTTATACCTCCTCCAACGCAAAGGAGGGGTAATAATGTGGCGATGGATAAGCGGGTTTGCGCTGTTGTGGTGTAGCACCGGGTTAGCGGTATGCCCGGTATGGTCCCAGGCAAAAGCAGAAAAGGAAATTGCAGCGCTGAGCGCGCAGATCAAACGCTGGGACGATGCTTACTGGAAGCAGGGAGTCAGTGACGTTGATGACGGAGTTTACGATCAGCTTAACGCGCGGTTGAACCAGTGGCAGCGCTGCTTTGGTCATGTCTCTTCCGAAGAGAGACCGCCACCTCTGACAGGTAGTGTGACACACCCGGTTGCGCATACGGGCGTGCATAAGGTTGCCAGTAAAGCTGAGCTCAGCCAGTGGATGCGAGCCCGGCAACATCTCTGGATGCAGCCCAAAGTGGATGGCGTGGCTGTGACGCTGGTGTACCAGGGCGGGAAGCTTGTCCGGGCCATTAGCCGTGGCAACGGTGTAAAAGGTGAAGACTTGACGGCGCAGGTTCGATCAATCCCCTCTGTTCCGCAAAACCTGTCCGGCCCCCTGGCAAATAGCGTCTTACAGGGTGAACTGTTCTGGATTCATGAAAACCACATCCAGCGTCAGATGGGGGGGATGAACATGCGGGCAAAAGTGGCGGGCGCCATGATGCGTCATAACGATAGCGCACTTCTCAGGCAGCTCGGCGTGTTTATCTGGGCCTGGCCGGATGGACCTAAAGAGATGCAGGTATCTCTGGATGCGTTGTCAAAAGCCGGGTTCACCCTGACGGCGCGTTATACGCTGCCCGCCGCGTCTGTGAATGCGGTCGAAGCGCAGCGTTCAGCGTGGCATACAACAGCATTGCCCTTTGCCACGGACGGCATTGTGGTGCGTTCAGCGGATGAACCCGCGGGCGACGGTTGGTTACCCGGTGAAGGCCGTTGGGTTGTCGCATGGAAATATACGCCTGTCGCTCAGGTTGCTGAAGTGCGAGGGATACAGTTTGGCGTCGGGCGAACGGGCAAGGTGTCCGTTGTAGCCGAACTGGATCCAGTAAAGCTTGATGATAAACAGGTGCGGCGGGTGAGCCTGGGGTCGGTCACACGCTGGCAGCGGCTGGATATTGTTCCCGGCGATCAGGTTCTGATAAGCCTCGCCGGGCAGGGGATCCCCCGATTCGATCGAGTTGTCTGGCGGGGAGCGAACAGGGAAAAACCAGAACCTCCGGCCCTGCAGTACCACTCGCTGACCTGTTTTTATGCCTCACCAGCGTGTATGGAACAGTTCTTTGCCCGGTTGACGTGGCTTAGCTCAAAACAAGGGCTAGGGATCGAGGGGTTAGGCGAGGCGGGCTGGCGAACGCTTCATCAGACGCATCGTTTCGAGCATATTTTTTCGTGGTTAACACTGACGCAGGCGCAGCTACAGTCCACGCCTGGCTTTTCCGCCGGGCGCGGGTTATCGCTCTGGCATCGTTTTAATATTGTGCGCAAACAACCTTTTATTCGCTGGGTCACAGCGATGGGGATCCCGCTGACAAAAGCCACGCTGAATGCGGTTGGGGCGGCGTCGTGGCAGGCGCTGAATCAGCGGAGCGCCGCTGACTGGCAGGCTTTGCCGGGAACAGGTGAGGAGAAGGCGCAGCAGGTCGTTAACTGGCTGCATGCGCCTCCCGTTGATAGGCTGGCAAGGTGGCTGGCTGAGCAGCACATTAACGGGTTCTGACCTTAATGCGCGTTGTGCTTGTAATGAAAAACCGGCAGGCCAAGCTTCAGACGCAATGCCAGCATTCGCGCCGTGAAACCAAACAGCAGCGTGGAGATAACGACCACATCGTGGTTGGTGACATAGTGCTGCAAGGCGACATAAAGCACTGCCGCGGCAAAGGAGATGCCGGCATACAGTTCCTTCTGGAAAACCAGCGGGATACGTTTGCAGAACATATCGCGCAGCACCCCGCCAAACACGCCCGTGATCACCGCCGCAATGGTGGCGATAACCGGGCCTTCACCCATATCGAGAGCAATTTGTGCGCCAATGATGGAAAAAACAATCAGCCCAAGCGCATCCAGCACCAGGAACAAGCGGCGCAGATGAGGCATCACCGGGGCTACAATCGTGGTTAACACGGCTGCCGTTGCCACGATAATGACGTACTCAGGGTTTTTAACCCAGCCGAGCGGATAATGGCCAAGCAGGATATCGCGCACGGACCCGCCGCCGAGCGCAGTGGCCGTGGCAATAATGATCACGCCGAAGGTGTCCATTCGGCGACGTCCGGCGGCAAGCGCGCCGGTCATGGCTTCAGCGGTAATGCCAATAAGATAGAGAATGTGAAGCAGCATAAACCCTCCGGAATGAAGAGGAGGAGATTAGCGATTTGTGCGCAAGATCACGATTGAGATTTTCTAAGGCGAGGGGATTTGCCCTAAAGGAATTTATCAACGCATGCCAGGCGGGCTTGTGATAAGGCGGGAGGCAAAGAAAGTAAGGATAAATAAGGATTAGAAAAAGTAATGGGTGATGTGCCAGACACCACCCTGAAAGGTATTACTCGATATTCTGGATCTGCTCGCGCATCTGCTCAATCAGGACCTTCAGTTCAATTGCTGAATTGGTCACCTCTGCATTGATAGACTTAGACGCCAGCGTGTTCGACTCGCGGTTGAACTCCTGCATCATAAAGTCGAGACGGCGGCCTACCGCTTCTTTCTTCTTCAGGATGTTGTAGGTCTCTTTAACGTGCGCTTCCAGACGATCCAGCTCTTCAGCCACGTCTACACGCTGCGCCATCAGCACCAGCTCTTGTTCCAGACGGTTGTTTTCCAGCTGAACTTCCGCCTCTTCCAGTTTGGCGACAAGTCGCTCACGCTGCCATTGCAGCACTTCTGGCATATGCGCGCGCACTTTAGCCACTTCGGCGCTCACGCCTTCAAGGCGTTGCTCAATCATCGCTTTCAGCGCCTGGCCTTCGGTTTCGCGGGCAACGATAAAGTCATCCAGCGTGCCGTCGAGTGCAGCCAGGATTTCAGCGGTAATCGCGTCCAGATCCTGCTCTCCGGCGGCCATCACGCCAGGCCAGCGCAGAATATCAACCGGGTTGATCTCGCCTTCATCGCTTTGCATTTTGACCCAGTTCGCCGCATTAACCAGCTGTTTTGCCAGCTTTTCGTTCAGGATCAGTTCGCCCTGTGCACTGGCATCGGGCTCAAAACGCAGGTTACATTCCACTTTCCCGCGGGTCAGACGCGTACGGATACGCTCACGCACCACAGGCTCCAGGCTGCGGAACTGTTCCGGCATACGGAAATATGTTTCCAGATAGCGCTGGTTTACCGAGCGCATTTCCCAGGTAGCGCTACCCCAGCTACCCTTGATTTCACGCCGGGCGTAGGCGGTCATACTGCGGATCATAGACATTCCCGTTTTTAAAGGAGAGATGGGGGGATTATAGCTTTCAGGGGCTTCTCAGGATAGGAATAAGCGTCCTTTATCCGTATAATGCGCAGCCACATTCGTTTCAAGCCGGAGAATCCATCATGCGTCCAGCAGGTCGTAGCGCCAACCAGGTGCGTCCCGTCACCCTGACCCGTAACTATACAAAACACGCTGAAGGCTCCGTGCTGGTTGAGTTTGGTGACACCAAAGTGCTTTGCACCGCGTCCATCGAAGAGGGCGTGCCTCGCTTCCTGAAAGGTCAGGGGCAGGGGTGGATCACCGCGGAATACGGTATGTTGCCGCGCGCAACCCATACCCGTAATGCTCGTGAAGCGGCAAAAGGTAAGCAGGGCGGCCGTACTATGGAGATCCAGCGCCTGATCGCACGTGCGCTCCGCGCCGCGGTTGACTTAAAAACGCTGGGTGAGTTCACCATCACGCTGGACTGCGACGTGATCCAGGCCGATGGCGGCACGCGTACGGCCTCCATTACCGGTGCCTGTGTGGCGCTGGCAGATGCGCTGAACAAGCTGGTTGCCGCCGGTAAGCTGAAAACCAACCCAATGAAAGGGATGGTTGCTGCTGTCTCCGTTGGTATTGTTAACGGCGAAGCGCTTTGCGATCTGGAATACGTTGAAGATTCTGCCGCAGAAACCGACATGAACGTGGTGATGACCGAAGATGGTCGCATCATTGAAGTGCAGGGCACGGCAGAAGGCGAGCCATTCACTCACGAAGAACTGCTCACCTTGCTGGCGTTGGCCCGAGGGGGTATTGAATCTATTGTAGCGACGCAGAAAGCGGCGTTAGAAAATTGATTTTAAGGCGACCAATGAGTCGCCTTTTTTTTGCCTGTAAGACTGAAAAGACAAAGGAGCAAATCCATGAAATCGTATCAGCGCCAGTTTATTGAGTTTGCGCTTAACAAGCAGGTACTTAAGTTTGGCGAGTTCACGCTGAAATCCGGGCGTAAAAGCCCGTATTTCTTCAACGCCGGGCTGTTTAATACCGGGCGCGACCTGGCACTGTTAGGCCGCTTCTATGCCGAAGCGCTGGTGGATTCCGGGATTGATTTCGATCTGCTGTTTGGCCCCGCGTACAAAGGCATTCCAATTGCAACCACCACGGCGGTGGCGCTGGCGGAGCACCATGACCGCGACGTACCGTACTGCTTTAACCGTAAAGAGGCCAAAACCCACGGTGAAGGCGGCAATCTGGTAGGCAGTGCGTTGCAGGGCCGCGTGATGCTGGTAGATGACGTGATCACCGCAGGCACCGCGATCCGTGAATCGATGGAAATTATCCAGGCTAACGGTGCAACGCTTGCGGGTGTGCTGATTTCGCTCGATCGTCAGGAGCGTGGGCGTGGCGACATCTCTGCTATTCAGGAAGTGGAACGCGATTATGGCTGCAAAGTGATCTCTATCATCACGCTGACAGACCTGATTGCATATCTGGAAGAGAAGCCTGAAATGGCGGATCACCTGGCGGCGGTACGTCAATACCGCGAAGAGTTTGGCGTATAATTCAATTGCCCGGTGGCGCTACGCTTACCGGGCCTACCTGTTCGTAGGCCGGATAAGGCGAAGCCGCCATCCGGCGATGGCGTTACTGTAATTGTGCTGCTACTAACGGCCAGCGGGCGTCAAAATCGTCCGTTGGTCGATATTTAAACTCGCTGCGCACAAACCGGGAGAGCATCCCTTCGCAAAATGCCAGGATCTGGCTTGCCAGCAGCGTCTCATCCGTATTATATCCCTCACCTTCCCGCATTTTCTTCTCGCGCAGAACCTGACGAAGCTGGGCTTCGATACGCTCAAAAAGCTGGTTTATACGGCCTTGCAGACGATCCTGTTCAAACATCAGCGCGTGGCCGGTAAGAATACGGGTCAGACCCGGGTTACGTTCACCAAAGCCCAGAATCAGCAGCACAATCAGACGCAGACGCGTGCTGGTGTCTTTTTCATCCTTCAGAATCAGGTTGATGCGCGTGATCAGGCTATCTTCGATAAACTCGATCAGGCTGTCGAACATCCGGGTTTTGCTCGGGAAATGACGATACAGCGCCGCCTCTGACACGCCCACAGAGGCCGCCAGCTTGGCGGTGGTGATGCGTTGACTGCCGTCGCTGGATTCAAGCATCAGAGCCAGAGATTGAAGTATTTCTTCGCGACGATTCCTTTTCGCGGTTTGTTTTTCTGCCATGTTACAAAATACCCCTGAAAATAAGCACTTGTCAGGCTGGCAACCACACAGCGACCCGCAAACTGACGTTTGCGGTTTGTTATTGCATTATGGCGCTGTGAGATGCGTGTTTGTCGGGCGGTTATTTGCGCCCGGAATGGCCGAAGCCGCCTTCGCCACGGTCGGTAGCGTCGAAGTCTGCCACCAGGTTAAATTCTGCCTGCACCACCGGTACAAACACCATCTGCGCAATACGCTCGCCCGGTTCAATGGTGAAGCTGTCCTGGCCACGGTTCCAGACGGATACCATCAGCTGACCCTGATAGTCAGAGTCGATCAGGCCGACCAGGTTACCCAGCACGACGCCATGCTTATGGCCCAGGCCAGAGCGCGGCAGGATCACCGCTGCCAGTGACGGGTCAGCAATGTGAATCGCCAGCCCGGTCGGGATCAGGGTCGTTGCACCCGGCGCCAGTTCTACGGCGTCATCGAGACAGGCGCGCAGGTCAAGACCGGCAGAGCCGGAGGTGGCATACGTTGGCAGCGGAAATTGCTTGCCAACGCGCGGGTCCAGAATCTTAACGTCGATTTTTTTCATCATAACGGGTAACGATCTCGTCCAGTAATTGTTGGCCCAGGAGTTCTTTGCGCTCAAGCGGTAAGACTTTATCTCCATCCTGCCAGAAAAGGTGCAATGCGTTGCTGTCGCTGTTAAATCCTTGCGTGGACAGCGATACGTCGTTCGCGCAAATCAAATCGAGGTTTTTGCGGGTACGTTTTTGCCGGGCATATTCTTCCACATTATTCGTTTCTGCGGCAAACCCAACAACGTAAGGACGATGAGTTTTCAATGCGGCGACACCGGCAACGATATCCGGGTTCTTCACCATTTTTATTGTTAATTCATCACCTTGCTTTTTAATTTTGGCGTCGGCAATGGTTTCGGCGCGGTAATCAGCAACGGCCGCACAGCCGATAAAAATATGCTGTTGTTGAGCATGCGCCTGTACGGCGGCTTCCATTTCCAGCGCGGTAGTTACATCAATACGCCGCACAAACGCAGGGGTGGTAAGCGACACCGGGCCGCTCACCAGCGTCACGTTCGCGCCGCGTTTGGCTGCCGCGGCAGCAATTGCAAAGCCCATTTTGCCGGAGCTGTGGTTGGTGATGTATCGCACCGGATCCAGCGGCTCGCGCGTGGGGCCCGCAGTAATCATGATGTTGAGATGTTGCAGATCGTTGACAGGCGAGAAATGGGCGGCGGCCATATCAACAATCGTCAATGGGTCGAGCATACGCCCTGGCCCCACGTCGCCACAGGCCTGGCTGCCGCTCTCCGGTCCCCAAATTAGCAGGCCGCGCGAGGCCAGCGTATCCAGATTATGCTGGGTAGCGGCGTTGCGATACATCTGCTGGTTCATTGCGGGTACAACCGCGACGGGCGCAGGCGTGGCGAGGCAAATGGTCGTTACCAGATCGTTCGCCATCCCGGCCGCCACGCGGGCAATTACATCTGCCGTGGCGGGGGCAAGGATAACCAGATCGGCCCATTTCCCCAGCTCAATATGGCCCATTGCGGCTTCGGCTGCCGGGTCGAGAAGGCTGTCGGATACCGGGTATCCCGAGACGGCTTGCAGGCTCAGCGGGGTGATAAAGGCTTTGCCGCCTTCGGTGATCGCGACCCGTACGTCGGCCCCGCGCTCGCGCAAACGGCGCACCAGGTCTGGCGTTTTATAGGCAGCAATACCGCCGCTGACGCCAAGAACGATTTTTTTACCGGCCAGGCTCATCATGATTCTTTCCTGTTGGGTTTCACCAGAGAGCGGGCATTTTATCACAATCCCTAAAACGGGGTGATGATGTCCTTAATTCACTTTGCGAGGCGCTACGCAAGAACGAAACGCCAGCGTCGAGCCCCGAATTTGCCTGTGGCAGCATAATGGCAAACAGAAGGAGGCCGGGCATGGAAGAGACTGAACTGCTGCTACCGCGTGAAAAAATGCTGCGCCATGGCGTCACGTTGTTAAAGGACGACGAGCTGCTGGCGCTCTTTTTACGCACTGGCACGCCGGGGAAAACGGTATTTACGCTGGCGAAAGAGCTGATAGAGCATTTCGGCTCACTGTATGGATTGTTGACCGCCGAACTGGAGGCGTTTACGCACGTTGAGGGTATTGGCGTGGCGAAATATGCCCAGTTGCGGGGCATTGCGGAGCTGGCCCGGAGATTTTACAACGTGCGTATGGAGGAAGAAGACCCGATCCTCACCCCCGATATGACCCGCGAATTTCTGCAAAGCCAGCTTTCCGATCTGGAGCGGGAGATCTTTATGGTGATCTTTCTCGACAACAAAAACCGGGTACTGAAACATACCCGCCTTTTTTCGGGAACATTGAGCCACGTTGAGGTGCATCCGCGTGAAATTGTGCGGGAAGCGATAAAAGTGAATGCAGCCGGCGTGATCCTCGCGCATAATCACCCCTCTGGCTGTGCAGAACCAAGCAGAGCTGACAAAGCAATTACCGAACGTATTATCAAATGCTGTCAATTCATGGACATTCGTGTGCTGGACCATCTGATAATTGGCCGCGGAGAGTACATTTCTTTTGCCGAACGTGGCTGGATTTAGGCCTTTTCTCGCGATCCATCGGGATCTTTGTCTGTTCGGGACTTGAGCACACCGCCGAGTCAGCGTATACTACGCCACCTTTGAGAATCTCGGGTTTGGCATTTGGGCCTGGCAATCGAGAGTTCAATAGAACTAAGCGATGACCGGGCTGTAAAGCCTGACGAGGCGCCGATACCCCATACGAAGCTCGAGCTAATTTGATTTTTGGAGAATAGACATGTCCCGAGTCTGCCAAGTTACTGGCAAGCGTCCGGTGACCGGTAACAACCGTTCCCACGCACTGAACGCGACTAAACGCCGTTTCCTGCCGAACCTGCACTCTCACCGTTTCTGGGTTGAGAGCGAGAAGCGTTTTGTCACCCTGCGCGTATCTGCTAAAGGTATGCGTGTAATCGATAAGAAAGGCATCGATACAGTTCTGTCCGAACTGCGTGCCCGTGGCGAAAAGTACTAAGTACTTAAAGAGGAAATAAATCATGGCTAAAGGTATTCGCGAGAAAATCAAGCTGGTTTCTTCTGCTGGTACAGGTCACTTCTACACCACCACGAAGAACAAACGTACTAAGCCGGAAAAACTGGAACTGAAAAAATTCGATCCAGTTGTACGCCAGCACGTACTGTACAAAGAAGCTAAAATCAAATAATTTTAGTCTCCTTGTATTGAAAAACCCCGCATCTGCGGGGTTTTTTGCATTCTGCATCTCAACGGAGGAACCATGCCTGAATTACCTGAGGTAGAGACCAGCCGCCGCGGCATTGAGCCCCATCTGGTTGGCGCGACTATTCTTCATGCTGTCGTTCGCAACGGGCGTCTGCGCTGGCCGGTGTCCGATGAGATCCACGCGTTAAGCGATAAACCCGTCCTGAGCGTACAGCGCCGCGCGAAATACCTGCTGCTGGAGCTGCCTGACGGCTGGATCATTATCCATCTGGGCATGTCGGGAAGCCTGCGCATCCTCACCGAAGAGTTGCCTGCGGAAAAGCACGACCACGTTGATCTGGTGATGAGTAACGGCAAGGTGCTGCGTTACACCGACCCGCGTCGCTTTGGCGCATGGCTGTGGACCAAAGAGCTGGAAGGGCACAACGTGCTGGCGCATCTTGGACCTGAGCCGCTCTCAGAGGCGTTTAACGCGGATTATCTCAAAGAGAAGTGCGCGAAAAAGAAAACCCCGATTAAACCCTGGCTGATGGATAACAAGCTGGTCGTGGGCGTGGGGAATATCTATGCCAGCGAATCGTTGTTTGCCGCCGGGATCCATCCCGATCGGCTGGCCTCTTCGCTGTCTGCGCAGGAGTGCGAGCTGCTGGTCAGAGTGATTAAAGCGGTACTGCTGCGCTCAATTGAGCAGGGCGGGACGACGCTGAAGGATTTTCTGCAAAGCGACGGGAAGCCGGGCTATTTTGCGCAGGAGTTGCAGGTTTATGGTCGTAAGGGGGAACCGTGCAGAGCATGCGGGACGCCGATTATTGCCACGAAGCACGCTCAGCGCGCCACGTTTTACTGCCGTCAGTGCCAGAAGTAGGGTTACTTTAACTTTTCCATCAACGCCTGGTGGACGTTAACCGGCAGAAAGTGGGTAACGTCCCCGCGATGGCGCGCCACCTCTTTCACCAGCGAAGAAGAGATGAAGGACCACTCTTTGGAGGGCATCAGGAATACGCTCTCCAGCTCCGGCATCAGATGGCGGTTCATGTGCGCCAGCTGCATCTCATATTCGAAGTCTGCTACCGCGCGAAGACCGCGGATCAGGATATTGGCCTGCTGGGCACGGGCAAAGTTTGCCATCAAATCGCTGAATCCGACGACCTCAACATTCGACAAATGCGAAATCGCATCGGTGGCAAGCTGCACGCGTTCGTTCAGGTCGAACATCGGCTTTTTGCTCGGGCTGGCGGCAATGGCCAGAATCACCTTGTCGAACATACACGCCGCACGGGTGATGATATCAAGATGACCGTTAGTGATCGGATCGAAGGTACCCGGATAAATCGCTTTTGTGCTCATGGCTCACGTTTTCTCTGAGTAGCCGCGGTTCAGCGCCCACAGCTCGGTGTATTTGTTGAAAGTATACTGGGCATTCACTACCGCCAGTAACCAGCCCTGTTTGCCGTCCAGCACGCCGCCACGTAGCAGCAGCGTTTTCAGAAACGCGCCCAGCGTGTGGGTGAAGATGTCGGTCAGCGTGGCCTTCTTGCCGCGCGCATGCCGCTCCTGTGCCCAGGCGGTGGCATAGTTCAGCTGTTTCCGCTGGAAGCTGGCGAAATCGCGGCAGGTCAGATGAAGCAGATCGCCCGTCAGGGGGATGACCTGAGCGTTATCGCAGGCCAGAGACTCATGGACCAGGTTGTTGTTGTACTGATAACGCTCGCGGGCATAGAGGCGCATCACGCGGTCGGGGTACCAGCCGCTGTGGCGCATAAAGCGGCCCAGAAAATAGTTACGACGCGCGATACTGTAGACCGCGCCGGGCTGTGGCGCGGCAAGCACCGTTTGAATGGCCTGTCGGAGTTCCGGGGTGACGCGCTCATCGGTATCGATCATCAACACGTAATCGCCTGTGGCGTAACCCTGCGCACGCTGACGCTGAATACCGTAGCCCTGCCAGTCGGTGTCGGTAAAGACTTTTGCCCCGGCTGCACGGGCAACGTCCGCCGTATTGTCCGTACTTCCGGAATCGAGAATGACGATTTCGTCAGCCCAGGCAACAGAGGCCAGGCAATCCGGAAGCAGGTCGGCGGCGTTTTTGGCGATCATCACGACCGACAGACGCGTTGACATTAGTGGCTCCGCTGCGGCAGGTAAGGTTGCAGAAGTTGCAGCAGACGGGTCAGTGCGCCCTGGTTCTGATGCAGGACTTCAACGGCGTGACGACCGTACCACAGGCGGTAATCTTCGTCAGTCAGAAGGGTTGAGACCTCTTTGACCACCGAGTCCGCATCGGTCACGGTGATTAAGCCATCGGCTTGCTGCAATTTCGCGCAGATATCTTTGAAGTTAAACGTGTGTGGCCCCATCAGCACGGGAATGGCGTGGGCTGCCGGCTCCAGCGGGTTATGACCACCGCGCTCCACCAGGCTTCCGCCAACGAAAGCAAGATCGGCAATCCCGTACAGCAGCATCAGTTCGCCCATCGTATCGCCAATCACCACCTGCGTGCTGCCAGAGGGGATTTCGCCGCTGCTGCGCAGGGTGAAGCTGAAACCGCCTTTTTGCACCATCTCCCGGGCATCTTTAAAACGCTCAGGATGTCGAGGAACCAGAATCAGCAGTAGATCAGGGAATTTTTCCAGCAGCTGGCGGTGAGCCTGAAGAATAATGGCCTCTTCGCCGTCATGGGTGCTGGTGGCAATCCAGACCTGGCGACGCGGCGCCCACTGACGACGCAGCGTTACCGCACGGGCGGCGAGTTCAGGGGTGACAGAAATATCGAACTTCAGGCTACCCGTGACCGCAAGCTGGTTGCGCTTCAGGCCGAGGGCGATAAAGCGCGCGGCATCTTCTTCGTTCTGCGCGGCGATCAGCGTAATTTTGCTGAGCAGGCGACGCATAAATTTACCCAGCTTGCCGTACCCTTTCGCCGAGCGTTCCGACAGACGCGCGTTGGCGATAACCAAAGGAATTTTACGGGCATGCAGGGCGGAAATCATATTCGGCCACAGTTCAGTTTCCATGACGATCACCAGTTTAGGGCGAACGGTATTCAGGAAACGGTTCATGGCGCAGGGGAGATCGTACGGCAGGTAGACGTGATGCACGTCTTTACCGAAGGCAGACATCACGCGCTCTGAGCCGGTTGGTGTCATCGTGGTGACGGTGATGGGCAGTGACGGATAACGGTGGCGTAAGGCACGCACCAGTGGAATGGCGGCCAGCGTTTCCCCGACTGACACGGAATGCAGCAGAATACCGTCCGGCGCCACTTTATTGCGGCAGTAGCCATAGCGTTCGGCCCAGCGTTTACGGTACGCAGGCGCTTTACGGCTACGAAGCAACAGTCGCAGCCACACCAGTGGCTGAATGATGTAGAGCAGGGCGGTATACAACAATTCCAAGCGATTATCCGTTTTTTTAGTTTCGGCCGGGAAATTCTAAGCATTTAAGCGTGCTAAAGCTATCTCTTATGCCAGATACCGTTTTAAACGGAAGTAGCGTCGGCCCAGGCGCCAGCGCAAACGCGGGCTTTTGGCACTTTTCCAGATGAGCTTCCAGATCCCGGTGTCGAAGAACTCTTTGATTATCATTGATTTCTTCGCTTCATCCTTCATGTTGTCGAAGGTATGAATAATTCCCAGACCCTCTTTGGCGATTTGCCAGTGACAGGCCGGGATATTTTTCACTTTATCCGGGTAGCGCTGGTTAATGGCATCAAGCATCTTCAGGATCTTCATGTAATGGCGCGCTGAGCGAATCAGCGTGTCGTCATTATCCGGGGTGTGCGATACCGAGGCGGAGTGAATGTAGTAGTCGTAAAAGCGTTCGCTGGTGTACTGAACGCGTTCCGCAGCAAGCAGCACCTCAGTCGTCCACGGGATATCCTGATGGCGCAGGCCAGGCTCGAAACGAAAGCCGTGCTGACGAATAAAATCGTGACGATAGATATTCAGCCAGGTCACATGCAGGAACTTACGTGAATCCAGCGCCTTTTTTAACCATGCCGCGCCATTCATGACGCCCGTTGAGGCGAGCTTATCTTCAGGGAAGATAGGGCGAGACGGTTTTTTGTTATTTTCCCAGACGTAGTTGCCATTGCAGGTGGCGACATCCAGGTTCTGCGTGACGGCCATATCCAGCAGACGCTGGTACATGCCGGGTTTGAAGACATCATCAATATCCGGGAAAGAGAGATATTGGCCGGTCGCAACGGCCAGGCCGGTATTACGCGCGATGGACACGCCCTGATTAGGTTGTTCAATAACCTGCATCTGTGGCAGCTGTTCGCGCCATTTTTCGACAATCTGCATCGAGCGGTCAGTGGAGCCGTCATTCACGATGATGACTTCCATACTGTCGATGTGTTGATTTACAAGGCAGGTAAAGAACTGATCGAGAAAAGCTTCACCGTTATAAACGGCAACCACCACGCTTAATAAAGGCGCTGAATTTTGCATATGAAACCTGATTATTTTTGGTTGTCGACCAAAGCAATGTATTGCTGGCAAATGGCGTTGATACCGAACGATGCGATCGTTTCGCGATCAACAACCGGCGGAGAGGCATACAGTTCTGCCAGTGTTTTCGCCAGTGATTCGTCGGTTAACGCTGTCAGACCGCGCGCCAGGGGGCCAGTAAGGATCTCAGCAGGGCCGCCAGGGCAGTTTGTACTCACCGGTGGGGTCTGACAGATAATGGACTCTACCAGTACATTACCAAAACCTTCGCAGTCGGAACTTAACACTAAAAGGCGTGCACCTTTGATCCACGGATAAGGATTGGTTTCAAACGGGCGGAAGACGATCTTGTTTTCAATTCCCAGCTTAGCGGCAAGCTGTTTGAGCTGGTTAATTTTCACGTCAGAGCCTTTGCCCATCAACACCAGTGATGCGTCAATCTTGCTCATCGCAAACGCCCGCAGCAGCCGGTCGTGACGTTTGTGCTCATGAAAACGGCCAACGTGGATAATGTAATTCTGCCCATGCATCTCAAAGGGCGCTTCCGCCAGACGCTGAATTTCAGGGATATCAAACGGGTTATGGATAACCGCTTTGCGCCGCAGGGGGATCGCGAGAACTTCAGACAGATCGTGCAGCACGGCGCCGGATACCGCCACCACGTTGCGGTTTTCATAGGTATGACGAATTTTATAATGCTTAAACCAGCGAGAAAGCCCGCTGCGATGGCGCAAATAGGAGAAGGAGAACATCCCGTGTACGCAAAACCAGACCTTATCGCGATCCAGCACGCGGCTGTGCGCCACGATACGGTCGGTTTTATGCAGATGCGAGAAGACGACGTCAAATTTACCGCTGCGTTCTGCCTGCTCAATGGCGCGATCCAGCAAACGGGCGCGACGCGGGATCTCGGTCAGCTTCCGCCAGGGTTTTTTACAGGTATCCTGCACGACCTGAAAATCGATGCCTTCCGGAATGGCGTAGTCGCACACCTTCCGTAAGGAGAAAAGGGTGACCTGATGCCCCAGTTCTGTCAGTCCGCTGGAGAGGGTGAGAACCGTTTTTTCGGCTCCTCCACCGGGTAAACCATCAATAATCATTAGGATGCGCATTATTAATCCAGTAATTTTTGATAAAGCGAAATAAGCTGACTTGATAGTTTTTCAGGGGTTGCTTCTCTGACGCGTTCACGCGCCGCAAGCCCCATATTGTTATTTTTTTCCAGTGAAGGGATGGACATGACGGCCTCCTTCAATGTGTGGATATCAAGTGCATCACAGTAAAACCCGTTCTGGCCTTGCTCAATAAATTCTGAACCACCGCAACTCTCTGACGTAATGACGGGCAATCCACAGGCCATTGCTTCAAGTATGACGTTAGGGAAAGGATCATACAGCGTCGGCAGCAGTAAACCATCAGAAAGCTGATAAAATGGCAGCGTCTCTTTTTGCATCCCCAGGAAACGGATTTGCCCCTCACAGCCTAATGAACGGGCGAGGTCGCGATAGCGGCTTTCCGCTTTATCCTGACCGACCACAACCAGCCACGCCGATGTTCCTGCTATAGCCTGAATAGCGCTTGCCAGCCCCTTGCGTTCAAACCCTGAACCCACGAAGCAGAAAATGACGGCATCAGCGGGTAAGCCAAATTGCTTACGCAGTACAGCGCGCTGCCTCTCTTCTGCCGGAACGAAGCGGCGGGAATCTATTGAATTATAAATCACATGTATCTTTTTTGCGTCAATATCAAAGTCTTCGACGATTTCGCGCTTGATCATCTCCGCATTACAGATAACGGCTTTCAACTCGGGAGCCTGGTACATTTCACGTTCGGCGTTCATCACGTAGCGGTGATAGCGATCGTGCATGAGCAGCTTCGCGCGCCAGGCGGGAAGAATACGCGTACGCTGTAGCAGCCAGCGTCGATGTACACCATCTCCGGCGCGGTAAATATCGCAGCCCGGAATACGTTCGTGGCTCTGTACAATATCAAACTGCTGTTGCTGCCACAGCGCGCGCGCGGCGTGTGCAAAGCCGCGTTCACGGCTGATGCGGCCCCACTTTCGTGGATCGCAGATATGAATATGCCAGTCGTCCTGCTTTTCGCCCTGCCACTCGCGGGTGATGACGTTGAGCTCAAGATTTTGATTGCTCAGCGCGGTGAGTGCCCTGGAGACAAAACGTTCTGCTCCCCCATCCGGCCGATATTTTTGGCGCACAATGGCCAGACGATGAAACTTCATTGCAGGTATCTCCTTGCGGCGGAGACGACAGCATCAACGGGGATGGCGTCGAGATAACGTTCCGTCGTTTTTGTATCAATGGCGTCAGGGTTGGGAAGCGGGCCGTAGTTACCAGCCCAAATGACCTCGCCGTTAACCTGCCATGGCGACCAGAACGTCAATTTTGATGGGCCAAACAGCGCCACGCAGGGCGTCTGAAGGGCGGCGGCCATGTGCATGGGGACGGAGTCAACGCCAATGAACAGGGCTGCGTGATCGATAAGCGAGGCCAGCTGGCGCAGGGTTAACTGCCCTGCCAGCGACACAACATCCGTCTGCGGGGAGGCGGCAAGAATGCGGTCAATCATCGCCAGTTCTTTCTTATCCGGTCCCGCCGTAAGGACGATAGTGTGGCCGTCCTGCTGCAATGCGGCGATAGTTTGCGCCATTTTGCCTTCGTCCCAGCACTTAAAGAACCAGCGTGAAGTGGGTTGAATAACGATATAGCGTTCCCCCACGCCCTTTTGTGTCAGCTTGTGATGAGCATGGTGCCAGTCATCCGCGCTGTAAGCCATGGTGACGGCGGGTCTGGCGGCAACGGGTAATGGTTTCAGTATGGACAGGTTTTGTTCAACGGTGTGCAGGTTCTGATGGCTGGCGACCGAGACCAGTTCACTGTGACAAAAACGCCAGAAGGCATTATTGCGCTTGTTAAAAGCGAACCCGAGCCGAACCGGTGCGCCGGTGAAGCGGGTAACCAGCGCGCTGCGCCACTGATCGGCAAGATTGATCACCAGATGATAATGCTGAGCGCGTAAAGCACGAAGCAACTGCCACTCTTTTTGCAGGTGCTTCAGCGTCCCCAACTGCTTCCATTTACGATCGATACCATAGATCGTACCGATTGCCGGATGCGCGGCGAGCATGTCTCGCGTCTCTTCATAGAGAAGGACGTCGATTTGGGCTTCAGGCCATTTCTGGCGCAATGAATTGATGACGGGGGTGGTAAGTAACATGTCACCATGATGGCGAAGTTTAATCAGTAAAATGCGCAAATCAGGCGTGTCAGGTAAGTTATTCATCATCATCTTATCGGCGTTGTACTGTTGGCAATTCTAATAGACCTGGTAACGACTTGCACTCTTTCTCCATAATGTCAGGAATTTCCCTGGAAGGGTTTACTCCTGCTTTCGGGCGTGCGTAACATAGCGCTAACTATTTTGTCTTGCGGACTCATTATGAAAAAACCAGCGTTTATCATCACGATCGATACCGAAGGGGATAATCTCTGGCAGAACCACCGGGTCATCAAAACGGAAAACGCGCGCTACCTGGCGCGGTTTCAGACGCTTTGCGAGCGTTTCGGCTTTAAGCCTGTCTGGCTCACCAACTACGAGATGGCCGTCGAACCGGTGTTCATTGAGTTCGCGAAAGAGGTCATAGCCCGGGGGCAGGGCGAGGTAGGAATGCATCTCCATGCCTGGAACAGCCCTCCGGAGCACGATCTGACCGGTGATGACTGGCGCTGGCAGCCTTATCTGATTGAGTTTTCAGACGAGGTCATGCGTGAGAAAGTGCTGTTCATGACCCGCCTACTGGAAGAGACCTTCCAGACAAAAATGCTCAGCCATCGCGCCGGGCGCTGGGCATTCGACAGCCGTTACGCCCGGTTGCTGATTGAGCTGGGGTATCAGGTAGATTGTTCCGTTACGCCGCGCGTGAACTGGTGCAACGCGAAAGGTGCCCCGCAGGGTAATGGCGGAACGAATTACCAGCATTTTCCCGATCGTGCCTACTTTTTGGACGTAGACGACATTTCCCGGCCGGGAAACAGCCTTCTCCTCGAAGTGCCAATGAGCATCCAGTATAAACACCCGGCATGGCTGAATTCCCTGAAGCAGGGTTACGATCGTCTGCGCGGTAAATACCGTTCTCCGTCAGTTAACTGGTTACGCCCGTCCGGCGGTAACGCGCAGGAGATGATTAAGGTTGCGCAGCAGTGCCTGTCTCAGGGAAATGACTACGTAGAGTTCATGCTGCATTCGTCGGAATTTATGCCTGGCGGCAGCCCGACGTTTAAAGATGAGGCGGCGATTGAGGGGCTTTATCAGGATCTGGAGCAGCTCTTTACCTGGTTATCAGATAAGACCGTGGGGATGACGCTGGCGGAGTTTTACCAGTACAAAAAATAGTTATGCCCGCCAGGCGGGCATATTTGCTATTGCTGCTTTGTTTGGGTGAAAGGTGTACTTAATGCAAACAAAACCATAAAGAAGATTAAGGCTTCTGAACTGAGCAGTATGACATCCGTCAGTCCATACAAAAGCAAAAGTAGCATCGAGGTTAGCAGCAGTGCGTTTTTACTTCTAATAGAGTAAGCTATTATCGAAACAAAAAAGAAGCACAAAATTAGCAGTCCAGGAATGCCTTGCAGTGAATATTTTTCAATAAACTCATTGTGCAAATGAATTCGAATGTAACCGAGCGCTGCTGCAACATGTTGATGTCCATTTGCGACATAATTTCGAACCCATGATTCCCTGCTTTCAATAGACTGTCCCAGTGGATGCGCAATGCCAGTCATAAGACCCACGTTCCACATTGAAAAACGAGCCCCCAGAGAAGTTGCATCATGCCCTTCCTGATATTTAGTTATCTCAGTCACTGTTTGTTGAATTTTAGGTGATATCAATGGTTTATAACTTACAATTATGATCCCTGCAACGATGCATAAAAAAATCATTAATGATTTAAGGTGAATTTTTCGGAAATGATAAAGTGTAAGAATAATAGCCAGTAACAGGTAAAGGGCCATGGCGGCACGCGTGGCTGTCAAAAGAATCAGGAAGAAAGATATCAGGACTACGACGCCTGCCAAAAGGTATAATTTCACATTATTCTTTAGGTATAAGCTGTAAACAAAGGCTAATGATAGAACAGAATATACATACGCTGCGATAGTTGGACGGTTTATAGCCATCTCTACGCGATTAATACCTTGTACAGCCTGATAAAGGCCATAAGCTGTGGCAAGGGTATAACCTACAGCTGTACTAATTAAGAAGTATTTCACAAAATTATCTTTTGTTACATAATTTTTGAAACGGTCAAGGTAAAAAATCAAAAGGCTTGCCAGAATTAATTTTTTACTCGATCCAAGATAATCACTGTATGCGTTTAATCCCTCATTATGCAATTCATAAGTGACATACCAAATAAGATTAAGTAACCCTATCAGCATAATAGGATAGGCGATACTAAAAGGATGCCAGGAGATTTTTTTATACTCAAATGCCAAACCCAAGATACTTGCATATATTGCAATATAGAAAAACTCTCGTTGTTTCCCTGAATTAACAAGCACAAGAGCTAAAGAGATAAGGCTCAATGCGAGTGTTAACTGGTAAGTTCTTAACTTTATTTTTTCCATAACGCCTCAATAACCCTTTTTTTGTAGCTAAAACGAACATCGGTGGACAGGAAAAAAGACAATGTGTACATGGCCTTTACGCGTTGTTTCACGAGGTGCAATTGTTGGTCTGTAAGACAGGACCGATGGTTGCTGTAAATATCAAACCAGTGGCAATTGACAAGATGCCTGTAGCTTGACGGAAATGTTCTTTCCATCTGTAACGTGCATTCGACAAGCGTTGAAATTTTGCTGGCGTCCAGACTGCTCGACAAACTGTCGCGACGCTTGACGTAATAATAATGCCCCTGGCGTTGATAGACTATTTTGCTCGACTGCATCAACATTCCGGGGAAGACAGCGAAATCCTCATAACATAACATTGGAGGAATAGGGTTGCTTTCGTACAGGCTACGATGAATAAACTGGCCAATGAGATGCGCCTGAAAGTCTTTATGGCGTAAGAAACGAGCGACTGCTTCATGTTGTGACAATGGCACAGGGTTGAATCCCTGCCAGTCTGAAGTCATTTTCCGGGGATCGCGAATCTCAAGCAAACGTGTCAGTAACATATCCGGACGTTGCGCTTTCAGAAAGGTAATTGCGTCCCTGAGGCTGCCCGGCTTTAAGCAATCGTCACTGTCGAGCATCGTAATATATTCACCGGATGCCAGTGCGACAGCACTGTTTCGTACCCGGCCGACGTTACGAAAGTTCACGGTGCGCGTTATGATCTGAGGAAATTTAGGTGACCACTCTTCAATTATTGCCTGCGTGGTATCCTCAGAACTGTCATTAAAAATAATAATTTCAGTGCCTTGAACGGTGGCTGCCAGCAGGCTTGAAAGCGTGGCATGCAGCGTAGCTTCAGCGTTATGCGCAGCAATAATGACGCTTAAAAAAGCCATAAAAATTAGTTTCCTTGAGCGTCGGTAGCGCTAGCCAGTGAGCGGGCTTTGGGTAATGTACGGATAAACTGCTGAAGATCGTGTAACGCGGAGTCAGTGACAGAGAATAGTGCTTCCCGTTCTTGCGGGAAGTAATAGCGCGTTTCAAACACATAAGAACAAATGTTGTCGTCATTCCCGATCAGCAACACATTGCCAAGCGGACGTTGTTCATAGTGACAACACGGACCAAACAGCAGGACTACCGGAACGCCAACGGCGTCTGCGATATACACATTCCCCGAGTCAGACGCGATATAACAGTCCATCTTAGAAATGGCCCAGGGAAGCTCTTCCAGCGAAATTTTGCCAATAAGATTGATAAAATTAGGGATTTCACCGTAAAGGCGGGTGATATCGTCCATCCACGACTGTTCATTTGGCGCGCCGAAGACATAAAACTCGCAGGGTAAATCAGCGAGTTGATCAACAATCCGCTTCCAGATAACCGGAGGGACGGTTTTGGCTTTATTGCCCGCCGCAATACTGATGCCGATGCGGATAACGTCAGGTTTATCAAGAATGGCCGGCCAGGTCGTCGGTTTAAAGAGCGGCTTTGTGGCGTGCTTGGGAGAGTCTTGCCATGTGAGTGCGCGGTCGGCCAGTTTCAGGTAGTTCGACACCGAAAGCGTTTTTTTGCCATGCTCAACGGTACCGTCAGCCGCAAGATAGAAAATCCCGTGATACCACCTGCGCGTGTAAATGGTTAAAAATTGTTTGTTTTTAGCATTGCAGACGGCGGCAAAAAAGAGGTTCACGCTGTTGGGTTGTAGCAGGTAGACGTTGTCGTAGCGGTTCATGATCCTGCACGCGAAGCACAGTTTACGCCACAGGTTGCGCTTATGCTGCTCAATAAAATAGATCTGCTCGATAGTCTCATCATGCTTCGCCAGCGCACCAACGCTGCGACTGACCAACACATCGCTTTTTTGCAGATATGCCAGTAGAGGTGTCGCATTAATAAAGTCACCGATTTTGGCTGTCTGAATGACAAGGTTTTTGCCCGTGTCTTTTCGAAACAGCTTCCGGAGGAGTTTCACCGGAAAGAGTAAAATCAGCAGAAATACATAACTCATGGGTTAAATATCCCTGTTGGAAAGCCGATGGCTGCCCTGTAAAAATGAAAAAATAGCATCTGCGCTAATATCCTTCGTTTGTTGCGTAGGGCTGACCATCTGATGCTGGTTTTTACCGTAACCCCCGATCAACCCCGGATCGGTCGGGCCGAAAATCGTGATATTAGGACGATCCAGTGCGGCGGTTAAATGGCTTAACCCTGTATCCACAGAAACGACGGCGTTAGCGCCCGCCAGCTGTGCGGCAACCTGCGCCAGCGTGAGTTTGGGTAACACCTCAACGTGGGAAAAACCGGCTGCCAGACGTTCCGCACGCTGCCGCTCATGTTCTGCACCCCACGGGAGTTTAATATGGATACCGCAAGGTTGCATTAGTTCAATCAGCCTTCTCCAGTGCGTTTCCGGCCAGTGCTTATCGTCGCGCGTTGTGGCATGCAGGAACACCAGATACGGTTCGGCATGCTCCTCCGTCTCGCGCAAAAAATGCTGTGCAATAGCGTAGTCACCCTGGGCTTCAGGTTTTGCATAGCCCAGGCTTTTCGCGAACAGCTCGCGGGTACGTTCCACGGCGTGCTGCTGCTTCGCAATATGGTGGCGACGATTATAGAACAGGCTCGCCAGCGGTTCGCGGGCGGTTTGCCAGTCCATGCCGTGCTTTACGCCGTGCGCCAGACGCGTGACCAGCGCGGCGCTTTTCACCAGGCCCTGAGCGTCAATGATCGCGTCGTAACGCCGGGCCTGCACCGCTTCGCGGAAGGCTTTACGTTCGGCTTTAATCGGTGCGGAAAACCATGCTTTGCGCCAGCGGCGAATGGCCACCGGGATCACGCGGTCAACCGCTTCGTGCCAGGTGGGGATCTGCGCGAAGCCTTCTTCCACTACCCAGTCAAAACGAATGCCGGGAATGGCCCGCATCGCGTCCGTCAGTGACGGCAGCGTATGCAGCACATCGCCCATCGAAGAGGTTTTAACGATCAATACCCGCATTCGTTATCCTTCTTCGCTCAACAGAAGTTCGTTGAGCTCTTCGAGAACGCGCTGCGGCGTAATGTCGATCAGACTCTGATGGTAGCCTTCTGCGGCATCACCTTTACGTACCTTGTGGTAGCCGGTGATCAGGCGAATTACGCGCGCTTTGTGCGACAGCGGCGGCGTGAAGTCCGGGCTGCTCGGGCCATACAGCGCCACCAGCGGACGATCCAGCGCGGCGGCGACGTGCATCAGGCCAGAGTCGTTGCTGACAACGGCTTTACAGGCGGCAATCAAAATAACCGCCTGCTCGAGCTGCGTTTCCCCGGCCAGGTTTCGGCACCAGGCCTGTTGCTCGGTGCTGAGCGTGGCGAGAATTTCATTGCCCGCCTCGTGATCTTTCGCCGAGCCAAACAGCACAATTTGATAGCCTTCGTCGATCAGCTGTTTCGCCAGCTCTGCGTAGTGATAGTGCGGCCAGCGTTTTGCCGGACCAAACTCCGCGCCGGGGCAGAAGCCAATCATCGGGCGTTCGGACGAAATGCCAAACGCGTTGCAGGTGTGGGATTTCTCCCCGTCGCTTACCTGGAGCTGCGGCCACAGTAGCGGCTGCGGCAGATCTTTCGCGCTGCGCATCACGCCTTTGTCGTAGGCCAGCGCCACGTAGCGTTCTACCATCAGCGGCCAGGCCTCTTTATCCAGCACACGGGCATCGTTCAGCAGGCCGTAGCGCATTTCACCGCGCCACCCGGTACGGTGCGGGATGCCCGCAAAGAAGGGCACAAGGGCGGATTTGAAGGAGTTAGGCAGCACGTACGCGCGGTCATAGCGTTTCTCGCGCAGGCTGTGGCCGAGTTTGCGGCGTTCACCGATTTCCAGCGCCCCGTGTCCGAGCGGCATCGGGATCGCCTCGTTCACTTCCGGCATACGCGATAACAGCGGACGGCACCATGCGGGTGCCATCACGTCGATTATCGCCTGGGGATAACGCGCCTTGAGCGTGCGATAGAGACTTTGCGACATCATCATGTCGCCCACCCAGGACGGGCCGATCACCAGTATTTTCATTCACTTCATCCTTCAAGCTGTCTCTGCGTTGGCTGCCTGCGTTCAATCCAGTCACTTACTTTTGTAAGCTCCCGGAGATTCACTTAGTTGCCGCCTTGATACCGCTCGAATGATTTTGTGAATTTATATCGCGGTCACGGTTCAGCCAGGCCATATATTCCGTTACGCCTTCGGCAACGGTCTTGAACGGCTTGTCGTAGCCTGCGGCGCGCAGGTTAGTCAGGTCCGCCTGGGTGAATGCCTGGTAGCGGCCTTTCAGCTTATCCGGGAACGGAATGTACTCGATGCTGCCTTTCTTATGGTACGCCAGCGTCGCGTCTGCCACCGCCTGGAAGGATTCCGCGCGGCCAGTGCCCAGGTTGAAAATGCCGGACACGCCATTTTCCAGGAACCACAGGTTTACTGCCGCCACATCGCCCACGTAGACGAAGTCACGCTTGAAGCCGTCGCTGCCTTCGAACAGTTTCGGGCTTTCGCCGTTATTTAATTGGGTGTTCAGGTGGAACGCCACGCTCGCCATGCTGCCTTTGTGGCCTTCGCGCGGCCCGTAGACGTTGAAGTAGCGGAAGCCGACAATCTGCGAGTTCGCTTCTGGCAGGATCTGACGTACGTACTCATCAAACAGGAACTTGGAGTAACCGTAAACGTTCAGCGGCTGCTCATATTCGCGGGATTCGATGAAATCTGAAGTGCGCCCACCGTAAGTTGCCGCGGAAGAGGCGTACAGGAACGGAATTTCACGCTCCAGGCAGTAGTGCAGGAGCTCTTTGGAGTACTGATAGTTGTTATCCATCATGTACTTGCCGTCCCACTCGGTGGTGGAGGAGCAAGCACCTTCGTGGAAGATGGCTTCGATCTCGCCGAACTCTTCACCCGCCATAATCTGGATAAGGAAGTCTTCTTTATCCATGTAGTCAGCGATGTTCAGATCCACCAGGTTCACGAACTTGGTGCCGTCTTTCAGGTTGTCCACCACCAGGATGTCGGTGATGCCTTTGTCATTGAGGGCCTTAACAATATTGCTGCCGATAAAGCCCGCGCCGCCGGTAACGATGATCATAACTGTAACCTTTGAAGTGTGGAGTCCGGGGAACATCCCGAACGCTAATCTCTTTATCATATCATCACAATGCCCGGTCTTCAGCCATTCACCGATATGCAGCAGGGGTACACGTGATTTATGCTGCAAAAACGAGAAGAGATACGGCGTCATCTCGTCATGAACTATTGGTTTGGGTAATATGTGCCAAAATTTGCCGAGTCTGGAGAATTGCAATGCGTGGTGATTTTTACAAACAGTTAAACAGCGACCTCGACACCGCACGTGCGGAAGGGTTGTTCAAAGAAGAGCGTATTATCACGTCTGCCCAGCAGGCGGACATCACAGTTGCCGACGGCAGCCATGTGATCAACTTTTGCGCGAACAACTATTTAGGTCTTGCGAATCACCCTGAGCTGATTGCCGCGGCGAAAAACGGCATGGATACCCACGGCTTCGGCATGGCCTCCGTTCGCTTTATCTGCGGTACCCAGGACAGCCACAAGCAGCTTGAGCAAAAGCTGGCGAACTTCCTCGGAATGGAAGACGCGATTCTGTACTCCTCCTGCTTCGACGCCAACGGCGGTCTGTTTGAGACCCTGCTCGGTGCAGAAGACGCGATTATCTCCGACGCCCTGAACCACGCCTCCATCATCGACGGTGTACGCCTGTGCAAAGCGAAGCGTTTCCGCTACGCCAACAACGACATGGTTGAGCTGGAAGCCCGCCTGAAAGAGGCCCGTGAAGCCGGTGCCCGCCACGTGCTGATCGCCACCGACGGCGTGTTCTCCATGGACGGCGTGATCGCCAACCTGAAAGGCGTGTGCGATCTGGCGGATAAATACGACGCGCTGGTAATGGTGGATGACTCTCACGCGGTTGGCTTTGTCGGCGAAAATGGCCGCGGCTCCCACGAATACTGCGACGTAATGGGCCGCGTAGATATCATCACCGGTACGCTGGGCAAAGCGCTTGGTGGCGCGTCTGGCGGCTACACTGCTGCGCGCAAAGAGGTGGTTGAGTGGCTGCGTCAGCGCTCCCGCCCGTACCTGTTCTCCAACTCCCTGGCGCCGGCGATTGTGGCCGCCTCTATTAAAGTGCTGGAGATGGTGGAATCCGGGGCTGAGCTGCGCGACCGCCTGTGGGCTAACGCCCGCCTGTTCCGTGAAAAAATGAGCGCCGCAGGATTCACCCTGGCCGGCGCTGACCATGCGATCATTCCGGTGATGCTGGGTGACGCGGTTGTCGCGCAGAAATTTGCTCGTGAGCTTCAGAAAGAAGGGATTTACGTGACCGGGTTCTTCTTCCCGGTGGTACCAAAAGGTCAGGCGCGTATCCGCACCCAGATGTCTGCGGCGCACTCGCCTGAACAAATTGAACGTGCGGTGGAAGCCTTTACCCGCATCGGCAAACAGCTGGGCGTAATTGCCTGAGGACGTGTGATGAAAGCGTTATCCAAACTGAAAGCGGAAGAAGGGATTTGGATGACCGACGTGCCGGAGCCGGAAGTCGGTCATAACGATCTGCTGATCAAAATTCGTAAAACCGCCATCTGCGGTACTGACGTTCACATCTACAACTGGGACCAGTGGTCGCAAAAAACCATTCCCGTGCCAATGGTTGTCGGCCACGAATATGTCGGCGAAGTGGTCGGCATTGGCCAGGAAGTGAAAGGCTTCAACATTGGCGACCGCGTCTCCGGTGAAGGCCACATTACCTGCGGTCACTGCCGCAACTGTCGCGGTGGGCGTACGCACCTGTGCCGCAATACCGTCGGCGTGGGTGTGAACCGTCCGGGATGCTTCGCGGAATACCTGGTGATCCCGGCGTTTAACGCTTTCAAAATCCCGGACAATATCTCTGACGACCTGGCCTCCATCTTCGACCCGTTCGGCAACGCGGTACACACGGCGCTCTCCTTCGACCTGGTGGGTGAAGACGTGCTGGTCTCCGGCGCGGGCCCAATCGGCATTATGGCGGCAGCCGTGGCGAAGCATGTGGGTGCGCGCAACGTGGTGATCACCGACGTGAACGAATACCGCCTGTCGCTGGCGCGCAAAATGGGCGTCACCCGCGCGGTGGATGTCTCGAAAGAGAGCCTGACAGACGTGATGGAAGAGCTGGGCATGACCGAAGGTTTTGACGTGGGTCTGGAGATGTCCGGTGCGCCACCGGCGTTCCGCACCATGCTCGACACCATGAACCACGGTGGCCGAATCGCGATGCTGGGTATTCCGCCGTCAGATATGTCCATCGACTGGAACAAAGTCATCTTCAAAGGGCTGTTCATTAAGGGCATTTATGGCCGCGAGATGTTCGAAACCTGGTACAAGATGGCTGCGCTGATCCAGTCCGGTCTGGATCTGTCCCCGATTATCACTCACCGTTTCTCCATCGATGAGTTCCAGCAGGGCTTCGACGCAATGCGTTCCGGCCAGTCAGGGAAAGTGATCCTGAGCTGGGATAAGTAATCAAAAAGGGGCCTGAGGCCCCTTTTTTACTGATTCTTTTTCTCTTCGTCCGTCAGGTAACGCACCTTGCGGGTGTAATCCTGACCTTTGAACAGCAGCTTATTATCCGGTGATTCCAGATACTTCTGCCATTCGGAAAGTGGGAAACCGCCGTGCGCGCCAATCACCTCTTTCGGCACAACGGCTTCCTGTCCGCCGATCTTCTTGGAGACCGGCCAGTTCATCCAGTCGCCCAGGTTAACCGTTTTGACATCCAGCATGTCCAGCAGCGCAGCGAGCGGCAGCTGATCGGTCGGCGGCTGCGTATCGTCCATCAGCTCCCAGGTATCCTGGAACAGCGTCAGCCACAGCGGGCAGATACGGCGCCAGGTCTTTTTGGTGGCGGCAAGAAACGCGCCGTTAACGTGATCGACCAGATACGGGCGCACCGTTTCTTTGTAATACGCCGGCACTTTCTCCGCTGGCGCACCGTCCAGCTTGGCAATCATTTTGCCCTGACGGAAGCTGGAGTAGATGTGCATATCCGCCATGTTGATCTCTGGCATTTTAAGCAGGTTGAGATCGGAGTCGATCATCAGCACACCTTCACCGCGCGCCTGCAACGGAGCGTTAAGCTTCACCAGACGACTGAGGTAGATCTGCTTATAGCGGTAACCTTCTTCACGTTTTGGAAGCGTGAGGGTAACAACGCGGGTTTTTGGCGGCAGTTCGCCGAAAGCGGATTCAGGCTGATCGCTGACGATAACAATCTCGCTGACGTCAGAGGCATAACGCTCTGCAAAGGTCGCTGACAATAACGCCTCTTCGACGAAATCCGCGCCCGTACACGGGATCACAATGGAATCAACCGCAACGAGCTCGCGCGTGACCGGAAGGGAAGCGTAAGGAATGTTATGACGCCCGGTAATGTGGCGGTAGCGAGCATTCAGGAATTTAAACATGTTCTTCTCGTTTGGTTATTGCGCGCCAAGAACGGCCTCGACACCGTTAACATAGCTTTCAATGGCATACATGTTGCAGACATTCTGGTGCGCGGCTGCGGCGAGCCGGGTGCGCAGAGCAGGATCCTGCCAGATATTATCCAGATGTTGAGCAAGTTGCGACACATCGCTCCAGGGGAACAGCAGCCCGGTCGACTCATGGTCGATCAATTCTGCCGTGCCGGTCACTTTTGAACCAATCACGGGGATGTTGAGCAGCATTGCTTCCAGCACGACGCGGGGCAAGCCTTCGCTCTGCGAGGCCAGAATGAACGCGTCAAAAGTGGCGAGATAGTCAAAAGGCGTGTTCTGGAAACCGGTAAAAATGACGTGCTCAGCAATACCTGATGCATCAGCTTGTGCAGCCAGCGCGCCGCGTTCAGCCCCTTCACCGACCAGCACCATTTTCCATTTTGCCTGCGGGTGTCTCTGGCTGAACTGTGCCAGCGCCTCCAGCGTGTGGTGGTTGGCCTTACGAGGGATTAACGAGCCAATGCTGCCGAATACAAACGTATCGTCTTCAATATTCAGTCGCTGGCGCATCGCGCATCGGTCCGGCAAAGGCTGATGGATGTCGATGGCATTGTTGACCGTGGTACACAGCTCTGGCCGGACGCCATGCTGAAGTAGCACGCGTTCAACGCCGTGCGAGACGGCAATGATTTTTGTTGCATGGGCATTCACCAGCTTCACCAGCGGCGGGGTCAGCACTGGTTCAATCCGGCAGTGCTGGATTATCCGTGCACGCAGGTTTGCGCCCGCCAGATACCCTTCTTCATTAGAGCCTGGCTGGTTGTTCATATACAGCGTATCGAATCCACCTTCCCTGAAAATGGTCTCGATCTTGCTGACGTTGGGCCGGATACGCCACAGGGTATCAATATGCCGCGTAAATGCTTTGCGCGCCGAACGCGAGAAAAACAGCAGACCACGTCCCGCTTCTTTCAGGAGTTTTGCCCATGCCGGTTGCTTACGTTGAGGGATAACGAGTAATGGGATCCCAATGCTGTTGAGCACCTGGCCTATCGTTTGACCTTCAGCACGACTATAATCACTGTAAAAACAACAGGTAATGTCGAATTTGTCGCGGTTGATTCGCTTCAGAAGCTCAAGCATACTGTTGGTACCTCCCCCCCATTCTTTGCCTGTGTCCAGGAGGAGGATTTTACGTTTTTGCGGCATGTCTGAATCCGTATGCTACCCTTCATCTGACCGCATTATAAAGAATTTACTGAAATAAAATAGATTTTTTGTATTTCTTTGTCTTTTTATAAGGAAAGGTTTTAAACGCGCTTATTTTAAAAGTGCGATTTAAGACTTTAATCGCCTCTTCTCAATTCGATAGTATTAGCGCAAAAATTTTATGTTGTTTTTGAGAGAGTGAGAATATGTTTAAAATAACGGTTTGCTTATTAACGTTTAACTCCGAAAGAACGTTGCACGATGTTATTCCTCCTCTTTTAAAAATAGCAGATGAATTCGTTGTAGTTGATTCCGGAAGTACAGACGCAACGATATATATTTGCCAGAGTTATGGATTGTCGCCCATATTCAAAAAATATAGCTGGCACGGCGAGCAGATGAACCATGCCATATCCCATGCGCACAACGACTGGGTGCTGTGCATGGACAGTGACGAAATACTCGATCAAGAAACCGTTGGTGCTATTTTAAAATTAAAAATGGGCGATGAACCCGAATCGGATATGGCGTGGCGGATATGTCGTCACTGGTTTGTTCTGGGAGAAAATGTCCGAACGATTTATCCAGTCTCATCTCCGGATTATCCGGTGCGTCTTTTTAACCGTACGCAGTCGCGATTTAATAACCGGCCAGTAGACGATCAGGTTGAAGGTTTTCTCCGTTCTGAACGTATTCCTGGCTATGTCAGACATGATACGTTTTATTCACTACATGAACTTTTCAATAAATTAAACGGATATACCACTCGCCTGGTTCAATATCAGACGATACGTCCCTCTCTTGGTCGCGGCGCGATCAGCGCTATCGGCGCATTTTTCAAATGGTATCTGTTTAGCGGTGCGTGGCGTCAGGGCAAAGTGGGTGTGGTGACAGGGTTTTATGCCACGGCGTACAGTTTTTTGAAGTATTTCAAGGCCTGGTATCAGGATCGGGAAAAGAAAGAGTCCGTTGCAAAAGAGCAGTCGGACTCTTATCTGGCAGAATAGGCGTTAGCCGATCAGGCTTTTTTTCCCCAACCCTGCCACTGTTGCTGGACGTATTTAACCAGCGTACTGCTGCTGATGCTTTCGCCAATCACCGTGAAGAAGCGGGTTGCATAGACCGGTTCAGGCGGCTGTTTCAGCGAGCAGTTCTTCACGCCGCGGAATGGATTACGCGGCTGCGTTGCGGGTGGTTGCGCGCTACCCGGACGGGAAGTATCCACCTGAGGTTCATTGAGCAGATCGCTCGGACGCACCAGCGTGATATCGGCGGGTAAGCCCGGCAACATTTGCTGCAAAACGCGAACGGTAGACGGATGCGGATGCCCAATGGCAATCGCCGAACCGTTACGGCGCGCCAGCTGTACCGCGCGGTTGAACTGCACGCGGATATCCGCTTCGTTCTGGGAGTCGTCCAGGAAGACTTTGCGCTTGATGACTTTTACACCCGTCCCCTGAGCGGCACGCATCGCCTGGCTATTGCCGATGGTCATGCTGTCGAGGAAATAGAGATTGTAACGCTCCAGGGCCTGCATCACTTTCAGCATACCGTACAGGCTGGAGGTCATCGCGCTGCCCATATGGTTATTCAAACCCACGGCATACGGCACTTTATTGTACGCATCGCGGATGATGCGATCGATCTCGTCGCTGCTCATGTCCGGACGCAGGGTATCTTTTTCCAGCGGCTGCTTGCTGAGAGGGGCCATCGGCAGATGGATGAGGACCTGATGGCCGCCATTGTGCGCTTTGGTCGCCATTTCATGCGCGTGAGGCGCATTAGGCAGGACGGCGACAGAGATGGCTGACGGCATCGCCAGCACCTGATTTTCATAGTGTGGTCGATAACCGAAGTCATCAATCACAATCGCGAGTTTGCCTGCATAAACCGGTGCAGCCAGCGCCAGTGCGCTGACGACGGAAAAAACAATTCGACGAAATTGAAGCAAAACTTATCTTCCCAACCACGGCTGTGGATTGACCGCCTGACCCTGACGACGAATTTCGAAATAGAGTGACGGGCGGCCCTGACCGCCACTGCTGCCCACAAGGGCAATGGGTTGACCCGCGCGCACCTGAGTGCCAACGCTGACCAGCGCGCTCTGATTGTAGCCGTAAAGACTCATGTCGCCTTTACCGTGCTCGACCACCACCACGAGCCCGTAACCCTGTAGCCAGTCGGCCAGGATCACGCGGCCATCGGCGATGGCTTTCACTTCGCTACCTTCAGACGCACCGATAACGATCCCCTTCCAACGTAGCTCACCCTGCAACTGTTCGCCATAGCGATGCAGGATCGTACCGCGAACGGGCCAGTAAGCCTGACCACGCGGGGAGCCGAGGCCGCCGGTACGCGACATCAGGGAACGTTCATTTTCAGTCGGTTTGTAGGTGGTGCCTTTCCGGGAGGCTTCCTGCTGCTTATTACGCACCGCCTGCGCTTCGCGCGCTTCTTTTTCGGCGCGCGCTTTGGCCGCGGCTTCTGCCCGGGCAATACTGTTACGCAGTCTGGATTCGTTGGCGCGCATTTCGCTCAGCTGGCTTTGTCCTGCCTGGATAGAGGACTCCAGCCCGGCGAGCGTCTTCTTACGCTCATTGCGCGCCTGCTCAAGCTTCTCCTGCTGCGCCTGTTGATCGTAGAGCAGCGTTTGCTGCTGGCTCTGCTTCTCTTCCAGCTCGGCTTTTTGCGTGGTGACTTCTTCGCGCGTCTGTTTCAGCTGCGCAATGGTCTCCTGACGAGCCTGGTTGAGATAGCCGAAATAGGCCTGTAAACGCTGACCGCGCTGGCTCTCTTCACCGCTGAGGATCAACTGAAGGCCTGTGTGCTCACCCTGGCGGAAAGCGGCATCAAGCTGTGCAGCAAGGTTCCGCTCCTGGGCATCGCGCTGACGCTCCAGTTTCGCAATCGATGCGTTCATTTCATCGATTTGCTTATTAAGCTGGGCAAGGGTGTTTTGTGTTTCACGCAGCTTACGCGCGGCGGCGGAAATAGCCTCTTCCTGCTTTTTAAGCTGGGCAAGCAGGGCAGAGCGCTGCTGCTGCTGCTGGCGTACCACACGCTCTTTGGCGGCGATATCGGCCTGAATGGATTTGAGCTGGTCGCGGTCATCCGCGTGGGCAGATGCGGCGCACAGCAATACGCCAGCGCTGAGTGCGCTGGCGCAAAGCAGAGGTCTGACTGATAACCGAAACGGCTTCACGACCCATGTGATTGAAAAAATCGCCTTTCCCCTCATGGGGAGCGATTATTCCACGATGAACAGCGGCTTGCCAGTCATCTCTTCAGGGATTTCCATACCCATCAGCGACAACATGGTTGGCGCGATGTCGGAAAGCTTGCCGCCTTCCACTGCTTTCACTGACTTATCACCTACATAAATCAGTGGAACAGGCAGGTTGGTATGGGCGGTATGCGCCTGACCGGTTGCCGGGTCACGCATCTGTTCTGCGTTACCGTGGTCAGCGGTGATCAGCAGCTGGCCGCCCACGGATTCAACCGCTTTCGCGACCTGCTCAACGCAGTGGTCCAGCGCTTCAACCGCTTTAACGGCAGCTTCCATCACGCCGGTGTGGCCCACCATGTCGCCATTCGGATAGTTACAGATGATGGTGTCGTATTTACCGCTTTCGATCGCGGCCACCAGTTTTTCGGTCAGCTCCGCAGAGCTCATTTCTGGCTGGAGATCGTATGTGGCGACTTTCGGTGAGTTAATCAGGATGCGGTCTTCGCCTTTAAACGGCTCTTCTACGCCCCCGTTAAAGAAGAAGGTCACGTGCGCATACTTCTCAGTTTCGGAGATGCGCAACTGCGTTTTATCGTTTTTCGCCATCCACTCGCCGAAGGTATTTTCCAGGGAAGCGGGTGGATACGCGCATGGGGCTTTGATATCCGCTGCATACTCGGTCAACTGGATGAAATCGATCTTCGCCACTTTCTTACGGGCGAAACCGTCGAAATCGCTGTTGACGAAGGCGCGGGTGATTTCGCGCGCGCGGTCAGCACGGAAGTTCATGAAGATCAGCGCATCGCCATCTTCCATAGCGGCATCGGCCTGGCCTTCAGCGCGGATCACGGTTGCCTTCACAAATTCGTCGTTTTCATCACGCGCGTAAGCCGCTTCCAGGCCTTCAACGGCGGTCGGGAACTGGAACTCGCCTTTTGCCAGGGTCAGCAGATCATAGGCTTGCTCAACGCGGTCCCAGCGGTTGTCGCGGTCCATGGCATAGTAACGACCAACGATGGATGCCACGCGGCCTTTGCCCAGTGCGGCAAATTTATCTTCAAAGGCTTTCAGAGAACCTTTTGCGCTGCGTGGCGGCGTATCGCGACCATCCAGGAAGGCGTGCAGATAGATTTTTTCCGCACCGCGCTCAGCGGCCAGCTCTACCATCGCCATGATGTGATCTTCGTGGCTGTGCACGCCGCCTGCAGAGAGCAGGCCCATAATGTGCACGGCCTTGCCTGCGGCAACGGCTTTATCAACTGCTCCGGTGAGCGTTGGGTTGGCAAAGAATGTACGTTCTTTGATTTCAACGTCCAGGCGCGTCAGGTCCTGATAAACGATACGGCCTGCGCCCAGGTTAACGTGACCCACTTCAGAGTTGCCCATCTGACGATCCGGCAGGCCGACTTCCAGACCAGACGCATCAATCAGGGTGTGGGGACGTTTTGCCCATAGCGCATCCATAACCGGGGTTTTGGCGTTGAAAATGGCGTTATCCTGTTGATCTTCACGGTAGCCATAGCCATCCAGAATCACCAGTACCATAGGTTTTTTAGAAACCGACATTGCGACAACCTCATGCTCAAGAGACAAAAAATTTGCGTAATTTTACTACAGCTGAATCGATAAAATAGCCGCAGAAGATCAAAGAAAGCGCGGGGGCAAGGCTGTTCTCAGGCCATTTTGAGGCTTTTTTTACGTGGCATGCCGCAGAAAATAGATTAGCTTTATGTCGCTGGCTGTATTTGCCACAGCGCACAGGTATACTCCTGTCCTGGTTTTTTTAATCACTTAGTCGGGAGTTGTTACCCCCCATGCAAGAAATTATGCAATTCGTTAGCCGCCACCCGGTTCTGAGCATCGCGTGGATTGGCCTGCTGGTCGCTGTACTGTTCACCACATTTAAGGGACTGACGTCTAAAATTAAGGTGAGCACCCGCGGTGAAGCGACACGTCTGATCAACAAAGAGGACGCCGTGGTTGTCGATCTGCGTCAGCGCGACGATTTCCGCAAGGGCCATATTGCAGGTGCTATCAACCTGCTGCCAGCGGAAATTAAAGCGAACAACATTGGTGAGCTGGAGAAGCATAAAGCCCAGCCGATTATTGTTGTTGACGGCACTGGCATGCAGGCGCAGGAATCTGCCAACGCACTGCATAAAGCAGGCTTTGAAAACGTAACGGTGCTGAAAGAAGGCATCTCCGGCTGGAGCGGGGAGAATCTTCCTTTAGTGCGCGGTAAATAAGGAGTTAAGTGATGGCCAATATTGAGATCTACACCAAAGCAACGTGCCCGTTCTGCCACCGAGCGAAAGCGCTGCTGTCCAGCAAAGGCGTAACGTTTAAGGAACTGCCGATTGATGGTGACGCGATTAAACGCGAAGAGATGATCCAACGCAGTGGTCGCACAACGGTTCCACAGATTTTTATTGATGCGCAGCACATTGGCGGCTGTGATGACTTGTATGCGCTCGACGCCCGCGGTGGACTCGATCCGCTGCTGAGCTAGAGACTTTAGGACAATTAAAAAGGGTTTTTCCATGTCAGAACAAAACAACACCGAGATGACTTTCCAGATCCAGCGCATCTACACCAAGGATGTCTCTTTCGAAGCGCCAAATGCGCCGCACGTTTTCCAGAAAGACTGGCAGCCAGAGGTTAAACTTGATCTGGATACCGCATCCACCCAGCTGGCGGATGACGTGTATGAAGTCGTACTGCGTGTCACCGTGACCGCCTCCCTGGGCGAAGAAACTGCATTCCTGTGCGAAGTACAGCAGGGCGGTATCTTCTCCATCGGCGGCATCGAAGGTAACCAGATGGCGCATTGCCTGGGTGCATACTGCCCGAACATCCTGTTCCCGTATGCGCGTGAATGCATCACCAGCCTGGTTTCTCGCGGTACATTCCCGCAACTGAACCTTGCGCCAGTCAACTTTGATGCGCTGTTTATGAACTATCTACAGCAGCAGGCTGGCGAAGGTGCCGAACAACATCAGGATGCCTGATGAGCACTGTTAATGCGTCAATGACTGTGATCGGTGCCGGCTCTTACGGCACCGCTCTTGCCATCACACTGGCAAGAAATGGTCACGACGTGGTCCTGTGGGGCCACGATCCAAAACATATCGCGACGTTGCAACACGACCGCTGCAACGTGGCGTTTCTCCCGGACGTTCCGTTCCCTGACTCACTGTATCTGGAAAGCGACCTCGCGACCGCGCTGGCGGCCAGCAGCAATATTTTGATTGTGGTGCCAAGCCATGTGTTTGGCGAAGTCCTGCGTCAGATTAAGCCGCTGATGCGTGCGGATGCGCGTATTGTGTGGGCGACGAAAGGGCTGGAAGCGGAAACCGGACGTCTGTTGCAGGACGTTGCCCGCGAAGCGCTGGGAACAGCGATCCCGCTGGCGGTGATCTCCGGGCCGACATTCGCCAAAGAGCTGGCTGCGGGCTTGCCGACGGCGATCTCACTGGCGTCCACCGACCAGGCATTTTCCGACGATCTTCAGCAACTGCTGCACTGCGGCAAAAGCTTCCGCGTGTACAGCAACCCTGATTTTATCGGCGTACAGCTGGGCGGCGCGGTGAAGAACGTCATTGCCATCGGGGCCGGGATGTCTGACGGCATCGGCTTCGGCGCGAATGCGCGTACGGCGCTGATCACCCGTGGCCTGACCGAAATGTCACGCCTGGGAGAAGCGCTGGGCGCCGATCCGGCCACCTTTATGGGAATGGCTGGGCTGGGCGATCTGGTGCTGACCTGCACCGACAACCAGTCGCGTAACCGCCGCTTTGGCATGATGCTCGGACAGGGTAGCGATGTCAAAAGCGCGCAGGAGAAGATTGGTCAGGTGGTTGAAGGCTATCGCAATACCAAAGAAGTTCGCGAATTGGCGCATCGTTTCGGTGTCGAAATGCCAATAACCGAGGAAATTTATCAGGTATTGTATTGCGGAAAAAATGCGCGCGAGGCAGCATTGACCTTATTAGGTCGTGCGCGCAAGGACGAGCGCAGCAGCAATTAGCCGGGAAGTATCGTCACCTGAATGACCCAGCCAGCGCAGAACTGGCTGGTCATTAACTATCGTCTGGAGCAAGCAATGCCGTGTGAAGAACTGGATATCGTCTGGAATAATATTAAAGCCGAAGCCCGAGCGTTGGCCGACTGTGAGCCCATGCTGGCCAGTTTTTATCACGCGACGCTACTCAAGCACGAAAATCTCGGCAGCGCCCTGAGCTACATGCTCGCCAATAAACTGGCTTCCCCTATCATGCCTGCTATCGCTATTCGCGAGGTGGTGGAAGAGGCCTACGCTGCCGATCCGGAAATGATTGCTTCTGCCGCCTGCGATATTCAGGCCGTGCGCACGCGTGACCCGGCGGTGGATAAATACTCCACGCCGCTGCTGTATCTCAAAGGCTTCCACGCCTTACAGGCGTACCGCATCGGCCACTGGTTATGGAATGAGGGACGCCGCGCGCTGGCCATCTTCCTGCAAAACCAGGTTTCCGTGACCTTCCAGGTCGATATTCACCCGGCGGCGGAAATTGGCCGCGGGATCATGCTCGATCACGCCACCGGCATTGTTGTCGGTGAAACGGCGGTGATCGAAGATGACGTGTCGATTCTGCAATCCGTTACGCTGGGCGGTACAGGTAAAACCAGCGGCGATCGCCATCCGAAAATTCGTGAAGGGGTGATGATCGGCGCGGGTGCTAAAATCCTTGGCAATATTGAAGTCGGACGCGGCGCAAAGATTGGCGCGGGATCGGTTGTGCTCCAGCCTGTACCGCCGCACACCACCGCCGCTGGCGTCCCGGCGCGCATCGTCGGTAAGCCAGACAGCGATAAACCGTCGATGGATATGGATCAGCACTTTAACGGTATTCACCACACCTTCGAATACGGCGACGGTATCTGAACGCTGGAACACTCAAATAAAAAAGCCCGGTGAGTTAATGCACCGGGCTTTTGATTAGTTGCGGTATAACACTTTGATAATGTGATAGCCGAACTGCGTATGCAGTGGGCCGGTTGGCTCCAGCACCGGGCAGGAGAAGACCACTTTATCAAACGCCGGAACCATCTGGCCCTGGCGGAACTCGCCTAAGTCACCACCGCGTTTGCCTGACGGGCAAATCGAGTGTTTCTTCGCCAGTTTGCCGAAGTCGGCGCCGTTTTTAATCTGTTCGAGCAGATCCTGTGCCAGTTTTTCTTCTTTAACAAGGATATGCAGTGCTGCTGCTGTTTTTGCCATGATCGTGCCTTGAGTCAACGAGTTTACGATCAGTATACTACCACGCGTTTTTCCTCCTCTCCCGACTTTCATTGAGTGATCATTTATGCGTTTAAACCCCGGACAACAACAAGCTGTCGAATTCGTCACCGGACCCTGCCTGGTGCTGGCGGGAGCGGGATCCGGTAAAACACGCGTGATCACCAACAAAATCGCCCACTTAATTCGGGGTTGTGGATACCAGGCGCGCCATATCGCGGCGGTCACCTTTACCAACAAAGCGGCGCGTGAGATGAAAGAGCGCGTCGGCCAGACGCTGGGCCGTAAAGAGGCGCGCGGGCTGATGATCTCCACCTTCCACACGCTGGGTCTGGATATCATCAAGCGCGAATACGCGGCGCTGGGAATGAAGTCCAACTTTTCGCTCTTTGATGACACCGACCAGGTGGCGCTGCTCAAAGAGCTGACGGAAGGGCTGATCGAAGATGACAAAGTGCTGTTGCAACAGCTGATCTCAACGATCTCGAACTGGAAAAACGATCTGATGACGCCGGCCCAGGCTGCGGCAAGTGCCAAAGGCGAGCGTGACCGCATCTTTGCCCACTGCTATGGCCTGTACGACGCGCATATGAAAGCCTGCAACGTACTGGATTTCGACGATCTGATCCTGCTGCCGACGCTGCTGCTTCAGCGGAATGAAGAGGTGCGCGAGCGCTGGCAGAACAAAATTCGTTACCTGCTGGTGGATGAATACCAGGATACCAACACCAGCCAGTACGAGCTGGTGAAGCTGCTGGTAGGACAGCGCGCGCGTTTTACCGTTGTAGGCGATGACGATCAGTCGATTTACTCATGGCGTGGCGCACGTCCGCAAAACCTGGTGCTGCTGAGCAAAGACTTCCCGGCGTTGCAGGTGATTAAACTGGAGCAGAACTACCGTTCTTCCGGGCGTATCCTGAAGGCGGCGAACATCCTGATTGCCAACAACCCGCACGTCTTTGAGAAGCGCCTGTTCTCTGAACTGGGTTACGGGACCGAGCTGAAAGTCCTTAGCGCCAATAACGAAGAGCACGAAGCGGAGCGCGTAATCGGCGAGCTGATTGCCCATCACTTCGTCAACAAAACTGAATACAAGGATTACGCGATCCTCTATCGCGGAAACCACCAGTCGCGCGTCTTTGAAAAGATGCTGATGCAGAACCGCATCCCCTACAAAATCTCCGGCGGTACGTCGTTCTTTTCGCGTCCGGAAATCAAGGATCTGCTGGCCTATCTGCGCGTGCTGACCAACCCGGATGACGACAGCGCTTTCCTGCGCATTGTAAATACGCCGAAGCGCGAGATTGGCTCTGCGACGCTGCAAAAGCTGGGTGAATGGGCGATGACCCGCAACAAAAGTCTGTTCACCGCCAGCTTCGATATGGGGCTGAGCCAGACCCTGACCGGGCGCGGCTATGACGCCTTAACCCGCTTTACCCACTGGCTGGGTGAGGTGCAGCGTCTGGCAGAGCGCGAGCCCGTGGCGGCAGTACGCGATCTGATCCACGGCATTGATTACGAATCCTGGTTGTATGAAACCTCCGCCAGCCCGAAAGCGGCAGAAATGCGCATGAAAAACGTTAACCAGCTCTTCAGCTGGATGACCGAAATGCTTGAAGGATCTGAGATTGACGAGCCGATGACCCTGACGCAGGTGGTCACCCGCTTCACGCTGCGCGATATGATGGAGCGCGGCGAGAGTGAAGAAGAAGCCGATCAGGTCCAGCTGATGACGTTGCATGCCTCGAAAGGGCTGGAGTTCCCGTATGTCTATCTGGTGGGGATGGAAGAGGGCCTGCTGCCGCACCAGAGCAGCATTGATGAAGATAACGTCGACGAAGAGCGCCGTCTGGCCTACGTGGGGATCACCCGTGCGCAGAAAGAGCTGACGTTTACGCTGTGCAAAGAGCGCCGTCAGTATGGTGAGCTGGTGCGCCCGGAGCCGAGCCGTTTCCTGCTGGAGTTGCCTCAGGACGATCTTATCTGGGAGCAGGAGCGTAAAGCTATTACCGCTGAAGAGCGGATGCACAAGGGTCAAGCCAACGTGGCGAACATACGCGCCATGCTGGCGAAAGCCAAAGAGAAAGGATAACAATTTTGTAGGCCGGGTAAGGCGAAGCCGCCCCCCGGCACGCTTCAAAGGGTCACTTCACATCAAGCGCCCAGTGCACATAGCTCTGCCACTGGCACTCCTGCTCGATCAACTCTGCTCCAAGCGGATGATCTTCTAGCCAATTTTCCGGCAGCGTCAGCGTCAGTATTTCATCGTCTGCCACCAGCGTAATGGCCGGGAGGAGATCGTCGCGACGCCGGCTGGCAAACAGAATCGCCAGACGAAGTAAGCGGCAGAGATGTTCGGCCACGCGCGGCGGTACAGCGTTTTGCTGATGAAGTGAAGAGAGGTCAACGGCGTTGGTTTGATTCAGCAGCAGGGTCGCGAGCAATTTTTTCTGCGCGGGAGTGTAGCCCGGCAAATCGAGATTACGCACCAGCCAGGCTGCGTGTAGCGGCGCTTGCTTGTACTCAACGCTAAGCCCAATTTCATGCAACGCACACGCACTTAGCAGCAAATCGCGGCTTAACGGTTCGATATCCCAACGTGATTTAACCTGATCCGCAAAGAGCGATGCCAGTTGGCCCACTCGCTGCGCCTGATCGGTATCCACAATAAAGCGGCGCTGGACGTTACGTAGCGTACGGCTTCGAATGTCCTGATCCACTGAAAGATGCAGCATCCCATAGACCAGACCTTCGCGCAGTGCGCCGCCTGCCAGGGTCATGCACTGGATGTTTAGCTCGGTAAAAATGGCGATGAGAATGGCTAGCCCGCTGGGGAAGACCAGCGCACGTTCGAGCGTCAGCCCTTCAATTTCCAGCTCTTCCAGACGACCACATTGAATGGCGCGCTGTTTAAGCTGCTGGAGTTTAGCAAGCGTGATCCGCTCATCCATCCCCTGCGCCATCATGATTTCCTGCAACGCCTGTACAGTTCCTGACGCCCCAACACACACTTTCCAGCCGTGGTAGCGCAGTTCGTCCATGACCGGACGCAGCACTTCACGCGCGGCATTTTCAGCCTCGTCGAAGTTTTCTTGCGCGAGATTGCGGTCAGTAAAGTAGCGCTCAAGCCAGGTTACGCAGCCCATCGACAGACTGAACAGCGAGGTCGCCTGGGCACCCGTGCCGGTCACCAGTTCAGTACTCGCTCCGCCAATATCCACCACCAGACGGCGATCGTCGCCCCCGGTAGTGTGCGCCACGCCCTGATATATCAGACGCGCTTCTTCTTCACCGCTGATGACTTGCACCGGGCAGCCGAGAATTTCCTGCGCTTTGGCAATAAAATCGACGGCATTAACCGCCAGACGGAGCGTCGCGGTCGCGACAACGCGGATTTGGGCATGCGGTATGTCCTGCAGACGCTCTGCAAAGAGGCGCAGACACTGCCAGCCACGTTCCATGGCTTCGGGAGAGAGGTGATTATCGCTGCTCAGGCCCGCCGCCAGGCGGACCTTGCGCTTGATGCGCGTCAGCGTCTGTATGCTTCCCGCCACCTCGCGTACAACCAGCATATGAAAACTATTCGAACCGAGATCAATTGCCGCATAGAGCGAGGTGGAACTGAGCATCATTTTTTAACCTGAACGACGACGATTACGCGGCGCACCGCCGGAACGACGCGGGCCATTACCGGTACGTGGACGGGTAAGGCGCTTAGGTGGCGGCAGTTCGCTCATCAGCGCGTCCGGATTGTATTTACTCTGTGGAATAGAGTGACCGATATAGGTCTCAATGGCCGGAAGGTTCAGCGCATACTCTTCACATGCAAGGCTGATGGAGTGACCGCTTGCGCCGGCACGACCGGTACGACCGATACGGTGTACATAGTCTTCACAGTCATCTGGCAGGTCATAGTTAAAGACGTGCGTCACGGCTGGAATGTGCAGGCCACGGGCCGCCACGTCGGTCGCGACCAGAATATCAAGGTCGCCACGAGTAAATTCGTCGAGAATGCGCAGGCGTTTTTTCTGCGCCACGTCGCCGGTCAGCAGGCCCACACGGTGACCATCTGCCGCCAGGTGGCCCCAGATATCTTCACAGCGGTGTTTGGTGTTCGCGAAGATGATCGCGCGATCCGGCCACTCTTCTTCGATCAGGGTTTGTAGCAGGCGCATTTTCTCTTCATTAGAAGGATAGAAGAGCTCTTCTTTAATGCGGTGCCCGGTTTTCTGCTCCGGTTCTACTTCCACATATTCCGCATTGTTCATCTGCTCGAATGCGAGTTCACGTACGCGGTATGAAAGTGTTGCGGAGAACAGCATGTTCAGACGCTGGTTTGCCGCAGGCATACGGCGGAACAGCCAGCGGATGTCTTTAATGAAGCCCAGATCGTACATGCGGTCTGCTTCATCCAGCACCACGACCTGGATTGCGCCGAGGTTGATATGGTTCTGTTTAGCGTAGTCGATAAGACGGCCGGTGGTCCCAATCAGGATATCTACGCCGCTTTCCAGCACTTTCAGCTGTTTATCGTAGCCGTCGCCGCCATAGGCCAGGCCAAGTTTCAGGCCAGTGGCTTGCGCCAGGGGCTCAGCGTCTGCGTGGATCTGTACCGCCAGTTCTCGCGTCGGGGCCATAATTAGCGCGCGCGGCTGGTTAACTTTGCGGTCTGCAATCGCTGGGTGAGAAAGTAAATAATGAAACGTTGACGTTAAAAACGCCATCGTTTTGCCAGTACCGGTTTGCGCCTGCCCTGCAACATCACGACCGGCCAGCGTCAGCGGCAGGGCGAGAGCCTGAATGGGCGTGCAGTTATGAAACCCTTTAGTTTCAAGGGCTTCGATCACCTTTGGGTGCAGGGCGAAGTCGGAAAACTTCTGTTCTGTTAAATGTGTTTTGCTCATAGTGTGGTAGAATATCAGCTTACTATTGCTTTACGAAAGCGTATCCGGTGAAATAAAGTCAACCTTTAGTTGGTTAATGCGACATCAACACGTCGTTGGTGGAGACAAAACCAACGTACCAGGCTTATTCCTGTGGAGTTATATATGAGCGATAAAATTATTCACCTGACTGACGACAGTTTTGACACGGACGTACTTAAAGCTGACGGGCTGATCCTCGTTGATTTCTGGGCTGAATGGTGTGGTCCTTGCAAAATGATCGCTCCGATTCTGGATGAAATCGCTGACGAATATCAGGGCAAACTGACCGTTGCCAAGCTGAACATCGACCAGAACCCGGGCACCGCGCCAAAATACGGTATCCGTGGCATCCCGACCCTGCTGCTGTTCAAGAACGGTGACGTGGCGGCGACCAAAGTGGGCGCACTGTCCAAAGGTCAACTGAAAGAGTTCCTGGACGCTAACCTGGCGTAAGGTTTCTCCGCTGAGCGTCCAGAGCGCCTAATTAATGGTGAGCTCTGGACGCCCGGCTTTAGTCGTGCTAAGTTAGCTATGACTACGTTTTAAACATATCTTGTTGTTTGAATCTTGTTTTACCCGATACTTCCCGTTGTTAACTTAAACAGTGCGTGAAGTTGCTAGATTCCGGGCTTGTCACTCAATCCGTCTTGTCGTTTCAGTTCTGCGTTCTTTCCCTGTGACCAGACAGCGAACAGACATGAGGTGATGGCCGCTAAACAGGCATGGATGACCCTGCCATACCATTCACAACATTAAGTTCGAGAATCACCCCGAGTTTAAGAACCCACACCATTATGAATCTTACCGAATTAAAGAATACGCCGGTTTCTGAGCTGATCACTCTCGGCGAAAATATGGGACTGGAAAACCAGGCTCGTATGCGCAAGCAGGACATCATTTTCGCCATCCTGAAGCAACACGCTAAGAGTGGCGAAGATATCTTTGGCGACGGTGTGCTGGAGATACTGCAAGACGGATTTGGTTTCCTCCGCTCTGCAGACAGCTCCTACCTCGCCGGCCCTGACGACATCTACGTATCCCCTAGCCAAATCCGCCGTTTCAACCTCCGCACTGGTGACACCATTTCAGGTAAGATTCGTCCTCCAAAAGAGGGTGAACGCTACTTTGCGCTGTTGAAGGTTAATGAAGTCAACTACGACAAACCGGAAAACTCCCGCAATAAGATCCTGTTCGAGAACTTAACGCCGCTGCACGCGAACTCTCGCCTGCGCATGGAGCGTGGTAACGGGTCTACTGAAGACTTAACCGCTCGTGTGCTGGATCTGGCATCGCCAATTGGTCGTGGTCAGCGTGGTCTGATTGTGGCACCGCCAAAAGCCGGTAAAACTATGCTGCTGCAAAACATTGCGCAGAGCATTGCTTACAACCATCCAGACTGTGTGCTGATGGTGCTGCTGATTGACGAACGTCCGGAAGAAGTGACCGAGATGCAGCGTCTGGTGAAAGGTGAAGTGGTTGCGTCTACCTTCGACGAACCGGCTTCTCGCCACGTTCAGGTTGCGGAAATGGTTATCGAGAAGGCGAAACGCCTGGTTGAGCACAAGAAAGACGTGATCATCCTGCTCGATTCCATTACCCGTCTGGCGCGTGCCTACAACACCGTGGTGCCGGCTTCCGGTAAAGTACTGACCGGTGGTGTGGACGCCAACGCCCTGCACCGTCCGAAGCGTTTCTTCGGTGCGGCGCGTAACGTGGAAGAGGGCGGTAGCCTGACCATTATCGCGACGGCGCTGATCGATACCGGCTCCAAAATGGATGAAGTTATCTACGAAGAGTTTAAAGGTACAGGCAACATGGAACTGCACCTTTCTCGTAAAATCGCAGAAAAACGCGTCTTCCCGGCGATCGACTACAACCGTTCCGGTACCCGTAAAGAAGAGCTGCTTACCACTCAGGAAGAGCTGCAGAAAATGTGGATCCTGCGCAAAATCATCCATCCAATGGGCGAAATCGACGCAATGGAATTCCTCATTAACAAACTGGCGATGACTAAAACGAACGACGATTTCTTCGACATGATGAAACGCTCGTAACGCAAATAATCCCAGTAAACGCCACGTTTTTACGTGGCGTTTTTTATTTATGGGCTATACGCTATTACCACACACTCCCAATTTTGCCCGGTCGGTGCGACAATAAGAAAATTCGCACAGTAAAAATATTAATAGCTTGAATAATAAACAAATGGGTCGCAAGAGGTGTGCTTTATGCCTTCTGGCTTGATGCCATCATGGTTATACTTCTTTGACTAACATATGTTGAGAACATCCGTTGTGAACCTATTCGATACGTTTGCTGAACTCACCAGTATTTTTTTGTTCACTACTTGCTTTCTTTTTTTAGCACGTAAGGTAGCAAAATATGTCGGTTTAGTGGACAAACCTAACTTCCGTAAACGGCACCAAGGTATGATTCCCTTGGTGGGAGGAATCTCCGTTTTTGCAGGTGTTTCTTTCACTTTTGCTGTCGCGGATTACTATATCCCACATGCCAGGCTGTACCTGTGCTGTGCGTCTGTTCTGGTTGTTGTGGGGGCACTTGATGATCGCTACGATATCAGTGTAAAAATTCGAGCCTTCGTGCAGGCTGCAGTTGCTCTTGCCATGATGGTGGCGGCAAACCTTCACCTTAGCACTCTTGGATACATTTTTGGTTCCTGGGAGATGGTACTTGGGCCATTTGGTTACTTCCTTACACTCTTTGCCGTATGGGTCGCCATCAATGCATTTAATATGGTAGATGGGATTGATGGTTTATTGGGCGGACTATCTTGTGTTTCATTTGCTGCCATTGGCATAATCTTATGGTTTGATGGTCAATACAGCCTGGCAATGTGGTGTTTTGCTATGATTGCGGCCATTCTGCCCTATATTCTTTTAAATCTTGGCGCGCTGGGCCGTCGCTATAAAGTCTTTATGGGCGATGCGGGTAGCACATTGATTGGTTTCACTATTATCTGGATCTTATTGGAAACCACTCAGGGTAAAACACATCCAATCAGCCCGGTTACAGCGCTTTGGATCATTGCCATTCCGCTGATGGATATGGTGGCGATTATGTATCGTCGTCTGCGTAAAGGAATGAGCCCATTTTCTGCGGACCGGCAGCATATTCATCATCTGATTATGCGCGCCGGCTTCACGTCTCGTCAGGCGTTTGTGCTGATTACGCTAGCGGCTGCTATTCTGGCTGCGATTGGCGTTGCCGCGGAATACGCCCATTTCATTCCTGAATGGGTAATGTTGGTATTATTCTTGCTAGCATTTTTCATGTACGGTTACTGCATCAAGCGTGCATGGAAAGTTGCGCGTTTTATTAAACGTTTAAAACGCAGGATGCGTCGGAACAGTGGCAAAAACACAACTTTAACTAAGTAAAACCGGGACTATGATGACTCAACCGTTGGCGGGAGCGAAATCAGTGGGCACTGAGAACGAGCTGGATATTCGTGGTTTGTTTCGAGTGTTATGGCAGGGCAAACTGTGGATTGTGGGGATTGGCCTGGGGTTCGCGCTGTTAGCGCTTGCCTACACCTTCTTTGCGAAACAAGAGTGGAGCGCCACAGCGATCACAGACCGACCAACGGTGAATATGCTTGGAGGCTACTACTCCCAGCAGCAATTCCTGCGTAATCTTGATATCAAGGCCAATCTGGCGACCCCGGATCAGGCCTCGGTGATGGATGAGTCCTACAAAGAGTTTGTGATGCAGCTGGCGTCGTGGGATACACGTCGCGATTTCTGGTCCCAGACAGACTACTACAAGCAGCGCATGGTCGGTAACAGCAAAGCGGATGCCGCGCTGCTGGATGATTTAATCAACAACATTCAATTTATGCCTGGCGATGTGCTCCGTAACGTTAGCGACAGCGTGAAGCTGATTGCGGAAACGGCGCCTGACGCCAATAACCTGTTGCGTCAGTACGTTGCTTTTGCCAGCCAGCGTGCGGCCAGTCATCTGAATGACGAGCTGAAAGGCGCCTGGGCTGCGCGAACTATCCAGATGAAAGCGCAGGTCAAACGTCAGGAAGAGGTCGCTAAGGCCATCTTCGCCCGTCGCGTGCATAATATTGAGCAGGCGCTGAAGATTGCGGAACAGCACAATATTTCCCGTAGCGAAACGGATGTTCCGGCTGACGAACTCCCTGATTCAGAAATGTTCCTTCTTGGTCGCCCAATGCTTCAGGCACGTCTGGAAAATATCCAGGCCGTTGGCCCTGACTTTGACCTTGATTACGACCAAAACCGCGCCATGCTCAATACGCTCAACGTCGGTCCAACGCTGGACCCGCGTTTTCAGACCTATCGTTATTTAAGAACGCCTGAAGAGCCTGTAAAACGCGATAGTCCGCGTCGCGCATTCCTGATGATCATGTGGGGGATTGTGGGCGCACTGACTGGCGCTGGCGTAGCGTTATTACGTCGCCGCACAAACTAAGAACGCCGTCTACGATGAAGGCTGCGGCCTTCATCGTCTAATCGAAGAGAATCGATGTGAAAGTACTAACCGTATTTGGCACCAGGCCGGAGGCCATCAAGATGGCGCCTCTGGTTCATGCGCTGGCCAGAGATCCTGATATTGAAGCGAAAGTGTGCGTGACTGCCCAGCACCGTGAGATGCTCGATCAGGTCTTAACCCTCTTTTCTATCGTCCCGGATTACGATCTCAATATAATGAAACCGGGACAGGGACTGACGGAAATCACCTGCCGTATTCTGCAAGAATTAAAGCCTATTCTGGAGTCGTTCAAGCCGGATGTAGTGCTGGTGCACGGCGACACCACCACCACCGTGGCGACCAGCCTGGCCGCGTTCTATCAGCGTATCCCTGTTGGCCATGTCGAAGCGGGACTGCGTACCGGCAATCTTTATTCCCCGTGGCCGGAAGAGGCCAACCGTACGCTCACCGGTCACCTGGCGATGTACCATTTTGCGCCAACCGAGAACTCACGTCAGAACCTGCTGCGCGAAAATATCAGCGACAGCAAAATCTTCGTTACCGGCAATACGGTCATTGATGCGCTGATTTGGGTGCGTGACCGCGTGCTGGCTAACAGCGAGCTTCAGGCAGAACTCGCTGCGCGCTATCCGTTCCTGAACAACGGCAAGAAAACGATTCTGGTGACGGGACACCGCCGCGAAAGTTTTGGCCGTGGCTTTGAGCAAATCTGCCACGCGCTGGCTGAAATCGCCGCGCAGAATGAGGATGTGCAGATTGTCTATCCGGTGCACCTTAACCCTAACGTCAGCGAACCGGTCAACCGTATCCTGGGCCACGTGGAAAACGTGCTCCTGATAGAGCCGCAGGACTATCTGCCATTTGTCTGGCTGATGAACCACGCCTGGCTGATCCTGACCGATTCTGGCGGCATTCAGGAAGAGGCGCCTTCCCTCGGTAAGCCGGTACTGGTGATGCGCGAAACCACTGAACGTCCGGAAGCGGTCACTGCCGGTACCGTGCGTCTGGTGGGAACGGATCCGCGTCGTATTGTCGAAGAGGTCACGCGCTTACTGCATGACGAAGAAGAGTATCAGGCGATGAGCCGTGCCCATAACCCGTACGGGGACGGGCAGGCTTGTGGACGTATTTTGCACGCACTTAAACACAATCGGGTAACGCTATGAGTTTTACTACCATCTCTGTTGTTGGTCTCGGCTATATCGGGCTGCCTACTGCGGCGGCCTTTGCCTCTCGTCAAAAGCAGGTTATTGGCGTAGATATCAACGCGCATGCGGTAGAAACCATCAACCGTGGCGAAATTCATATCGTGGAGCCCGATCTCGATCGCGTGGTGAAAAAGGCGGTGGACGGTGGCTTCCTGCGCGCCAGCACCACGCCGGTAGAAGCCGATGCGTACCTGATTGCGGTGCCTACGCCCTTTAAAGGCGATCACGAGCCTGACATGGTTTACGTCGAGGCGGCGGCAAAATCCATTGCGCCTGTGCTGAAGAAAGGGGCACTGGTTATTCTTGAGTCCACTTCACCTGTTGGGGCAACCGAGCAGATGGCACAGTGGCTGGCCGAGGCGCGTCCCGATCTCAGCTTCCCCCAGCAGGCGGGCGACCAGGCCGATATCAACATCGCCTACTGCCCTGAGCGCGTACTGCCAGGCCAGGTGATGGTGGAACTGATTAAAAATGACCGCGTGATTGGCGGCATGACCCCAGTCTGCTCCGCGCGCGCCAGCGAGCTGTATAAGATCTTCCTTGAAGGCGAATGCGTGGTGACCAACTCCCGCACCGCCGAGATGTGCAAACTGACCGAAAACAGCTTCCGCGATGTTAACATTGCATTTGCGAATGAACTGTCGTTGATTTGCGCCGATCAGGGGATTAACGTCTGGGAACTTGTTCGCCTTGCCAATCGTCACCCACGCGTGAACATCCTTCAGCCGGGGCCGGGTGTGGGTGGGCACTGTATCGCTGTCGATCCGTGGTTTATCGTGGCGCAGAATCCGGAACAGGCACGCCTGATTCGCACCGCGCGCGAAGTAAACGACCACAAACCGCACTGGGTTATCAACCAGGTGAAAGCCACGGTGGCGGATTGCCTCGCCGACAGCGGCAAACGTGCCAGTGAGCTGAAAATTGCCTGCTTTGGTCTGGCATTCAAACCGAATATTGACGATCTGCGCGAAAGCCCGGCAATGGAAATTGCCGAAACGATCGCAGCCTGGCACACCGGTGAAACGCTGGTGGTTGAGCCGAATATTCATGCGTTGCCGGCAAAACTTGCCGGTCACTGCACCCTTACCGCACTGGATGACGCGCTGGCGACGGCGGATGTGCTGGTGCTGCTGGTGGATCACAATGCGTTTAAAGCGGTCTCCGCTGATGCCGTGCGTCAGCAGTATATTGTTGATACTAAGGGCGTTTGGCGTTGATTACTCTCAACGGCGTGCTGGAGTCCCTTGAGTGGGAAAGCGTATTTTTTTCGCTCCCCTCAGCGATAGTGCGTCTGCGCGATAACGCTCCTGCGTTGCAGGACGCAGACTTCAGCGCCTGGCAGCGCGTACAGGCTAAGATCCCGGCGGACCGCGCCGATCTGCTGGACGCGCTCCAGCAGCACGGATTCCGGCTGGTCGAGGGCGAGGTTGATCTCTCTGTTACCGTGGCCCGCCACGGCTCACCGGGCGCGGAAATTGCAACGGAGCAGGATATCCCCGCGCTGCGCAAGATGGCGGCGCTGGCTTTCGCTCAAAGCCGTTTCCGGGCGCCCTGGTATGCGCCCGATGACAGCGGCCGCTTTTATGCCCGGTGGATAGAGAATGCGGTTAAAGGCACGTTTGACCACGTCTGTCTGGTGTTCCGTACTGCCGGTGGGCAGATTCAGGGTTTTGTTTCGCTTCGCAGGCTCAACGAGCAAGAGGCGCGCATCGGTTTGTTAGCCGGGCGCGGCATGGGCGAAAAACTCATGCAGGCGGCGCTGCACTGGGCGGAGCAACAACAGGTATCGACGCTGCGGGTCGCAACCCAGATGGGCAACACCGCTGCGCTTAAACGTTATATTGCGAGTGGTGCCAGCATTGACGCCACCGCCTACTGGTTATACAGGTGACAAGATGATTCCATTTAACGCGCCTCCCGTTGTGGGCACTGAACTTGATTACATGCAGTCGGCTATGGGCAGCGGCAAGCTCTGTGGCGACGGTGGTTTTACCCGTCGCTGCCAGCAGTGGATGGAGCAACGTTTTCACAGTGCCAAGGTGCTGCTGACGCCGTCCTGTACCGCATCGCTCGAAATGGCCGCGCTGCTGCTGGATATTCAGCCCGGCGATGAAGTGATCATGCCGAGCTACACCTTCGTCTCCACGGCGAACGCGTTTGTCCTGCGCGGGGCGAAAATCGTGTTTGTGGATATCCGTCCGGATACTATGAACATCGACGAAACGCTGATTGAAGCGGCGATCACCGACAAAACGCGGGCGATTGTTCCGGTGCATTACGCGGGCGTGGCCTGTGAAATGGACACCATCATGGCCATCGCCAAAAAGCACAACCTGTTCGTGGTGGAAGATGCCGCGCAGGGCGTGATGTCCACCTACAAAGGTCGCGCGCTGGGAACCATCGGTCATATCGGTTGCTTTAGCTTCCACGAAACCAAAAACTACACCGCAGGCGGCGAAGGCGGCGCGACGCTGATTAACGATCGTGCCCTTGTGGAGCGTGCGGAAGTGATCCGTGAAAAAGGGACCAACCGCAGCCAGTTCTTCCGCGGTCAGGTGGATAAATACACCTGGCGCGATATCGGCTCAAGCTACCTGATGGCGGACTTGCAGGCCGCGTATCTCTGGGCGCAGCTGGAAGCGGCAGAGCGAATCAATCTGCAACGCCTCTCCCTGTGGCAAACCTACTACGACGCGCTGGAGCCGCTGGCTAAAGCCGGACGTATTGAACTGCCGACTATTCCGGCAGACTGCATCCACAACGCCCACATGTTCTATATCAAGCTGCGCGATAACGACGATCGCAGCAAGCTGATTGCCTGGCTGAAGGAGGCGGAAATTATGGCGGTATTCCACTATATTCCGCTGCACTCCAGCCCGGCTGGCGAAGCCTTCGGGATGTTTGCCGGTGAAGACCGCTACACCACCAAAGAGAGCGAACGTCTGCTCCGCCTGCCCCTGTTCTACAACCTCGCGCCGGTGAACCAGCGTACGGTGATCAATTCGCTTCTGAGTTATTTCGCCTGATATGTCTCTGGCAAAAGCGTCGGTGTGGACGGCAGCGTCCACGCTAGTAAAAATTGGCGCCGGGTTACTGGTCGTCAAGCTGCTGGCCGTCTCATTTGGTCCGTCAGGCGTTGGGCTGGCAGGGAACTTCCGCCAGCTGGTCACGGTGCTTGGCGTGCTGGCAGGTGCCGGGATATTCAATGGCGTCACCAAATACGTCGCGCAGCATCATGACGATGCCGAAAAGCTTCGCACGGTGGTGGGCACCTCCTCTGCTATGGTGCTGGGCTTCTCTACGTTGCTGGCCATCGTCTTTTTGCTGGCGGCGGCACCTGTTAGTCAGGGACTGTTCGGACACACGCACTATCAGGGACTGGTGCGCCTGGTGGCGTTCGTTCAGATGGGGATCGCCTGGGCGAACCTGCTGCTGGCGCTGATGAAAGGCTTCCGTGATGCCGCCGGGAATGCGCTGGCTCTGATCCTCGGCAGCATTATCGGCGTTATCGCCTACTACTTCTGCTATCGGCTGGGCGGCTATGAAGGCGCGCTGCTGGGGCTGGCGCTGGTGCCTGCGCTCGTTGTCGTTCCGGCAGCGTTTATGCTGATGCGCAGAGGCAATGTCCCGCTGAGTTACCTGAAACCGCAGTGGGACAAGATGCTGGCGGGGCAGCTAGGAAAGTTTACCCTGATGGCGCTCATCACTTCGGTAACGCTTCCCGTGGCTTACGTGATGATGCGAAACCTGCTGGCAGCGCATTACAGCTGGGATGAAGTGGGGATCTGGCAGGGCGTAAGCAGCATTTCAGATGCTTACCTCCAATTTATTACGGCTTCCTTTAGCGTCTATTTGCTGCCAACCTTATCGCGCCTGACGTCCAGGCAGGATATTACCCGCGAGATTTTTCGCGCCCTGCGTTTCGTGTTGCCGGCCGTTGCGATCGCCAGCTTTACCGTCTGGTTACTGCGTGATTTCGCCATCTGGCTGCTGTTTTCAGCGAAGTTTACCGCCATGCGCGATCTGTTTGCCTGGCAACTGGTCGGCGATGTGCTGAAAGTGGGGGCATACGTTTTCGGCTATCTGGTGATTGCGAAGGCTTCGCTGCGGTTGTATATCCTGGCAGAGATCGGCCAGTTTGCGCTGCTAACGGCATTTTCTCACTGGCTGATCCCCACCCACGGTGCGCTGGGGGCGGCGCAGGCCTATATGGCAACTTATATCGTTTATTTCGCTGCCTGTTGCGGCGTATTTTTACTTTGGCGTAAACGCGCATGACTGCACTGATACACATACTGGGATCGGATATCCCGCATCATAACCAGACCGTTCTGCGGTTCTTCAACGATGAACTGGCATCCGGCACGCCCGATGCGCGTGAGTTTATGGTCGTTGGATGCGATAACGGCCTGAGCGCGGCGTGTCCGGCATTGCATATCACCTTCTGGCCAGACAAAGCGGCGCTGACGAAGGCCGTGGTTGCTAAAGCCAAAGCGGATCGAAGCCAACGTTTCTTCTTCCATGGACAGTTCAATACCGGACTGTGGCTGGCGCTGTTAAGCGGCGGGATCAAACCTTCTCAGTTCAGCTGGCATATCTGGGGAGCGGATCTCTACGAAGTCTCCCGTGGCTGGAAGTTCCGACTTTTCTATCCGCTGCGTCGTCTGGCGCAGGCGCGCGTGGGCTGCGTTTTTGCTACCCGAGGCGATCTCAACTATTTTGCTAAACAGCACCCGAAGGTTCGCGGGGAGCTGCTCTATTTCCCGACCCGTATGGATCCGGCGCTGAACACCATGGCGAATGACACGGTTCGAGAGGGCAAGCTGACCATCCTGGTGGGGAATTCCGGCGATCGCAGTAACGAGCATGTCGCGGCGCTGAGGGCGGTGCATCAGCAGTTTGGCGACACGGTGAACGTGGTGGTGCCGATGGGCTATCCCGCCAATAACGACGCCTACATCGATGAAGTTCGCCAGCAGGGGCTTGCGCTGTTTAGCGCGGAAAACCTGCACATTCTCAGCGATAAGCTGGAATTTGATGACTATCTCGCGCTGCTGCGAAAATGCGATCTGGGCTATTTCATCTTTGCCCGTCAGCAGGGGATTGGCACGCTGTGTCTGCTGATTCAGGCGGGCGTACCCTGCGTGCTCAACCGCGAAAACCCGTTCTGGCAGGACATGGCCGAGCAGCATATTCCGGTGCTGTTTACCTCTGACACGCTTAATGTCGAGGTGGTACGGGAAGCGCAGCGTCAGCTCACGCTGGTGGATAAAAATAGCATCGACTTTTTCAGCCCGAACTACCTCACGCCGTGGCACCGCGCGCTGCGTATTGCTTCAGGAGACAACGCATGAGCCAGTTGCAGTTTAGCGGCTTGCTGGTGGTCTGGCTGCTGAGCACGCTGTTTATCGCCACGCTCACCTGGTTTGAATTCCGGCGGGTACGTTTTAACTTCAACGTATTCTTCTCGCTGCTGTTTTTGCTGACCTTTTTCTTTGGCTTCCCGCTGACCAGCATCCTCGTGTTCCGCTTTGATGTTGGCGTCGCGCCGCCGGAAATCTTGTTGCAGGCGCTGCTCTCTGCGACCTGCTTCTACGCGGTGTACTACGTCACTTATAAAACGCGCCTGCGAGCGGCAAAAGACACCACCCCCCGTCGTCCGCTGTTTACCATGAACCGGGTAGAAACCCATCTGACGTGGGTTATGCTGATGACTATCGCCCTCGTCAGCGTGGCGATTTTCTTCATGCATAACGGCTTTTTACTGTTTAAGTTACAGTCCTATAGCCAGATTTTCTCCGCCGAAGTCTCCGGCGTCGCGCTCAAGCGTTTCTTCTATTTCTTTATCCCGGCGATGCTGGTGGTCTTTTTCCTGCGTCAGGACAGCAAAGCCTGGCTGTTCTTCCTGGTCAGCACCGTCGCATTTGGCATTCTGACCTACATGATCGTCGGCGGCACCCGCGCCAACATCATTATCGCCTTCGCGATTTTCCTGTTTATCGGCATTATTCGCGGCTGGATCTCGCTGTGGATGCTGGCGGCGGCAGGCGTCTTTGGCATTGTGGGGATGTTCTGGCTGGCGCTGAAGCGCTACGGGCTGAACGTGGCCGGCGACGAAGCGTTTTACACCTTCCTATATCTGACGCGCGACACCTTCTCGCCGTGGGAAAACCTGGCATTACTGCTGCAAAACTACGACAAGATCGAATTCCAGGGGCTGGCGCCGATTGTTCGCGATTTCTATGTCTTTATACCGACGTGGCTGTGGCCCGATCGTCCCGGCATTGTCCTGAACACGGCGAACTACTTCACCTGGGAAGTGCTGAACAACCATTCGGGTCTGGCGATTTCCCCAACCCTGATTGGCTCGCTGGTAGTGATGGGCGGAACGTGGTTTATCCTGCCTGGCGCGATCGCGGTAGGGCTGATAATAAAATGGTTCGACTGGCTATATACGCTGGGTAACGAAGAGACCAACCGCTACAAAGCCGCTGTTTTGCACAGTTTCTGTTTCGGTGCCATTTTCAATATGATCGTTCTGGCGCGCGAGGGGCTGGATTCATTCGTCTCACGCGTGGTGTTCTTTATGGTCGTTTTCGGACTCTGTCTGCTGCTGGCAAAACTGCTGTACTGGTTGTTTGACAGTGCAGGGCTTGTGCACAGACGTGAGCCACAGGGCAGCACAACGCTGTCGCAAGTCTGAGTAGGGATTATCATGACGGATACAACTTCAGCCCCGCGTTATGCGCTGCGCGGGCTACAGCTGATTGGCTGGCGTGACATGCAGCATGCGCTGGATTTTCTGTTCGCGGACGGGCAGATGAAGTCGGGCACGCTGGTGGCCATCAACGCAGAAAAAATGCTGGCGGTTGAAGATAATGCGGAAGTGAAAAGCCTGATTGAAGCCGCGGAGTTTAAATACGCAGACGGTATTAGCGTGGTGCGTTCAATTCGTAAAAAGTTTCCAGACGCTAATGTGTCTCGCGTGGCGGGTGCTGACCTTTGGGAGCGGCTTATGGAGCGCGCAGGCGCTGAAGGCACGCCGGTATTTTTGATCGGCGGCAAGCCAGAGGTGCTGGCGCAGACCGAACAAAAGCTGCGTAACCAGTGCAATGTTAACATTGTGGGCAGCCAGGATGGCTATTTCAGGCCGGAAGATCGCCAGGCGTTATATGAGCGCGTGCGCGACAGCGGGGCGAAAATTGTCACTGTCGCTATGGGGTCGCCGCGCCAGGAAATACTGATGCGCGATTGCCGTCTGGTCAGCCCGGATGCGCTTTATATGGGCGTTGGCGGCACCTACGACGTCTTTACCGGCCACGTTAAGCGTGCGCCCAAAGTCTGGCAAAATCTGGGGCTGGAGTGGCTCTACCGCCTGCTCTCCCAACCGACGCGTATAAAACGACAGATTCGCCTTCTGCGCTACCTCGCCTGGCACTACACCGGGAAAATGTAATCAATATGCAGCGCGATCTGCTGTTCGCGCTGCAACACCCCCCGCAAAACTGCTGAGTTTATGTGCAATGCATTCATTTTTTTAATGCATTGTTTGCCATTTGCCAGAATTTAAGAAACCATTCGCTCCGTATTTCAGTACCCCTCAAAACAATACCCGGCAACAAGTCGGGAAACAGCAAACACAACCGAGGAATTATGGCAGAGAAAAAACCGGAGCTTCAGCGTGGGCTGGAAGCTCGACATATTGAACTGATCGCGCTGGGCGGGACTATCGGCGTTGGCCTGTTTATGGGCTCGGCAAGCACGCTGAAGTGGGCGGGGCCTTCCGTCCTGCTGGCGTATATTATTGCCGGACTGTTCGTCTTCTTCATCATGCGCTCAATGGGCGAAATGCTGTTCCTGGAGCCGGTGACGGGCTCTTTCGCCGTTTACGCCCACCGGTATATGAGCCCGTTCTTTGGTTATCTCACGGCCTGGTCGTACTGGTTTATGTGGATGGCCGTGGGGATTTCGGAGATCACCGCCATCGGGGTCTACGTGCAGTTCTGGTTCCCGGAGATGGCCCAGTGGATACCCGCGCTTATTGCCGTAGGGCTGGTGGCGCTGGCGAACCTTGCCGCCGTTCGTCTTTACGGCGAAATCGAGTTCTGGTTTGCGATGATCAAAGTCACCACCATCATCGTGATGATTGTCGTTGGCCTTGGGGTCATCTTCTTTGGCTTCGGTAACGGCGGGCACGCTATCGGTTTTGGTAACCTGACCGGGCACGGCGGCTTCTTTGCGGGCGGCTGGAAGGGCTTTCTGACGGCGCTCTGTATCGTTGTCGCCTCCTATCAGGGCGTTGAGCTGATCGGCATTACCGCAGGTGAGGCGAAAAACCCGCAGGTCACGCTGCGTAGCGCGGTAGGCAAGGTGCTGTGGCGTATCCTGATTTTCTATGTGGGCGCGATCTTCGTTATCGTGACCATTTTCCCATGGAACGAGATCGGCACCACCGGCAGCCCGTTTGTCTTAACCTTCGCTAAGATTGGCATCACGGCGGCAGCCGCCATTATCAACTTTGTGGTGCTGACGGCGGCGCTCTCCGGCTGTAACAGCGGGATGTACAGCTGCGGGCGCATGCTTTACGCGCTCTCGCAAAACAAACAGCTGCCGGCGGTGATGGGTAAAGTCTCCCGCGTGGGTGTACCGGTGGCGGGCGTAGCGGTGTCGATTGTGATTCTGCTGATTGGCTCTTGCCTGAACTACATCATCCCGAATCCGCAGCGCGTGTTTGTTTATGTTTATAGCGCCAGCGTGCTGCCGGGGATGGTACCGTGGTTTGTCATTTTGATTAGCCAGCTGCGTTTCCGACAGGCGCACAAAGAAGCGATCGCCAGCCATCCATTCCGTTCCATTCTGTTCCCGTATGCGAACTATTTGACGATGGCGTTCCTGATTTGCGTATTAATTGGAATGTACTTTAATGAAGATACCCGCATGTCGCTGTTTGTCGGGATGATCTTCCTTGCTGCCGTCACAGCTGCATATAAACTTTTTGGCCTGGGTCGCCGTGGCTCCGCCCATAAAGTGGAGGAATAAGCGGCAAAATGTGCAAACCATAACCAAACGCGCATTTTTTTCAAAAAAGCACTAGACAGCGGGGTCGGAGGTACGTAATATCCAGCCCCGCAACGGCGCTAAGCGCCCGTAGCTCAGCTGGATAGAGCGCTGCCCTCCGGAGGCAGAGGTCTCAGGTTCGAATCCTGTCGGGCGCGCCATTTTAGTCCCGGCGCTAGAGCTGCGGTGGTCTGAGAAGTAGTCAGAACCGCGTGAAAGAATACAGTGGTGGCTATAGCTCAGTTGGTAGAGCCCTGGATTGTGATTCCAGTTGTCGTGGGTTCGAATCCCATTAGCCACCCCATTATTGAAAGAGTTGTGAATTGCGAAGGTGGCGGAATTGGTAGACGCGCTAGCTTCAGGTGTTAGTGTTCTTACGGACGTGGGGGTTCAAGTCCCCCCCCTCGCACCACGACTTTTAATGAGTTGAACTAAAAATTCAAAAAAGCAGTACATCGGCGAGTAGCGCAGCTTGGTAGCGCAACTGGTTTGGGACCAGTGGGTCGGAGGTTCGAATCCTCTCTCGCCGACCAATTTTGAACCCCGCTTCGGCGGGGTTTTTTGTTTTCTGCGCTTTTTCATCCTGTAGCCATTCCCCGACAACACTCTATATCCTTGTCGCGATTCAGCGACATATAAGCCTTTAATAATAAAGAATTTATTATTTTCTCTCTTAACCTGTCTCCTGGTGACGACAGATTGCCGCCCTTAGCGCGAGTTTGTATGGCGTAAGGCGGCTCTTAACAACATAATTTCCTTTTATCTTAAAATGTTGCGCGATGTAAAAGTTATGCGTGTAAACCTGGCACATTACATGCAATAATATGCGTGTAGATGCTCATTCCATCTCTTATGTTCGCCCTAAGGCCTCATAAACTCAGGAATGACGCAGAGCCGTTTACGGTGCTTATCGTCCACTGACAGATGTCGCTTCGGCCTCATCAAACACCATGGACATAACGTTGAGTGAAGCACCAATATGTTGTCTTACAGACCTGTTTTAACGCCTGCTTTTATAGCAGGCGTTTTTTTATGGGTACAAAAAAGGAGGCCATCTGGCCTCCTGGATAATTACTGCTGCGTTCCGTTATTGTGTAGCGTAAGCAGAAGCCCATCACGCCGCATGGCTGCGGCCTCTTCCGGCTTGTGCTGCTTGTCCAGCGAATCAGCAAGCCAGGCGTAATCAAATGCGTCCGGGCGTTGCTTCAGCGCAGCGCGGAAGGCCAGACTCGCCTCCTGCCACTCGCCGTGTTTCATCAAAGACTGGCCAAGCGTACTCCACAGCAGCGGACGATCGCCCACGGTTTTGATCTGCTGGCGCAATGCTTTTTCTATTTGTTCCGGATTGTTGGTTTTCAGACGCGGGATGACCATCACCAGGCGGTCATCATACTGTCGCTTGAGACCGTCGAGAAGGATCTCCTGCGCGGTGTCATGGTCGTCACACTCAATCAGATGTTCTGCCATCGCCACCTGAAGGGGAACCTGCTGGCGCGTTTTGCGGCTCTGGTTTTTCCACCAGGTTTTCAGGCCGTCGCTGCCAAGATCGGCGCGCGCCTGATCCATCAGGCCAATCCAGGCCAGACGCTGAAGTTCATCACGATGTTCATCATCGCCCACGTCGGCTTTCGCCATGGAAGGGATAATGTCCAGCAGCGAACCCCAGGCACCGGTCCGAATGTATGCCTGCTCCGCAAGACGCAGCACTTCCGGATGACGAGGGGTAATTTCCAGCAGACGGTCAACGCCGTGACGTGCGGCATGGTTTTCATTGCGCGCCAGTTGCAGACGAACGCGGGTGATCTCAACCGGAATCGGATCCTTAGTTGAGAGCTCAGATGCGCGTTCAAGATGCTGATTGGCGCGGGCCTCATCGCCTCGCTGTTGCGCCGCCTCAGCGGCCAGCAGATAGTTAACAACCGGCTGTTCTGCATGGTCGGCATTTTTCGACATCAGCTTTTCAACCTGCTGATAGTCGCCTTCGGCCAGCTTCAGCAACGCTTGCTCGGTCTGCTTACGGGCGCGACGGCGCTTACGGCCAACGAACCAGCCGCGCGTGTGAACACCGGTACGGAAAATCCGACGCAGGATCCATTCCACTGCCAGCAGGACGACCACACCCAGGATCAGGATGATCACCAGCCCTGTCACGCTGGTTTCGACGTTGTAGTTATCGGTCTGGATCAATACGTAACCCTGGTGACCCGCGAGCATCGGTCCCAGTACAATCCCGGCGATCAGCAGGATGAAGAGTAAGAAGACTTTTAGCATCATCACTCTCCTTGCGGCGCGCTTTCAGGCGCTGGCGCGGCGGCAGGTGCTTCAGCCGGGCGCTCTGCCGGAACGCCCGGCTGGGCCAGCAGGTTACGCACGCGCGTCTGCATGATCTTCTCCAGAATCGGCTGGCTTTCCAGCTTGTCCGGCACGTTCATGGTGATGTTTTGCTGGCTCAGCTTGTCGATATCCTCCAGGAACGCGGTCGTGGTTGCGTCATTGGTATCGTAGTAAGCACGTACCCACGTTGAAACGTTATCCAGCGCCTGTTTGTAGGTCTCTTCCTGGTGACGTGGTACGGCCTGGGCAGCCACCAGCAGGCGGGAGCGAATGTTTTCGCGCAGATAGACATCCTGGTTCGGTGCCAGCAGCGGCACGGCAGTTTCATCGCGGCGGCGAATGGTAATAAAGCTGTCCATAAAGTTCTGCCAGCTCTTTTGCAGGTTGATACGCCATTCGCTCAGGGAGCTGGAAAGCTCGGTGCCGTCAGAATCCATCGGGGAGTCATCATCGTTGTTATCGGCCAGCTGAAGGTTATCAATCTGGTTTGAGAGCTGATTTACCTTAAGGATGATACCGTCGTAGTCGACCTGAGAAACCGCAGACAGGCTGGCGATATCTTCCGTAATAGCGCGGCGTGCGTTGATGAGGCTCGGATCGTTCATATCGGCCAGGCTTGCGTCGGCGCTTTTCAGCAGCGCGGCGGCGGTGGTGACATCCTGATCGCTCCAGAGCTTGCGCCCGGCCAGCTTCACCAGAAAATCGGCCTGTGAGAGCAGCCAGGTTTTGGCATCGGTTCCCGAAATCGTGGCGACTTTCTCCTGCACTTCGCTCAGCTGTTTGGTCAACTCTTCACGTTTGCTGTTCGCGTCGGCGAGGGCGGCAGCCTGCTGTTTGATCACGCCTTCCAGCTCAGCTTTTTGCGTCTCCTGCGCTTTCTGTAGGGCGGTGATTTGGTTAACCAGCGCGTCGCTGGTGGCCGTCTGGTTGGTGCCTTGTTTCTTCACCAGTCCGTAGAGACCCACGCCTGCGGCCAGCGCAATCGCGATGGCAATCACGCTCAGCGTGAGGCTGGTTTTATTGCTGCCGTTTTTCTTCTCAACGGTTTTGTCTGTCGTCTCTGGCTGTGACGTGGTGTCCACAGTCTCCCTGGTCTCTTCAACCACGGCGGAGGATTTTTCGTGTTCCGTCATTATGGCTTCCCATTTGAGAGTTATTGTAATGCGCGCAGCAGCGCATCGTTGTCGGCGTTATCAGCGATCCGAATATCCTGCCAGCCCAGTTCCCGGGCGTGGTTCGCCAGACGCTCGCTGACGACCAGAAGCCGACAGCGGAGTAACCAGTTTTCGCGATACCAAAGCGGAATCAGCGACCAAAGCTGTTGTAACATTTCACCGCTGGTAACCACCAGCGTATTAATGCCGCGCGCGTGCCAGCGCATGGCTTCTTCCGCGCCATCATAGTGTTTCGCACAGCGCTGATAGCACTCCACAAACGTCACGTCTGCGCCGCGTTCGCGCAGCGTCTCGCCCAGCAGTTCGCGGCCACCGTTGCCGCGCAAAATGAGCGCACGCTTTCCGGCAATAGTTTGTAATTCAGGTAATTGTAGCAAGACTTCGCTGATTTCCCGATCTAACGGGTAACGAACATCGATTCCGCTCGCGGTATGTAAGGCCAGCGCCGTGGTGCGCCCGATGGCGAAATAGCGGGGTGCGTGGGGCCAGTTAACGCCCTGCTGTTGTAGCTGCGCATGGGCAAATTCCACAGCATGCTGCGATAGCGCAAAGAGCAGATCACCTTCCTGCAAGGCACGCATCTGGTCAGCGAGCGTAGGCAGCTCGCGACCGGGGGAGAATTCAATCAACGGAAAACTCCAGGCCACCTGCCCCAGTGCGCGCAGACGGCTCACTAACTGCTCTCCTGCGGGAGAAGGGCGGGTGACAAGTATGCTCATGCAGGGGGCTCTCCGTTATAGACCTCAGCCAGAATTTCACGCGCGCCGTTACTCAGCAGCTCTTCCGCCAGCGATACGCCAAGCGCCTCGGCATCCTGCGGCTTGCCGCGACGTTCACCGCGAACCATCTGCGAGCCGTCCGGCGCGCCAACCAGCGCACGCAGCCACAGCTCACCGTCAGTTAATTCAGCATAGCTGCCAATTGGCACCTGACAGCCTCCTTCGAGGCGAGTATTCATCGCGCGCTCGGCTTTTACGCGAACGGCGGTATCGTCATGATTCAGCGGCGCGAGCAGTGCCTGAGTACGCGCATCATCCAGACGACACTCAATGCCGACGGCACCCTGGCCGACGGCGGGGAGCGACAGCTCCGGCGGCAACGCCACGCGAATACGTTCTTCCAGCCCCAGGCGTTTCAGGCCCGCAACCGCAAGAATAATGGCATCGTAGTCGCCGTTATCCAGCTTGCCAAGGCGTGTGCCGACGTTCCCACGCAGCGAGCGAATCACCAGATCCGGGCGACGTTCAGCCAGCTGACACTGGCGGCGTAAACTTGACGTGCCGACCACGCTGCCTGCCGGCAACGCATCAAGCGAGTCATAGCGATTAGAGACAAACGCATCGCGCGGATCCTCGCGCTCGCAGATGGTCACCAGCCCCAGCCCTTCCGGGAACTCAACGGGCACATCTTTCATCGAATGCACGGCGATATCGGCGCGGTTCTCAAGCAATGCCAGTTCCAGCTCTTTGACAAACAGACCCTTTCCGCCCACTTTGGCCAGCGGCGTATCAAGAATGACATCGCCACGCGTGACCATTGGCACCAGCTCAACGCGTAATCCGGTGTGGCAGGCTTCCAGGCGCTGCTTAACATAATGTGCCTGCCAGAGCGCAAGAGGACTTTGGCGTGTGGCAATTCTCAAAACATTGTCTAACATGCTTGTTACCGTCATTATCAATCGCTAACCATCCTAACATTGTTGACACTCGGATGGCAGTTTTACGGTTGATGAAGAGTGAGAGGGACAGGGCGGCGTTCGCGTCAGCCACCGCCGTATTCAGGAATTTACACGTACAGAACGGTGCTACACTTGTATGTAGCGCATCTTTCTTTACGGTCAACCGGCAAGGTGTTAAATTGATCACGTTTTAGACCATTTTTTCGTCTGTACCACCAGAAAACAACAAGGCGAAAAAGGGTAACGGTTATTTTTTGAAATACTGCGGGTCCGCTGCTTGTTCTGTTTTGACTGGCGTGCGTCACCCGGAAACATCAGGCGATACGTCTTGTACCTCTATATTGAGACTCTGAAACAGAGACTGGATGCCATCAATCAATTGCGTGTGGATCGCGCGCTTGCTGCCATGGGCCCTGCTTTCCAGCAGGTATACAGTCTACTGCCGACATTGTTGCACTATCACCATCCGCTAATGCCGGGTTACCTCGATGGTAACGTTCCCCAGGGCATTTGCCTCTTCACGCCTGATGAAACCCAACAGCACTATCTGACTGAACTTGAGCTTTACCGTGGTATGCCGCCGCAGGTTTCGCCGAAAGGCGAGCTGCCGATTACCGGGGTTTACTCCATGGGCAGCACGTCATCGGTTGGGCAAAGTTGTTCTTCTGACCTGGATATCTGGGTCTGCCATCAGTCCTGGCTCGACAATGAAGAGCGCCAGCTGTTGCAGCGTAAATGCAGTCTGCTGGAGAGCTGGGCGGCGTCGCTCGGCGTGGAAGTGAGCTTCTTCCTGATTGATGAAAACCGTTTCCGCCATAACGAAAGCGGCAGTCTGGGTGGTGAAGACTGCGGCTCGACTCAGCACATTCTGTTGCTGGATGAGTTTTACCGTACTGCGGTTCGCCTGGCCGGAAAACGTATTCTGTGGAATATGGTGCCGTGCGATGAAGAAGAGAATTATGACGACTACGTCATGTCGCTTTACTCGCAGGGCGTACTGACGCCAAACGAGTGGCTGGATCTGGGCGGTCTGAGCTCCCTGTCCGCCGAAGAGTACTTTGGTGCAAGCCTCTGGCAGCTCTATAAGAGCATTGATTCACCGTACAAAGCGGTGCTGAAAACCCTGCTGCTGGAAGCCTACTCCTGGGAATACCCCACCCCGCGTCTGCTGGCGAAAGATATTAAGCAGCGTCTGCACGACGGGGAGATCGTCTCCTACGGGCTTGATGCCTACTGCATGATGCTGGAACGCGTCACCGAATACCTGACGGCCATTGATGACGCCACGCGTCTTGACCTGGTGCGTCGATGTTTCTATCTCAAAGTCTGTGAAAAACTGAGCCGCGAGCGCGCCTGCGTTGGCTGGCGCCGTGAAGTGGTCAGCCAGTTAGTCAAAGAGTGGGGATGGGACGAAGCGCGTCTCGCCATGCTCGACAACCGCGCCAACTGGAAAATCGATCAGGTGCGCGAGGCGCACAACGAGCTGCTTGATGCGATGATGCAGAGCTACCGCAACCTGATCCGCTTTGCCCGCCGTAACAACCTTAGCGTTTCTGCCAGCCCACAGGATATCGGGGTGCTGACCCGTAAACTGTACGCCGCGTTTGAAGCGTTGCCGGGCAAGGTAACGCTGGTGAACCCACAGATTTCGCCTGACCTGTCTGAACCGAATCTGACCTTTATCTACGTGCCGCCGGGCCGCGCAAACCGCACCGGGTGGTATCTGTACAACCGTGCGCCAAGCATGGATTCGATCATCAGCCATCAGCCGCTGGAGTATAACCGCTACCTTAACAAGCTGGTGGCCTGGGCCTGGTTTAACGGCCTTCTCACCTCACGCACCCGGTTGTTTATCAAGGGCAACGAGGTGGTCGATTTAGCCAAATTGCAGGAGATGGTGGCGGATGTCTCGCACCACTTCCCACTGCGTCTGCCTGCGCCGACGCCAAAAGCGCTCTACAGCCCGTGTGAGATTCGCCATCTGGCGATCATCGTCAACCTGGAATACGACCCGACGGCGGCCTTCCGCAATCAGGTGGTTCACTTTGACTTCCGTAAGCTGGACGTCTTTAGCTTCGGTGAGCAGCAAAACTGCCTGGTGGGCAGCGTGGATCTGCTGTACCGCAACTCGTGGAACGAAGTGCGTACCCTGCACTTTAACGGCGAGCAGGCGATGATCGAGGCGCTGAAAACGATCCTCGGCAAGATGCACCAGGACGCCGCGCCGCCGGACAGCGTGGAGGTGTTCTGCTACAGCCAGCACCTTCGCGGCCTGATTCGTACCCGCGTGCAGCAGCTGGTGTCTGAGTGCATCGAATTGCGTCTTTCCAGCACCCGGAATGAAACCGGACGCTTTAAAGCGCTGCGCGTCTCCGGCCAGACCTGGGGGCTGTTCTTTGAGCGCCTGAACGTGTCGGTGCAGAAGCTGGAGAACGCCATTGAATTCTACGGCGCGATTTCACACAACAAACTGCATGGCCTGTCGGTTCAGGTGGAAACCAACCACGTTAAGCTGCCGCAGGTGGTGGATGGCTTTGCGAGTGAAGGGATTATTCAGTTCTTCTTCGAGGAGTCGGGCGATAACGCCGGGTTTAATATCTACATTCTGGATGAAACCAACCGTGCCGAGGTGTATCACCACTGTGAAGGCAGCAAAGAGGAGCTGGTGCGCGACGTCAGCCGGTTCTATTCATCCTCGCACGATCGCTTTACCTACGGCTCAAGTTTTATCAACTTCAACCTGCCGCAGTTCTACCAGATTGTGAATGTGGATGGACGAGCGCAGGTGATCCCGTTCCGTACGCAGGCGATTACCCCTGCGGTGCCCGCTAACCAGGAAACTGCGCCGCTGTTGCAGCAGTATTTCTCCTGACCCTTTTCGCCGGGTGGCGCTAACGCTTACCCGGCCTACGGTCTGAGCTGCTGTTGCCGGGTGGCGCTAACGCTTACCCGGCCTACGGTCCGAGCTGCTGTTGCCGGGTGGCGCTAACGCTTACCCGGCCTACGGTCCGAGCTGCTGTTGCGGTTGGCGCTCACGCTTACCTAGACTATGGTTCGAGCCGTTGTAGGCCCGGTAAGGCGTAGCCGCCACCGGGCAACAAAACTACCTGAAACTCACGTCCTCGCCCGCCTGCGCCGTCGCCGCCTGCTCCAGCAGATCCCAGAACGTTTCGCCGCTGCGGTCGCAGATCCACTCGTCACCTTTCAGATCAAAGTGATAGCCGCCCTGTTTCGCCGCCAGCCACACCTGGTGAAGCGGCTCCTGACGGTTAATAATAATCTTGCTGCCGTTTTCGAAGCTTAAGGTCAGGATCCCGCCGTTGATTTCACAATCGATATCGCTGTCGCCGTCCCAGTCGTCGATACGCTCTTCGATGGTCATCCACAGGGTATCGGCAAGGCGATGAAATTCACTGTCGTTCATGGTTTTATTCCTGTTTTTCGTGATGGCGGCAGTATAACGCTAAATAATTCCCGTTGCAGGAAAGCGGCAAACTCTTGCTTTTGTGTCTTCTCCTGCGATGATAGAAACAGATTTGAACTTACGGGCAACCTCTACATGAAAAACGTCTTCCGAACGCTTATCGTTCTTGTCACTCTGTTTAGCCTGACCGGCTGTGGACTGAAGGGACCACTGTACTTCCCGCCAGAGGATAAAAACGCACCACCGCCGACAAAACCAGTGCAAAGTGGTATCGAGTCATCTACGCCGGATACCAACGATCGCGGCAATAACGGCGGCCCGACTCAGGTCAATCTCTGACAATTACGTTCTGTACCCGCGCAATGGAGCAAATGATGCAGTTCTCTAAAATGCATGGCCTTGGCAACGACTTTATGGTCGTCGACGCGGTAACGCAGAATGTCTTTTTCTCCCCGGAACTGATCCGTCGTCTGGCGGATCGGCACGTGGGCGTGGGGTTTGACCAGCTGCTGGTGGTGGAACCGCCTTACGATCCTGACCTGGACTTTCACTATCGCATTTTTAACGCCGACGGCAGCGAAGTTTCCCAGTGCGGCAACGGCGCGCGCTGTTTTGCCCGCTTTGTTCGGCTGAAAGGGCTGACCAACAAGCGCGATATCCGCGTCAGCACCGCCAATGGCCGGATGGTGCTCAGCGTCACCGACGACGAACTGGTGCGCGTGAACATGGGCGAGCCGAACTTCGACCCCTCTGCCGTGCCGTTTCGCGCCAACAAAGCGGAAAAGACCTATATTATGCGTGCCGCCGAGCAGACAGTATTGTGCGGCGTCGTCTCGATGGGTAACCCGCACTGCGTGATTCAGGTAGATGATGTGCAAACCGCGGCGGTTGAAACGCTCGGCCCGGTGCTGGAAAGCCACGAGCGCTTCCCGGAGCGGGCGAACATCGGTTTCATGCAGGTGGTGAAGCGTGAACACATTCGCCTGCGGGTTTACGAGCGCGGCGCGGGCGAAACCCAGGCCTGCGGAAGCGGTGCCTGTGCGGCGGTGGCCGTCGGAATCTCGCAGGGGTTACTGGCGGAAGAGGTTCGCGTGGAATTACCGGGCGGGCGTCTTGATATCGCCTGGAAAGGAGCGGGTCATCCACTGTACATGACTGGCCCGGCGACACATGTTTATGACGGGTTTATCCATCTATGAAGCAACCAGGGGAAGAACTGCGGGAACCTGTAACGGAGCTGGATGACAGCGCTGTTGTGGATTACCTGCTGCACAATCCTGAGTTTTTTATCCGCAATGCACGCGTCGTCGAAAGGATGCGCGTGCCGCATCCGGTTCGCGAGACCGTGTCGCTGGTTGAATGGCACATGGCGCGCTCGCGCAACCACATCAATCAGCTCGAAGAGAACATGACGCTGCTGATGGAGCAGGCCAGCAATAACGAAAGCCTGTTCTATCGTCTTCTGCACCTTCAGGCGCGTCTGGCTTCCGCGCACAGTCTCGAAGAGTTCCTCAACCGCTTCCACCGCTGGGCGCGCGAGCTGGGGCTGGCAGGCGCGACGATCCGTCTCTTTCCCGACCGCTGGCGCATTGGCGCGCCGTCCGGGTTTACCCATCTGGCGCTGAGCCGTCAGGCGTTTGAGCCGCTGCGCATTCAGCGTCTGGGCCATGAGCACCACTATCTGGGGCCGCTTAACGGGCCAGAACTGCTGGTGGTGCTACCGGAAGCCAAAGCTATCGGCTCGGTGGCGATGTCGCTGATGGGGCGCGATGGTGACCTGGGTGTGATGTTATTTACCAGCCGCGACGCGCATCACTATGAACAGGGGCAGGGTACGCAACTGTTGCAGGAGATCGCCCTGATGCTGCCTGAGCTGCTGGAGCGCTGGATTGAGCGCGTATGACGGACGGACTGCTCGCCACTGACGTCACCCGTTTTCTGCGCTATCTTGGCGTAGAACGCCAGCTTAGCCCTATTACGCTGCTCAACTATCAGCGTCAGCTTGATGCCATCATGCAGATTGCCGATGAAATCGGCCTGAAAAGCTGGCAACAATGTGACGCCGCCACGGTTCGCGGCTTCGTTGTGCGTAGCCGTAAAAAAAACTTAAGCCCGGCGAGCCTGGCGCTCCGGCTCTCTGCCCTGCGCAGTTTCTTCGACTGGCTGGTCAGCCAGGGCGGTCTGAAAGCCAACCCGGCAAAAGGGATCGCCACGCCAAAGGCCCCGCGTCATCTGCCGAAAAATATCGACGTCGACGACGTAAACCGCCTGCTGGATATCGATCTTAACGATCCGCTGGCCGTGCGCGACCGCGCGATGCTGGAGGTGATGTACGGCGCGGGCCTGCGTCTCTCTGAGCTGGTGAACCTCGACTTAAAGCACCTCGATCTGGAATCTGGCGAAGTGTGGGTGATGGGCAAAGGCAGCAAAGAGCGCCGCCTGCCGATCGGCCGCAATGCGGTTTCCTGGATTGAGCACTGGCTGGATCTGCGCGGTCTGTTTGGCGCGGAAGAGGATGCGCTGTTCCTGTCGAAGCTCGGCAAGCGGATCTCGGCGCGTAACGTGCAGAAGCGCTTTGCGGAGTGGGGCATTAAGCAGGGGCTGAACAGCCACGTTCACCCGCATAAGCTGCGCCACTCTTTTGCGACGCACATGCTGGAATCAAGCGGCGACCTGCGCGGCGTACAGGAGCTGCTTGGTCACGCGAATCTTTCGACCACCCAAATCTATACCCACTTAGACTTCCAACACCTTGCCTCGGTGTATGACGCGGCGCATCCACGCGCCAAACGGGGGAAATAATGCGTTTTTACCGCCCACTCGGTCAGATCTCAGCCCTGACGTTTGATCTTGATGACACCCTTTACGACAACCGCCCAGTGATCCTGCGTACCGAGCAGGAGTCGCTGGCGTTTGTGCAAAACTACCATCCTGCGCTGAAAGCGATCCAGAACAAAGAGTTCCAGAAGCTGCGTCAGTCCCTGCGGGAAACCGAGCCGGAAATTTACCATGACGTGACCGAATGGCGCCGCCGTGCGGTTGAGCAGGCGATGCTCAATGCCGGCCTGAGCGCGCAGGACGCGGCCATGGGTGCCGAAGCGGCCATGGAAAATTTCGCCAAATGGCGCAGCCGCATCGATGTGCCGCAGGAGACCCACGACACGCTGGCGAAGCTCGCTGAAAAGTGGCCGCTGGTGGCCATCACCAACGGCAACGCTCAGCCTGAACTGTTTGGTCTGGGGAACTATTTTCAGTTCGTGCTGCGCGCGGGCCCGCACGGACGCTCGAAGCCGTTCAACGATATGTATCATCTGGCAGCGGAAAAACTGGATTTGCCGCTCGGTGAGATCCTGCACGTGGGCGACGACCTGACCACGGACGTCGCCGGGGCGATCCGCTGCGGCATGCAGGCCTGCTGGATCAAGCCGGAAAATGCCGATCTGATGACTACCCCGGATAGCCGTCTTCTGCCGCACGTGGAAATTTCACGGTTGGCATCCCTCACGACGCTGATATAATCATCAATTGTTCTGTATAAATTAACAGGGTTTTGGCGAATGGAAACATTTGCCCGCCCGACATGACGTGACGGTGCCAATGGACGTTTCTTACCTGCTCGACAGCCTTAATGACAAACAGCGTGACGCGGTTGCCGCCTCGCGTACAAACCTGCTGGTACTGGCTGGAGCGGGCAGTGGTAAGACGCGCGTGCTGGTTCACCGTATCGCCTGGCTTCAGAGCGTGGAGAACTGCTCGCCGTACTCGATTATGGCCGTGACGTTCACCAACAAGGCGGCGGCGGAGATGCGCCACCGTATCGCACAGCTAATGGGTACCAGCCAGGGCGGCATGTGGGTTGGCACCTTCCACGGCCTGGCGCACCGTCTGCTGCGCGCGCACCATATGGACGCTAACCTGCCGCAGGATTTCCAGATCCTCGACAGCGAAGATCAGCTGCGCTTGCTGAAACGTCTGATCAAGGCGATGAACCTCGACGAGAAGCAGTGGCCGCCGCGTCAGGCGATGTGGTACATCAACGGTCAGAAAGACGAAGGGCTGCGTCCGCACCACATTCAAAGCTTCGGTAACCCGGTTGAGCAGACCTGGCAGAACGTCTACAAGGCCTATCAGGAAGCGTGCGATCGCGCCGGTCTGGTGGATTTCGCCGAACTGCTGCTGCGCGCCCACGAGCTGTGGCTCAACAAACCACATATCCTGCAACACTACCGTGAACGCTTCACCAACATTTTGGTGGACGAATTCCAGGATACCAACAACATTCAGTACGCGTGGATCCGCCTGCTGGCCGGGGATACCGGCAAGGTGATGATCGTGGGCGATGACGACCAGTCTATCTACGGCTGGCGCGGCGCGCAGGTGGAGAACATCCAGCGCTTTCTCAACGATTTCCCCGGCGCGCAAACCATCCGTCTGGAGCAGAACTACCGTTCTACCAGCAACATACTGAGCGCGGCCAACGCCCTGATTGAGAACAACAACGGGCGACTGGGTAAAAAGCTGTGGACCGATGGCGTCGACGGCGAACCGATTTCGATTTACTGCGCCTTCAACGAGCTCGACGAAGCCCGCTTCGTGGTGAACCGCATTAAAACCTGGCAGGAGAACGGCGGTGCGCTGGAGCAGTGTGCCATTCTCTATCGCAGCAACGCCCAGTCGCGCGTGCTGGAAGAGGCGCTGTTACAGGTGAGCATGCCGTACCGCATTTATGGCGGTATGCGCTTCTTCGAACGTCAGGAGATCAAAGATGCGCTCTCGTATTTGCGTCTGATTGCCAACCGTAACGACGATGCGGCGTTTGAGCGCGTGGTGAACACGCCGACGCGTGGCATCGGCGATCGTACGCTGGACGTGGTGCGTCAGGCCTCGCGCGATCGTCAGCTCACGCTATGGCAGGCATGCCGCGAGCTGTTACAGGAAAAAGCACTCGCCGGGCGCGCCGCCAGCGCATTGCAGCGCTTCCTGGAGTTAATCGACGCGCTGGCGCAGGAAACGGCCGACATGCCGCTGCACGTCCAGACTGACCGGGTGATCAAAGATTCCGGCCTGCGCACCATGTACGAGCAGGAAAAAGGCGAGAAGGGCCAGACCCGTATTGAGAACTTAGAGGAACTGGTGACGGCAACGCGCCAGTTCAGCTACAACGAAGAAGACGAAGACCTGATGCCGTTGCAGGCATTCCTCTCTCACGCCGCGCTGGAGGCGGGGGAAGGGCAGGCCGATACCTGGCAGGATGCGGTTCAGCTGATGACCCTGCACTCCGCGAAAGGTCTGGAGTTCCCGCAGGTGTTCATCGTCGGGATGGAAGAGGGGATGTTCCCGAGCCAGATGTCGCTGGATGAAGGCGGGCGTCTGGAAGAGGAGCGTCGTCTGGCCTACGTGGGTGTGACCCGTGCGATGCAGAAACTGACCCTGACCTACGCGGAAACCCGCCGCCTGTACGGGAAAGAGGTGTATCACCGTCCGTCGCGCTTTATCGGCGAACTGCCGGAAGAGTGTGTGGAAGAGGTGCGCCTGCGCGCCAGCATCAGCCGTCCGGTCAGTCATCAGCGTATGGGCTCGCCAATCTCGGAAACCGATACCGGTTACAAGCTGGGCCAGCGCGTGCGCCACTCGAAGTTTGGCGAAGGCACCATCGTCAATCTGGAAGGCAGCGGCGAGCACAGCCGTTTGCAGGTCGCGTTCCAGGGGCAGGGGATCAAATGGCTGGTGGCAGCCTATGCCAAGCTGGAAAGTGTGTAACTTTCAGAAAAATATCACTATTTTGTAATAATCTGCTAGCCTTATACGTTGAAGGTCAATTAATGCCCTTCAGCGTTCCGTTGCGTGTTGACGCCACAGTTATTGCTGGCGTAACATGCGCGCACGATTACGCTAAGAGGACATTCGCCTTGGACACACCCAGTAGATACTGGCTCAATTCCCTGTCATCCAGGAACAACTCCTAAGGCTATCTCCTCTTGCTGATGGCCTTAGTGGTTGTCAGCGACTGCATCATTCCCGTCGCGCTGAGTCAGGCTGTTTAATGGTCTGAAACCCAATTTGTTTCTGTGTGCCCACCGAACTGTCCGATATTTTTTGCATTGGGAGTCCCGGTCATGTTGAGCGCATTTCAACTCGAAAATAACCGACTGACTCGGCTTGAAGCCGAAGAGTCACAGCCCCTCATTGATGCCGTATGGGTGGATCTGGTCGAGCCGGACGACGATGAGCGCCTTCGCGTACAATCTGAACTGGGGCAAAGCCTGGCGACACGCCCGGAACTGGAAGACATCGAAGCATCCGCCCGTTTTTTTGAAGACGAAGACGGCCTGCACATTCACTCCTTCTTCTTCTTCGAAGATGCCGAAGACCACGCGGGGAACTCCACCGTGGCGTTTACCATCCGCGATGGCCGCCTGTTCACCCTGCGCGAGCGCGAACTGCCTGCGTTTCGTCTCTACCGCATGCGCGCCCGCAGCCAGGCGATGATGGACGGTAACGCCTATGAGCTGCTGCTGGATCTGTTCGAAACCAAAATCGAACAGCTGGCGGATGAAATCGAAAACATCTACAGCGACCTGGAAAAGCTGAGCCGCGTGATCATGGAAGGCCATCAGGGCGATGAGTACGACGAAGCGTTGTCCACGCTTGCAGAGCTGGAAGATATCGGCTGGAAGGTGCGTTTGTGTCTGATGGATACCCAGCGCGCGCTGAACTTCCTGGTTCGCAAGGCGCGTCTGCCGGGCGGTCAGCTGGAGCAGGCGCGTGAGATCTTACGCGATATTGAATCCCTGCTACCGCACAACGAATCCCTGTTCCAGAAGGTCAACTTCCTGATGCAGGCGGCAATGGGCTTTATCAACATCGAGCAGAACCGCATCATCAAGATCTTCTCGGTGGTTTCCGTGGTGTTCCTGCCGCCGACGCTGGTGGCATCCAGCTACGGGATGAACTTTGAGTTTATGCCGGAGCTGAAGTGGAGCTTTGGCTACCCGGGGGCGATTATCTTTATGATCCTCGCCGGGCTGGCGCCGTACCTGTACTTCAAGCGGAAGAACTGGTTGTAAAAATCAGGCGGGTGGCGCTGCGCTTACCCGCCCTACAAAGCAACTAAATTCCTCTGCGAGTCCTGCGCTGGGTATAAATTGCATCCGCAACGAAAATCGCCAGCGCCACCCAGATAAAGGCAAACGTCACCATCTTATCCGCACCCGGCACCTCGCCGTAAAACACCACCGCCAGCAGGAACATCAGCGTCGGGCCGATGTACTGGAAGAAGCCAAGCGTCGAGAGACGCAGACGCGTTGCCGCGCCGGTGAAGCACAGCAGGGGAATCGTCGTGACCACGCCCGCCGCCATCAGCATCAGGTTCAGCGACCATGGGTTGCTGCCCATGTGGCTGGTGGCGCTGTCGGCAATACCGAACAGGTAGATCGCCGCGACAGGCAGCAGCCACAGGGTTTCAAACAGCATTCCCGTCTGCGCTTCCACGGCGATTTTTTTACGCACCAGGCCGTAGAAGGCAAAGCTGAACGCCAGCCCCAGGGCGATAACCGGCAGTGAGCCGAAGGTCCACAGCTGTACCAGCACGCCGCAGAGGGCCAGAATCACCGCCACCCACTGCATCCGGCGGAAACGTTCGCCGAGGAAAATCATCCCCAGCACGATGTTCACCAGCGGGTTAATGAAGTAGCCCAGGCTGGCTTCGAGCATGTGATGGTTATTCACCGCCCAGATAAACAGCAGCCAGTTTCCGCCAATCAGCACCGCAGAGAGGGCAAGCAGGAAGACCTTCTTCGGGGTTTTCAGTAGCGTTTTGACGCCTGACCACTGACGGCTGATGCTCATCAGCGCAATCATAAAGAAAAACGACCAGATGACGCGGTGAGTGAGGATCTCGTCCGCCGGGACATAGGCGATAAGCTTGAAGTACGCCGGCGCGATACCCCAAATAAAATAAGCGGCAAGGGCGAGTAAAACGCCCTGCCGCGTCTGTTTAGCATCCATCGGGAAAATCCGTTACAAAAAAGTGAAGTAATTTTACCCGAATTTGCCGCCTCAACCCACCATATAAGTGGCGGTTGCGCTGGCGATATAAACCTGCTCCTCGTTATGCAGCTCAACGCGGGCGACGGCAACTTTATTCCCGGCGCGCAGCAGGCTGCTGGTGCAGGTGAAGCGGTTTCCGCGTCCCGGTCGCAGATAGTCGACGCGTAAATCGATGGTGCCCATGCGCGAGAGGCGCTGGCGTAACTCATCTTCGTTGATGGTGTCATGGCGCGTCAGCGTGCTGCCCACGCACACTAGACCGGCCGCCACGTCCAGCGCAGAGGCAATCACTCCGCCGTGCAAAATGCTTTGCGCCCAGTTACCGACCATCATTGGCTGATTATTGAAACTCAGCTGAGCGAAGTCTTTTTCGTATCGCTCCAGCTCAAGACCCAGTGCACGGTTGAATGGCATGTGGTACACAAAAATCTCGCCCACGAGCTTTAAGGTTTCTTCGGCGGTGAGTGTGGCTGACATCTGACGTGGCATCCTTGTTGTTAACAAAATGTTGATTTTATGCTTCAGGATAAAGGAATGCCACTTTAAGAAACGAGGAAGCGGAAGTTATCGCAGAAGTCTGTAGAATGCCCGGACAAAACTATTCATTAAATGTCACAATTTCAGGAGAACACCACCGATGCGGACGTATCTGGGTTGGTTACTGGCGGCGGTTGCGCTGCCCCTCACAGCATATGCGCAGGAAGCGACGATCAAAGAAGTGCATGATAAACCTGCCGTGCAGGGCAGCATCATCGCCAATATGCTTCAGGAGCATGACAATCCGTTCACGCTCTACCCCTATGACACAAACTACGTGATCTATACCCAGACCAGCGATCTCAACAAAGAGGCGATAAGCTCCTATAACTGGTCTGACAATGCGCGTAAAGATGAGGTGAAGTTCCAGCTCAGCCTGGCCTTCCCGTTATGGCGCGGCATCCTGGGGCCGAACTCGGTGCTTGGTGCATCTTACACGCAGAAGTCATGGTGGCAGCTCTCCAACAGCGGGGAATCTTCACCGTTCCGCGAAACCAACTATGAACCGCAGCTGTTCCTCGGTTTCGCCACTGATTATGAGTTTGCAGGCTGGACGCTGCGAGACGTGGAGGTGGGCTATAACCACGATTCCAACGGTCGTTCCGACCCAACCTCACGCAGCTGGAATCGCGTTTATACGCGTCTAATGGCGCAGAACGGCAATTTCATGGTGGAAGTGAAGCCGTGGTACGTGGTGGGCAGCACCGATGACAACCCTGATATCACCAAATACATGGGCTATTATCAGCTTAAAGTGGGCTATCAACTGGGTGACGCGGTGCTGAGCGCCAAAGGGCAGTACAACTGGAATACCGGCTACGGCGGCGCAGAGCTGGGCCTGAGCTACCCGGTGACGAAACACGTTCGTCTCTATACCCAGGTGTATAGCGGTTATGGCGAATCGCTGATCGACTATAACTTCAACCAGACCCGCGTTGGTGTGGGCGTCATGCTGAACGATATTTTCTAAGCTGCTCGAATGTTTTTGCGTTAAACGTTGAAGTTTCTCTCTCAGGCGCTGAAAATAGCGCCTGTTTCATTTCTGGCATATGGGGTTAACGTGGCGCAGGCGGAAGTATTGAATCAGGAATCGCTGGCTAAACAGGTTTTGCATGAAACCTTTGGCTACCAGCAGTTCCGTCCTGGCCAGGAAACCATCATTGAAACCGTGCTGGAAGGCCGCGATTGCCTGGTGGTCATGCCGACCGGCGGCGGAAAATCGCTCTGCTATCAGGTGCCCGCGCTGGTACTTAATGGCCTGACGGTTGTGGTCTCCCCCCTTATTTCCCTGATGAAAGACCAGGTCGACCAGCTGCTTGCCAACGGCGTGGCGGCGGCCTGTCTTAACTCGACGCAAACCCGCGAGCAGCAGCAAGAGGTGATGGCCGGGTGCCGCACCGGGCAGATCCGCCTGCTGTATATCGCGCCAGAGCGCCTGATGCTGGACAACTTCCTCGATCACCTAGCGCACTGGAACCCGGTGCTGCTGGCGGTGGATGAAGCGCACTGTATCTCCCAGTGGGGGCACGATTTCCGCCCGGAATATGCCGCCCTTGGCCAGCTGCGTCAGCGCTTCCCTGAGCTGCCGTTTATGGCGCTTACCGCCACGGCGGATGACACCACGCGTCAGGACATCGTTCGCCTGCTGGGGCTGAAAGACCCCTATATTCAGGTCAGCAGCTTCGACCGGCCGAACATCCGCTATATGCTGATGGAAAAATTCAAGCCGCTGGATCAGCTCCTGCGCTACGTGCAGGAGCAGCGCGGCAAGTCCGGCATCATCTACTGCAACAGCCGCGCGAAGGTGGAAGACACCGCTGCGCGTCTGCAAAATCGCGGCTTTAGCGCGGCGGCATACCATGCCGGGTTAGAAAACCACATCCGCGCCGACGTACAGGAAAAATTCCAGCGCGACGACCTGCAAATCGTGGTCGCAACGGTGGCGTTCGGGATGGGGATCAACAAGCCCAACGTGCGCTTTGTGGTGCACTTTGATATCCCGCGCAATATCGAATCCTATTATCAGGAAACCGGCCGCGCCGGGCGTGATGGCCTGCCTGCGGAAGCGATGCTGTTTTACGATCCGGCGGATATGGCGTGGCTGCGCCGCTGTCTCGAGGAGAAACCGCAGGGGCAGTTGCAGGATATCGAACGCCACAAGCTTAACGCGATGGGTGCCTTCGCCGAAGCGCAAACCTGCCGCCGTCTGGTGCTGCTCAACTACTTTGGTGAAGGGCGACAGGCGCCGTGCGGCAACTGCGATATCTGCCTCGACCCGCCGAAGCAGTACGACGGTCTGATGGACGCGCGCAAAGCGCTCTCGACTATCGGACGCGTGAACCAGCGCTTTGGGATGGGCTACGTCGTCGAAGTGCTGCGTGGGGCTAACAACCAGCGTATCCGCGATATGGGGCACGACAAGCTGCCGGTTTACGGCATCGGGAAAGACCAGAGCCACGAGCACTGGGTGAGTATCATCCGCCAGCTGATCCATCTCGGCTTTGCCACGCAAAATATTGCCCAGCACTCTGCGCTTCAGCTTACCGAAGCGGCGCGACCGGTCCTGCGCGGTGAGGTTGAACTGAAGCTCGCCGTTCCGCGCGTCGTCGCCCTCAAGCCGCGCGTGATGCAAAAATCTTACGGCGGTAACTACGACCGCAAGCTGTTCGCCAAGCTGCGTAAGCTGCGTAAAGCCATTGCCGATGAAGAGAACATCCCGCCATACGTGGTGTTCAATGACGCGACGCTGATCGAGATGGCCGAGCAAATGCCACTCAGCGCCAGCGAGATGCTCAGCGTCAACGGCGTCGGCACGCGCAAACTGGAGCGCTTTGGTAAAGAGTTTATGGCGCTTATCCGTTCCCACGCTGATGGTGATGATGAGGAGTAGTCAGCCGGGCGAAAAAGTGCCAGGATGATGACTCACTACATTATTTCCCCGCGAGCTAATTATGTTAATGCTATTTCTCACCGTGGCGTTAGTGCACATCGTTGCGCTGATGAGCCCTGGCCCTGACTTCTTCTTCGTGTCACAAACGGCCGTCAGCCGCTCCCGCAAAGAGGCGATGATGGGTGTGCTCGGTATCACCATGGGCGTTATGGTCTGGGCGGCGGTTGCGCTGCTTGGTCTGAACCTGATCCTGGCGAAAATGGCGTGGCTGCATAACATCATCATGGTTGGCGGCGGTCTGTACCTGTGCTGGATGGGCTACCAGATGCTGCGCGGGGCGCTGAAGAAAGAAGAGAAAAAGCCGGAAGAGCCAAAGGTTGAGCTGGCAACGGGCGGCCGTAGCTTTGTGAAAGGGCTGCTGACTAACCTGGCGAACCCGAAAGCGATTATTTACTTCGGCTCTGTGTTCTCGCTGTTTGTGGGGGATAACGTCGGTGCGGGCGCGCGCTGGGGGATCTTCCTGCTAATCGTTGTTGAGACGTTCGCCTGGTTTACCGTTGTGGCAAGCCTGTTTGCTTTACCGGCGATGCGTCGCGGCTACCAGCGCATCGCGAAGTGGATCGACGGCTTTGCCGGCGCACTGTTCGCCGGCTTCGGCATTCATCTCATCATTTCTCGCTAAGCATGACGCGCTGACGCAAGCAGCGCGCCAACCAGCATAAACAGCGAACCAAAGACTTTGTTCAGGGCCTTCATCTGCTTAGGCCCTTTGATCCACGCCGCAATTCGCTGCGCCAGCGTCGCGTAACCAATCATCACAATGATATCGACAATAATGGTTGTCGCGCCCAGCACCACGTACTGCATCACCTGGGGCTGATGCGGCACGATAAACTGCGGGAACAGGGCGGCGAGGAACACAATGCTTTTCGGGTTGGTCAGGTTAACGAATACCGCGCGCTTAAACAGGTGGCCGCGTGTTTGCGTCCGGGAGAGCGTATGCAGATCAATCGAGCCTGCGGCGCGCCACTGTTGAATACCCAGCCAGATAAGATACGCTGCGCCAGCCCATTTCAGCACCTCGAAGGCCAGCACCGAACGGGAGAACAGCGTGCCCAGACCAATCCCCACCAGCACAATGTGAATGCCAAGCCCTGTCTGTAAACCGGCAATTGACGCCGCCGCGCCGCGATAGCCGTGATTAATGGAGGTGGTCATGGTGTTGATTGCGCCCGAGCCAGGTGAAAGGCTGAGGATGATGGATGTCAGCAAGTAAGCGAACCACCACTCGAAGGTCATTTGAAACTCCCGGATCGTCTGTTTTTATGCCACAATACGCTATTGTTGAGTCATTTTGTGACCGGTGACGAAAAAAACGATATTCCCTGAATTACGGGGGGTGGAAACCCAATGTTTCAGCAGAAAAAGGACTGGGAAACACGAGAAAACGCATTTGCTGCTTTCTCCATGGGGCCGCTGACCGATTTCTGGCGCCAGCGTGAGGAAGATGAGTTTATGGGCGTCGGGGATATCCCGGTACGCTTCGTTCGTTTCCATGATGAAAAAAATGACCGGGTGATTGTGGTTTGCCCCGGGCGCATCGAAAGCTATATCAAATATGCCGAGCTGGCGTATGACCTGTTCCATCTGGGCTTTGATGTGTTAATTATCGACCATCGCGGGCAGGGGCTTTCCGGCCGGATGCTGCCGGATACCCATCGCGGCCACGTGGATAACTTCAGCGATTACGTCGACGATCTGGCCGCGTTCTGGCAGCAGGAAGTGCAGCCCGGACCGTGGCGCAAGCGTTATATTCTTGCCCACTCCATGGGGGGCGCGATCTCGACGTTGTTTTTGCAGCGCCATAAGCACCAGTGCAACGCCATTGCGCTGACCGCGCCGATGTACGGCATTGTGATACGTTTTCCTGACTGGATGGTGCGCCATCTTCTCGACTGGGCTGAGGGCCATCAGCGCATTCGTGAAGGCTATGCCATCGGAACAGGACGCTGGCGGGCGTTGCCGTTTGCCATCAACGTGTTAACCCACAGTCGGCAGCGTTATCGCCGCAACCTGCGTTTTTATGCCGATGAACCGCGGCTGCGGGTCGGCGGCCCCACCTGGCACTGGGTGCGGGAAGGTATTCATGCCGGTGAGCAGGTGCTGGCGGGCGTAGGCGATGATGACACGCCGACGCTTCTGATCCAGGCGGAAGAAGAGCGTGTGGTGGATAACCGCATGCATGACCGCTATTGTGAACTTCGCGCCGCGGCGGGCCATCCCTGTGAAGGGGGTAAACCGCTGGTCATCAACGGTGCGTACCATGAGATCCTTTTTGAAAAGGACGCTATGCGCTCAGTCGCGCTCAACGCCATTGTTGAATTTTTCAACAGGCATAACTGATTATTGTTTTCCACCAGAGGTTGAAATCCCTATGTACCAGGTTGTTGCATCTGATTTAGATGGCACGCTGCTTTCCCCCGACCACACCCTGTCGCCTTATGCGAAAGAGACCTTAAAACTCCTGACTGCCCGTGGCGTGAACTTTGTGTTCGCCACCGGCCGCCACCACGTGGACGTGGGGCAGATCCGCGATAACCTGGAGATCAAGTCGTACATGATCACCTCCAACGGTGCGCGCGTACACGACACGGACGGCAACCTGATTTTTACCCACAATCTCGATCGCGACATCGCCACTGATTTGTTCGGCATTGTGCATAACAACCCGGATATCGTCACTAACGTTTATCGCGACGACGAGTGGTTTATGAACCGTCATCGCCCGGACGAAATGCGTTTCTTCAAGGAAGCCGTCTTCAACTACTCCCTGTATGAACCGGGTTTGCTGGATCCTGAAGGGATCAGCAAGGTGTTCTTTACCTGCGAAAGTCACGAAGCGCTGCTTCCGCTGGAGCAGGCGATCAACGCCCGCTGGGGAGACCGCGTGAACGTGAGCTTCTCCACGCTGACTTGTCTGGAAGTGATGGCGGGCGGGGTGTCCAAAGGTCACGCGCTGGAAGCGGTCGCGAAGCGTCTGGGCTTTGATCTGAAAGACTGCATCGCGTTCGGCGATGGCATGAACGATGCCGAGATGCTCTCCATGGCGGGCAAAGGCTGCATCATGCAGAACGCGCACCAGCGCCTGAAAGATCTGCACCCGGAGCTGGAAGTGATTGGCACCAACGCAGACAACGCGGTACCTAAGTATTTGCGCAAACTGTTCCTTGAATAATCTTCATTTGATTGTTTATTGTTCAGATGTCAACTAAAGAGTTCGCTACAATGCCTCTCCTTCTTTCTGAGAGACAAGCATTGTGGCGCTACTCATTATCACCACTATCCTGTGGGCCTTCTCCTTTAGCCTGATTGGCGAATACCTTGCCGGATCGGTCGACAGCTACTTTTCGGTGCTGATGCGTGTGGGGCTGGCGGCGCTGGTGTTCCTGCCGTTCCTGCGTACCCGCGGGCAATCGCTGAAAACCATTCTGCTGTATATGCTGGTGGGCGCGATGCAGCTCGGCATCATGTACCTGTTCAGCTTCCGGGCTTACGTCTACCTCTCCGTCTCGGAATTTCTGCTCTTTACCGTGCTCACGCCGCTCTATATCACGCTGATTTACGACCTGCTCAGCAGGCGCCGCCTGCGCTGGGGATATCTGCTGAGCGCGGCGCTGGCAGTCATTGGCGCGGCGATAATTCGCTATGACAAGGTGAGCGATCACTTCTGGACCGGGCTGATGTTCGTCCAGCTCGCCAATATCAGCTTCGCCATCGGGATGGTGGGCTACAAACGCCTCATGGAGACCCGCCCGATGCCGCAGCATAACGCGTTTGCGTGGTTCTATATGGGCGCGGCGATTGTCGCGATTGCGGCATGGTTTATGCTCGGCAACCCGCAAAAGCTGCCGACCACCACCGTGCAGTGGAGCGTTCTGGTCTGGCTGGGCGTGGTGGCCTCGGGGCTGGGCTACTTTATGTGGAACTACGGCGCGACGCAGGTAGACGCCGGAACGCTGGGGATCATGAACAACGTGCACGTGCCGGCGGGGCTACTGGTGAACCTCGCCATCTGGCAGGAACAGCCGCACTGGCCGAGTTTCCTTATTGGGGGAACGGTGATCCTGGCTTCGCTGTGGGTACATCGCCGCTGGGTCGCTCCGCGCTCCGCACAAACGGAAGATGGTCGCACGCGTGGTTCCGCGCTGAGCGAATAAACGCTTCCGTAATCGGCTGACGCTGCTCGCCGTCGCGCACGGCGGCGTACAGCCGGCTCCACAGTCCTTCACCCAGGGTTTTGGTAACCACCAGACCCTGGCGTTCAACCGTCTCGACCACCCAGTGCGGCAGCGCCGCAATTCCCATTCTGGCCGCCACCATCTGAATTAACAGCAGCGTGTTATCCACGCTCTTCAGCTGTGGGCTGATGCCTGCGGGTTGCAGGAAATGGCGCCAGATATCCAGACGACTGCGCTGTACCGGGTAAATCAGCAGCGTCTCCGTTGCCAGATCTTCCGGCGTGATGCGCGTTTTGGCGGCCAGCGGATGGTCCGGGGCCAGCACCAGACGCACCTCAAAATCAAACATTGGCGAATAGTGCAGACCGCTGCGCGGCAGAATATCTGAGGTCATCACCAGATCCAGCTCACCCTGCTGAAGCGACGGCTGCGGATCAAACGTGACGCCGGACTTGAAGTCCATCTCCACCTGCGGCCACTTCTGGCGGAAGTTCTCAAGCGCGGGGGTCAGCCACTGAATACAGCTGTGACACTCAATGGCGATGCGCAGGGTGGTCTGCCGCGGCTCGTTACAGGACTGCAACGCGCTGGCAATCTGCGGCAGCACCTGGTTCGCCAGCTGAAGCAAAATTTCGCCCTGCGGCGTAAAGCGCAAAGGCTGGCTCTTACGCACAAAAAGACGAAAGCCGAGGCGTTGTTCCAGATCGCTGAACTGGTGAGAAAGGGCTGACTGAGTCTGGTGCAGCGTGGCCGCTGCCGCCGCAAGAGAACCGCAGTTCCGCAACGCTTGTAGCGTTTTCAGGTGTTTTATCTCGATCATGAAAGTCCTTCACTTCGCCATGAACATTTTGCGCTTGAGGAATATACAGTACCTGCCAATTATAGATGTGTAAACATCTGGACGTCTAAATAACGAATTTCACAAGGGGCATACCATGACAATCCGCACTCACACTCTCGGTTTCCCTCGCGTTGGCCTGCGTCGCGAGCTAAAAAAAGCGCAAGAAAGCTACTGGGCAGGTAACGCCACCCGTGAAGAACTGCTGGCGGTGGGACGTGAGCTGCGCGCGCGTCACTGGGAACAGCAAAAACAGGCGGGCATTGACCTGCTGCCGGTGGGCGATTTCGCCTGGTACGACCATGTTCTGACCACCAGCCTGCTGCTTGGCAACGTGCCGGCTCGTCATCAGAACAACGATGGATCGGTGGATATCGATACCCTGTTCCGCATCGGCCGTGGCCGCGCGCCAACGGGTGAGCCAGCGGCGGCGGCGGAAATGACCAAGTGGTTCAACACCAACTATCACTATATGGTGCCGGAGTTCGTTAAAGGCCAGCAGTTCAAACTGACCTGGACCCAGCTTCTGGATGAAGTGGACGAAGCGCTGGCGCTGGGTCACCAGGTGAAACCCGTGCTGCTGGGGCCGATAACCTACCTGTGGCTGGGCAAAGTGAAAGGCGAACAGTTCGACCGCCTCAGCCTGCTGAACGACATTCTGCCGGTTTATAAGCAGGTGCTGATTGAGCTGGGCAAACGCGGCATTCAGTGGGTGCAAATCGATGAACCGGCGCTGGTGCTTGAGCTGCCGCAGGCGTGGCTGGACGCCTTCAAACCGGCGTATAACGCGCTCACCGGGCAGGTGAAGCTGCTGCTGACCACCTACTTCGAAGGCGTAACGCCGAACCTGAAAACCATTACCGCGCTGCCGGTTCAGGGTCTGCACGTTGACCTCGTTCACGGCAAAGACGATGTAGCAGAGTTGCACAAGCGTCTGCCAGTGGACTGGCTGCTCTCTGCCGGTCTGGTGAATGGTCGTAACGTCTGGCGTGCCGATCTCACCGAGAAATATGCACAAATTAAAGACATAGTCGGTAAACGTGAATTGTGGGTGGCCTCTTCCTGTTCCCTGCTGCATAGCCCGATTGACCTGAGCGTGGAGACCCGACTCGACCCTGAGGTGAAAAGCTGGTTTGCCTTCGCCCTGCAAAAGTGTGAGGAGCTGGCTCTGCTGCGCGACGCGTTGAACAGCGGCGACACGGCAGCGATTAGCGACTGGAGCGCTCCGATCCAGGCGCGCCGTCACTCGACGCGCGTGCATAACCCGGCAGTGGAAAAACGTCTGGCGGCCATCACCGCCCGGGACAGCCAGCGCCAGAGCCCGTATGAAGTGCGCGCCGAAGCCCAGCGTGCGCGCTTTAACCTGCCCGCGTGGCCGACCACAACAATCGGCTCCTTCCCGCAGACTACCGAGATCCGCAGCCTGCGCCTGGACTTCAAAAAGGGCAATCTGGATGCGAATCACTACCGCACCGGTATTGCGGAACACATCAAACAGGCGATTATCGAGCAGGAACGTTTAGGTCTGGACGTGCTGGTGCACGGTGAAGCCGAGCGTAACGACATGGTGGAATACTTCGGTGAGCACCTGGACGGGTTTGTCTTTACCCAGAACGGTTGGGTGCAGAGCTACGGCTCCCGCTGCGTGAAGCCGCCGGTGGTAATCGGCGACGTCAGCCGCCCGGAAGCGATTACCGTGGAGTGGGCGAAGTATGCCCAGTCTCTGACCGACAAACCGGTAAAAGGCATGCTGACGGGTCCGGTGACCATTCTCTGCTGGTCGTTCCCGCGTGAAGACGTAACCCGGGAAACCATCGCCAAACAGATCGCCCTGGCGCTGCGCGATGAAGTTGCGGATCTGGAAGCGGCCGGGATTGGCATCATTCAGATCGACGAACCTGCGCTGCGTGAAGGTTTGCCGCTGCGTCGCAGCGACTGGGATGCTTACTTACAGTGGGGCGTGGAGGCGTTCCGCCTCAACGCGGCCGTCGCGAAGGACGATACGCAGATCCACACCCACATGTGTTACTGCGAATTTAACGACATCATGGACTCCATTGCCGCGCTCGACGCCGATGTGATCACCATCGAGACCTCGCGTTCAGACATGGAACTGCTGGAGTCGTTCGAAGAGTTCGACTACCCGAACGAAATCGGGCCGGGCGTGTACGACATTCACTCCCCGAATGTGCCAAGCGTGGAGTGGATTGAATCGCTGCTGCAAAAAGCGGCCCAGCGCATCCCGGCGGAACGTCTGTGGGTAAACCCGGACTGCGGCCTGAAAACCCGTGGCTGGCCTGAAACCCGCGCGGCGCTGGCGAACATGGTGCAGGCGGCGCAGAATTTGCGTCAGGCTTGATGAAATGTAGGCCCGGTCAGGCGTAGCCGCCACCGGGCTTTTTGCTTTTACGCTTTTTTCCCGCCGTACTGGCTAAACCATGTCAGCATCCGCTGCCAGCCATCTTTCGCCGATTCCGCATGATAGCTCGGACGATAATCGGCATTAAAGGCGTGCCCGGCTTCCGGATACACCACAATTTCCGCCTTCGCGTTTGCTGCGCGCAACGCATGGCGCATGGTCTCGACCGTATCAAGCGGGATCCCGGTATCCTGACCGCCATAGAGCCCCAACACAGGCGCATTTAAATCCGTGGCAATATCAACAGGTTGCTTCGGTGAATTCAGCGTTTTTTCACCCACCAGCTTGCCGTACCAGGCCACGGCCGCTTTTAGCTGCGGGTTATGCGCGGCGTACAACCAGCTAATGCGTCCGCCCCAACAGAAGCCAGTCACCATCAGACGATGCGCATCGCCACCGTTGCGCGCTGCCCAGCTGGCAACGTGGTCGAGATCGGCCAGCACCTGCGCGTCCGGCACTTTGCTGACCAGGTTGCTGAACAGCGTCGGGATGTCACTGTAATCATTCGGATCGCCCTGACGGAAATAGAGTTCCGGCGCAACGGCCAGGTAACCTTCCAGCGCCAGACGGCGGCAGAGGTCGCGAATATGTTCATGAACGCCAAATATTTCCTGCACCACGATCACGATGGGCAGCGGGCCATCGGCGGATTTTGGCCTCGCGTGGTACGCTGGCATGTTCTCTCCCTGGGAGGGAATGGAGGTCTCGCCTGCGGTAATGGCCTCTTCAGGGGTTGAGACGATGGTTGAAGCATGCGGGGCCGCAGCAGGTGCAAAACCGATTTTTTCAGTCATGGCATTCTCCGTACCAATGAATGGATTAGCGCAAAGATAAATATAGACACCAGGTTAACAACCCACAGTGCCTTATAGCGTCTATCTTTTGTGCAGCACCCGGCGATATAACTTGTTAATGTGATGTGAATCACCATTTTATGGAAATTAACTGCAATCATTTTCATTCATGGTGAGGTGTGTCACGAAATAATGCACATTGCTTCTGTAAAGTACCGTTTTACTTCTTCTGACAAACCGACCCACAGAGGAGTCACCTATGTCTAAGTCTGATGTTTTTCATCTCGGCCTCACTAAAAACGATTTACAAGGGGCTACGCTTGCTATCGTCCCTGGCGATCCTGAGCGTGTGGAAAAGATCGCCGCGCTGATGGATAAGCCGGTTAAGCTGGCAGCGCATCGCGAATTCACCACCTGGCGCGCAGAGCTGGACGGTAAAGCGGTGATCGTGTGCTCTACCGGTATCGGTGGCCCGTCTACCTCTATCGCCGTTGAAGAGCTGGCACAGCTGGGCATTCGTACTTTCCTGCGCATTGGCACCACAGGCGCCATTCAGCCGCACATCAACGTGGGCGACGTGCTGGTTACCACCGCATCCGTGCGTCTGGACGGGGCAAGCCTGCACTTTGCACCGATGGAATTCCCGGCAGTGGCTGATTTCGAATGCACCACCGCACTGGTTGAAGCCGCGAAGTCCGTGGGCGCCACCACCCACGTGGGCGTCACTGCATCTTCCGATACCTTCTACCCGGGCCAGGAGCGTTACGACACCTTCTCTGGTCGCGTGGTGAGCCGTTTCAAAGGCTCAATGGAAGAGTGGCAGTCGATGGGCGTCATGAACTACGAAATGGAATCTGCGACGCTGCTGACCATGTGCGCAAGCCAGGGTCTGCGTGCCGGTATGGTGGCGGGCGTTATCGTCAACCGTACCCAGCAGGAGATCCCGAACGCTGAAACCATGAAGCAGACTGAAAGCCATGCGGTGAAAATCGTGGTTGAAGCGGCGCGCCGTCTGATCTAATTCTCTCTTCAGTGCTAAAAGGCCGACATGCTCGGCCTTTCTTTTTTGCGTAACGCCTCGCAGGAAAACCCTTTCAAACTGGACGTTCATACAGCACAATTCTATTTTGTGCGGGTTACACGTGGATGCAGGGGGCATTGTGGATATCTCAATCCTGGTTTATGCGGTAGTTGCGCTGGTGAGCGTGGGGATTGGCTGGCTCATTTGCGGCTACCAACATGCTCAGCAGAAAGCCGATCAGCTGGCAGAGCGCGAAGAGATCGTCGCCGAACTCAGCGCGACGAAACAACAGCTTGCGCTGAGTGACCACTGGCGCGATGAGTGTGAACTGCTCAATAACGAACTGCGCAATCTTCGCGACATTAACACCTCGCTGGAGGCCGATCTCCGGGAAGTGACCACCCGCCTTGAATCCACCCAACTGCACGCCGAAGACAAAATCCGTCAGATGATCAACAGCGAGCAGCGTCTTAGCGAGCAGTTTGAGAACCTTGCGAACCGCATTTTTGAGCACAGCAATCGCCGCGTGGATGAGCAGAACCGCCAGAGCCTGAACAGCCTGCTGACGCCGCTGCGTGAACAGCTGGACGGCTTTCGCCGTCAGGTGCAGGACAGCTTTGGTCAGGAGGCTCGCGAGCGCCACACGCTGACGCATGAGATCCGTAATCTCCAGCAGCTGAATGCGCAGATGGCTCAGGAGGCGGTTAACCTGACGCGCGCACTGAAAGGTGATAACAAAGCGCAGGGAAACTGGGGCGAAGTGGTCATGACGCGCGTGCTGGAGGCCTCTGGCCTGCGTGAAGGATACGAATACGAAACGCAGGTCAGCATTGAAAACGATGCGCGCTCGCGAATGCAGCCGGATGTCATTGTTCGTCTGCCGCAGGGTAAAGATGTGGTTATCGACGCCAAAATGACGCTGGTGGCCTATGAGCGCTACTTCAACGCGGAAGATGACTATACCCGCGAGACAGCGTTGCAGGAGCATATCGCCTCCGTGCGTAACCATATCCGTCTGCTGGGCAGAAAAGATTATCAACAGTTGCCGGGGCTGCGATCGCTGGATTATGTGCTGATGTTCATTCCGGTTGAGCCAGCCTTCCTGCTGGCGCTCGACAGACAGCCCGAACTGATCACCGAAGCGCTGAAAAATAACATTATGCTGGTCAGCCCCACCACGCTGCTGGTGGCGTTACGTACCATTGCCAACCTGTGGCGTTATGAGCACCAAAGCCGAAACGCGCAGCAGATTGCCGATCGCGCCAGCAAGCTGTACGACAAAATGCGGCTGTTTGTGGACGATATGTCCTCGGTGGGGCAAAGCCTGGATCGCGCGCAGGATAACTACCGCCAGGCGATGAAAAAACTCTCCTCCGGGCGCGGCAATTTGCTGGCGCAGGCGGAGGCGTTTCGCAGTCTGGGGGTGGAAGTTAAACGCGAGATTAATCCGGAACTGGTGGAGCAGGCTACGGCTCAGGACGAGGAGTTTCGTTTGCGTGAAGGCGATGGTGAGCAAAATAGCCGCAATGAAGACAATGGGTTAGCGGCGAGTTTATCCCCCGAAGCGCAGTCGGCGCGTTTCTTTCACGGTGGTTGAAACGTAGGGCAAATGCGCCCAATCTGTTACACTTCACGAACATTTGACTGATTAGCAGGCTCTGAGATGGTTGACGATTCACAAGACACAACGCACTTTGGCTTTCAGACTGTCGCCAAAGCGCAGAAAGCTGACATGGTGGCCCACGTATTTCATTCCGTGGCGGCGAAGTACGATGTGATGAATGATTTGATGTCATTTGGCATTCATCGCTTGTGGAAGCGCTTCACTATTGATTGCAGCGGCGTGCGCCGTGGACAAAAGGTACTGGATTTAGCCGGCGGCACAGGTGATCTGACCGCTAAATTCTCCCGTCTGGTTGGCGAAACCGGTCGCGTGGTGCTGGCAGATATCAACGACTCCATGCTGAAAATGGGACGCGAAAAGCTGCGTAACATCGGCGTGGTAGGCAACGTTGAATATGTTCAGGCCAACGCCGAAGCGCTGCCGTTCCCGGACAATACGTTCGACTGCATCACCATCTCCTTCGGCCTGCGTAACGTGACCGATAAAGATAAAGCGCTGCGCTCTATGTACCGCGTGCTGAAGCCGGGTGGCCGACTGCTGGTACTTGAGTTTTCTAAACCGATTATCGACCCGCTGAGCAAAGCTTACGATGCCTATTCCTTCCACGTTCTGCCGCGCATCGGCGAGCTGGTGGCAAACGATGCAGAAAGTTACCGTTATCTGGCCGAATCCATCCGAATGCACCCGGATCAGGACACGCTGAAAGCGATGATGCAGGATGCGGAGTTTGAAAACGTGGAATACTTCAATATGACGGCGGGTGTCGTCGCGCTGCATCGTGGTTACAAGTTCTGAGTGGAGGTTTCCCGTGCCCATTAAACCCTTAGTCACCGCAGGCATCGAGAATGTACTGAATGCCTTTCTGTATCGCGCCCCGGCGCTGAAAACCGCACGTCAGCGGCTAAACGGAAAGGTGCTGCGTATCGTTTTAAAAGAGTTCTCGACGCCGCTTGTGCTGGTCTTCAGCGAACGCCAGCTTGACGTTCTGGGGGAGTGGGAAGGCGAGGCTGACTGCTCGGTGATTACGCACATGAGCGTATTGCCAAAACTGCGTGACCGTCAGCAGATGACGGCGCTTATTCGCAGCGGTGAGCTGGAGGTCGAGGGCGATATTCAGGTGGTACAGAACTTCGTTGCACTCAGCGATCAGGCTGAATTTGACCCCGCGGAACTGCTGGCGCCCTATATCGGCGACATCGCAGCTGAAGGGATAAGCAAAACGCTGCGCACGGGTTCCACTTTCCTGCGTAAAGGCCTGCTCCGTCAACAGCGCTATGCTGCCGAGGTGTTGACCGAAGAGTGGCGTATGGCGCCTGGGCCTTTAGAAGTCGCCTGGTTTGCAGAAGAGACCGCGGCAGTTGAGCGCGCAGTTGATGCGTTAACCAAACGGCTGGAAAAACTGGAGGGCAAATGACGCCTGGTGAAATTCGGCGCCTCTATTTTATCGTTCGCACCTTTTTGAGCTACGGGCTCGACGAGCTTATCCCCAGAATGCGTATTACCCTGCCGCTTCGGCTTTGGCGTCGCACGCTGTTCTGGATGCCGAATCGCCATAAGGATCAGGAGCTGGGCGCACGCCTGCGTCTTGCGTTGCAGGAGCTGGGACCGGTCTGGATCAAGTTTGGGCAGATGCTCTCAACGCGTCGCGACCTTTTCCCGCCGCAGATTGCCGATCAGCTCGCGCTATTGCAGGACCGCGTCGCTCCGTTTGACGGAGAGAGAGCGAAGAAACAAATCGAAGAAGCGATGGGCAATATCCCCATCGAGACCTGGTTTGATGATTTCGACATTCAGCCTCTGGCCTCTGCCTCTATTGCGCAGGTTCACACCGCGCGCCTGAAGGAAAATGGCAAAGAGGTGGTCATTAAGGTGATTCGCCCGGATATCCTGCCGGTTATCAGAGCGGACATGAAGCTGATCTATCGCCTGGCTCGCTGGGTGCCGCGTCTGTTGCCGGATGGCCGCCGTCTGCGTCCGCTGGAAGTGGTACGGGAATACGAAAAAACGCTCATCGATGAACTTAACCTGCTGCGTGAATCGGCGAACGCCATTCAGCTGCGTCGAAACTTTGAAGACAGCCCGATGCTGTATGTTCCTGAAGTCTATTCTGACTATTGCAGTCAGAACATGATGGTGATGGAACGTATCTACGGCATCCCGGTCTCGGACGTGGTAGCGCTGGAAAAACAGGGCACCAACATGAAGCTGCTGGCCGAGCGCGGCGTGCAGGTCTTCTTTACTCAGGTTTTCCGCGACAGCTTCTTCCATGCTGATATGCATCCCGGCAACATTTTCGTCAGCTATGAGCACCCGGAAGACCCGAAGTACATAGGCATCGACTGCGGTATTGTCGGCTCGCTGAATAAAGAGGATAAGCGTTATCTCGCCGAGAACTTTATCGCTTTCTTCAATCGCGACTACCGTAAGGTGGCCGAACTGCACGTGGATTCAGGCTGGGTTCCGCCAGATACCAACGTGGAAGAGTTTGAATTTGCGATCCGTACCGTCTGTGAGCCAATTTTTGAAAAGCCGCTCTCAGAGATCTCTTTCGGGCATGTTCTGCTCAACCTGTTCAACACCGCACGCCGTTTTAATATGGAAGTGCAGCCACAATTAGTTTTACTTCAGAAAACATTACTTTACGTTGAGGGCGTAGGCCGCCAGCTCTATCCTCAGTTAGACTTGTGGAAAACCGCGAAACCGTTCCTCGAATCCTGGATTAAGGATCAGGTCGGTATTCCAGCCCTGGTTCGCTCGCTTAAAGAGAAAGGCCCGTTCTGGATTGAAAAAATGCCAGAAATTCCTGAACTGGTTTACGACAGTTTGCGTCAGAGCAAGAACCTTCAGCACAGCATGGATAAAATCGCGCACGAGCTTCAATCCAGTCGCGTGCGTCAGGGGCAGTCCCGCTATCTCTTCGGAATTGGCGCGACGCTGCTGATAAGCGGCACGTTGCTGTTGATCAATCGTCCGGACTGGGAAATGATGCCAGCCTGGATTATGGCTGCCGGTGTGGTTGTCTGGCTTGCTGGCTGGCAAAAAACACGCTGAATTAGCGTCGCTATCGAGGGATTGCATACGTATAATGCGATCTGACTAATTAATCATCTATCACTGGGGAACACGCATGGGTGGTATCAGTATCTGGCAGTTAGTGATCATTGCCGTCATCGTTGTGCTGCTGTTCGGCACGAAAAAACTCGGATCAATTGGTTCCGACCTGGGCGCGTCAATCAAAGGCTTCAAGAAAGCCATGAGCGATGATGAGAATAAGCAGGAAAAAAGCGGTCAGGACGCTGATTTTACCGCTAAATCTATCACCGATAAGCAGGACGAAGCCAAAAAGGAAGAGGCCAAACGTCACGATAAAGAGCAGGTGTAATTCGTGTTCGACATTGGTTTTGGTGAGTTACTGCTGGTCTTTGTGATTGGTTTGATTGTGCTGGGGCCGCAGCGTTTACCCGTTGCGGTAAAAACTGTCGTGGGCTGGGTGCGTGCGCTCCGTTCGCTGGCAACGACCGTGCAGAACGAGCTGGCGCAGGAACTGAAGCTTCAGGAATTTCAGGACAGCCTGAAAAAGGTTGAAAAGGCGAGCATGGACAACCTGACGCCGGAGCTGAAAGCATCCATGGATGAGTTGCGCGAAGCGGCTGAATCCATGAAGCGCTCATACAGCGTTAACGATCCTGAGAAGGCGAGTGATGAAGCAAACACCATCCATAATCCGGTGGTGAAGGGCAGCGAAGAGCAGCGCGAGGGTGTGACGCCTTCCAGCGCGGAACATCATGCTGCTTCGCCAGAGCAATCGCCGCAGGAGCCCGAAGTGAAAAAGCAGGTGCCGCCGGAAGAGCCCGTGGTCAAAACGGCTGAGGTAAAACCCGCCGCGCCCGTTTCCGAATCATCCCCCTCGTCGAGTGATAAAGCGTAAACATGGCAGTAGATGATACTCAACCGCTGATTACGCACCTCATTGAGCTGCGTAAGCGTCTGTTAAACTGCATTATTGCGGTTTTCCTCATTTTTTTATGTCTGGTCTATTTTGCCAACGATATCTATCAGGTGGTTTCCGCACCGCTGATTAAGCAGATGCCGCTGGGCGCAACGATGATTGCAACGGACGTTGCCTCGCCGTTCTTTACCCCGATCAAGCTGACCTTCTGGGTGTCGTTGATTGCCTCTGCGCCGGTCATTTTGTATCAGGTCTGGGCATTTGTGGCACCCGCGCTGTACAGGCATGAACGCAAGCTGGTTATTCCGCTGCTGGTGTCCAGTTCGCTGCTGTTTTATATCGGTATGGCGTTCGCCTACTTCGTTGTCTTCCCGCTGGCCTTCGGCTTCCTGACGCATACCGCGCCGGAAGGGGTACAGGTGTCGACGGACATCGCCAGCTACCTCAGCTTCGTGATGGCGCTGTTTATGGCGTTTGGTGTCGCCTTCGAGGTGCCCGTCGCGATTGTCCTGCTCTGCTGGGTGGGGGTGACCACGCCTGACGATCTACGTAAGAAGCGCCCGTACATCCTGGTGGGGGCATTTGTCGTAGGTATGCTGTTAACGCCACCGGACGTCTTCTCGCAAACCTTACTGGCGATACCCATGTACTGCCTGTTTGAAGTCGGCGTATTCTTCGCTCGTTTCTACGTCGGAAAGGGGCGTACCCGGGACGAAGAAGACGAGCCGTCTGAAGAGACTACTAAAGAATAAAACCAACCGCCCGTCAGGGCGGTTGTCATATGGGGATACGTATGTTTGATATCGGGCTTAACCTGACCAGCGCCCAGTTTGCGAAAGACCGCGATGAGGTGGTGGCGCGCGCCTTTGCCGCCGGCGTGAGCGGGCTGTTACTGACGGGAACGAACCTGTATGAGAGCGAGCAGGCACAGCTGCTGGCGCAACGCTATCAACACTGCTGGTCCACCGCAGGCGTGCACCCTCATGACAGCAGCCAGTGGGCGCATGAAAGCGCTGAGGCGCTTCATCGTCTGGCGGCTACGCCAGAAGTGGTTGCCATTGGCGAATGCGGGCTTGATTTCAACCGTAACTTCTCGACGCCTGAAGAGCAGGAGATGGCATTTACCGCCCAGCTCGCGCTGGCTGCAGAGCTGGGGATGCCGGTGTTTATGCACTGTCGCGATGCGCATGAACGTTTTCTGGCGCTACTGGACCCCTGGCTGGAGAAACTGCCAGGCGCGGTGTTGCACTGCTTTACGGGCTCCCGTCAGGAAGCGCTGGATTGCCTGAACCGCGGGCTTTACTTGGGTATCACGGGCTGGGTGTGCGATGAGCGTCGTGGGCTGGAGCTGCGCGAGCTGTTATCCGTAATCCCGGCCGATCGTTTGTTGCTGGAAACGGATGCGCCGTATCTGTTGCCCCGGGATATGCAGCCCAAACCGGCATCACGACGTAACGAACCGGCTTATCTGGGACACATTGCTGAGCGAGTGTCGTACTGGCGCGGGGAAGATGCGCAGTGGCTGGCAGCCCAAACCGATGACAACGTGCGTCGTCTGTTCGGCGTGCAGTTCTAAACTTTGCGGAAATCGGTGTTTTTAACGCTCTGCAACACCTCTTTGTTCAGCAGGTTGAGCAGCAGCATAGAACGCGCTTCACCGTCTGGTTCAGCGAAGATGGCCTGTAACCCTTCAAAAGCGCCTTCGGTGATCACCACGCTGTCCCCGGCATAAGGGGTTTCCGGATCGGTAATATCTTCAGGCTGCTGGTAGACAGAGAGCTGATGAATAACCGATGACGGTACTCTTGCCGGATGGGCGCCAAAACGTACAAAATGGCTGACGCCGCGCGTGGCGCTGATCGTCGTGGTGTGGATCACTTCGGGGTCGAACTCAACGAACAGATAGTTCGGGAACAGAGGCTCACTGACGGTCGTGCGTTTTCCACGCTGCATTTTTTCAAGCGTGATCACGGGCGTCAGGCAGTTAACAGACTGACGTTCAAGATGTTCCTGTGCGCGCTGAAGTTGCCCGCGTTTGCAATACAGTAAATACCAGGCCTGCATAATCACTCTTCCCATTGTTCGGGGCGCAAGCATACCAAAACCCTGGCGGGATCGCTAAGGTGATTATAATGGCGAAAAAGAGAGTAAGTCGTGGAAGTTCACGCTAATTTAACAAAATTACAGCATCACGCGGTCTTACGCCGTATAATGAAGCGCTTACAGAGAGGCCATGATTAACTGCATGAAATACCACGATCTACGCGACTTCCTGGCGCTGCTGGAAAAGCAGGGCGAACTCAAACGCATTACGCTTCCTGTTGATCCGTATCTGGAAATGACAGAAATCGCTGACCGCACCCTGCGCGCGGGCGGCCCGGCGTTGCTGTTTGAAAACCCAAAAGGCTACGCTATGCCGGTACTGTGCAACCTGTTTGGCACACCTCGCCGCGTGGCGATGGGCATGGGGCAGGAAGATGTCACGGCGTTACGTGAAGTGGGCAAACTGCTGGCCTTTCTGAAAGAGCCGGAGCCGCCAAAAGGGTTCCGCGACCTGTTCGACAAGCTGCCGCAGTTTAAGCAGGTGTTGAATATGCCCACCAAACGCCTGCGCGGCGCGCCATGCCAGCAAAAAGTGCTGGAAGGCGATGCGGTTGATCTGACCAAAATTCCGATCATGCAGTGCTGGCCTGAAGATGCCGCACCGCTGATTACCTGGGGCCTCACCGTGACGCGTGGGCCGCATAAAGAGCGTCAAAACCTCGGCATTTACCGCCAGCAGTTGATTGGCAAAAACAAGCTCATCATGCGCTGGTTGTCCCACCGCGGTGGCGCGCTGGATTTCCAGGAGTGGTGCGCGGCCCATCCGGGCGAACGCTTCCCGGTTTCCGTCGCGCTGGGTGCCGATCCGGCAACCATTCTGGGCGCGGTGACGCCTGTTCCTGATACGCTGTCGGAATATGCCTTTGCAGGGCTGCTGCGCGGCACCAAAACCGAAGTGGTGAAGTGCATCTCCAATGACCTGGAAGTGCCAGCCAGCGCAGAGATCGTGCTGGAAGGTTACATTGAACAGGGCGAGCTGGCACCCGAAGGACCGTACGGCGACCACACCGGCTATTACAACGAAGTGGATAACTTCCCGGTATTCACCGTCACGCACATTACCCAGCGTGAAGATGCCATCTATCACTCTACCTACACCGGCCGTCCACCGGATGAACCGGCGGTACTTGGCGTGGCGCTGAACGAAGTGTTCGTGCCGATCCTGCAAAAGCAGTTCCCGGAAATTGTTGATTTTTATCTGCCGCCGGAAGGGTGTTCGTATCGCCTGGCGGTGGTGACGATGAAGAAGCAGTATGCCGGTCACGCTAAGCGCGTGATGATGGGCGTATGGTCTTTCCTGCGCCAGTTTATGTATACCAAGTTTGTGATTGTCTGCGATGATGACGTCAATGCCCGCGACTGGAATGACGTCATCTGGGCCATCACCACGCGTATGGATCCGGCGCGTGATACGGTGTTAGTGGAAAACACGCCGATTGATTATCTGGACTTTGCCTCGCCGGTTTCCGGCCTTGGTTCAAAAATGGGACTGGATGCCACGAACAAATGGCCTGGCGAAACCGACCGTGAATGGGGTCGCCCGATCGAAAAAGATCCTGCCGTGACCGCGCGAATTGACGCGATCTGGGACGAGCTGGCCATAATGAATAACGGTAAGGCAGAATAAGACCGTTTAGCCCTATAGACTTCCCGACAGAGAGAGCGAATGACAACCTTAAGCTGTAAAGTGACGTCGGTAGATGCTATTACCGACACCGTATATCGCGTCCGTTTGGTTCCTGAAGCGGCATTCTCATTCCGTGCCGGTCAGTACCTGATGGTCGTGATGGACGAGCGTGATAAGCGTCCTTTCTCTATGGCCTCAACGCCAGCAGAGAAGGAATTTATTGAGCTGCATATTGGTGCGTCTGAGCTTAACCTGTACGCGATGGCCGTGATGGATCGCATCCTGAAAGAGCGTGAAATCGTGGTCGATATTCCTCATGGCGAGGCCTGGCTGCGTGAAGACGAAGACCGTCCGCTGATCCTGATTGCCGGTGGTACAGGCTTCTCCTATGTCCGCTCTATTCTGTTGACGGCGCTGGCGCGTAATCCAAATCGCGATATCACCATCTACTGGGGCGGCCGTGAAGAGAAGCACCTTTACGATCTGTCTGAGCTGGAAGCGCTGAGCGTCAATCATCCAAACCTGCGCATTGAGCCGGTTGTCGAGCAGCCGGAAGAGGGCTGGCGCGGGCGCAGCGGTACGGTGCTGACTGCGGTATTGCAGGATCACGGAACGCTGGCCGGGCACGATATCTACATTGCCGGTCGCTTTGAAATGGCGAAAATTGCCCGCGACCTGTTCTGCAACGAGCGTGACGCGCGGGAAGATCGTCTGTTTGGCGATGCGTTTGCGTTTATCTGATTGTGAGACCCGCTTCGGCGGGTTTTTTACGCTCGGGCAATAGCGCTGGTGAAAATTTAACCTTGAAATGGGCGGCGCATTGCCGTTATTCTTGTTCCCGTTAAATTTCGCCCTCAGGAGCGCCCCCCAAAAATGAACAAACACGACTGATGAATTTCGATCCTTGCTCAACGCATCGCGTCGGCAGGGGATGTTTTGATTTCATTCAGGAGTGCTTATGGCTCATTTTGCGCAATCCCCCTCTTTTATTTTGCATCAGGTCACCTGTCAGTTTGCGACGGGCGATATCCTTTTTGGTCCACTGAATCTTTCTCTGGATGCGTCAGTGTGTGCGCTGGTTGGCCGCAACGGCAGCGGTAAAACACGCCTTCTGCGTCTGCTGGGAGGGGTTGATGAACCCGCCAGCGGTCACATTGAGCGCTTTGGTACACACGTCTATGTGGCGCAGCAGCAGGATATTTCTGCGGATACGACTCTTGCCGGACTGCTTGGTTACGACGCGATCTTTGCGGCGCGCACGCGCATCGACGGCGGTCATTATGAACCCGACGATCTCGACACGCTCGATGGTTACTGGGATCTGGCTGAACGGCTAAGCCAGGCTTTTATCGCTGCAAAACTTCCCTCTTTTGAGCCGAACAAACGCGCGGCAGAGCTAAGCGGCGGCGAGCGCATTCGTGCCTTGCTGTGCGGCGCATTCACCGCGGATGCTGATTACCTGCTGCTGGACGAACCGACCAACCACCTCGACAGTCAAGGCCGCGTGTGGTTCTACGAGCAGCTTTCCCGGTATCAGGGCGGGGTGCTGGTGGCCTCTCACGACCGTGAGTTGCTGGCCCAGGTACCGCGTATCCTTGAACTGAGCGCGTTGGGCTTGCGCAGCTACGGCGGAAATTATGCTGACTATCGAACCCAGCGTAATGCTGAGCAACTGGCTGCCCGCGCCGCGCTGGAGCATGCTGCCACCGAACGCAAGCGTACCCGCGCCCGTATGCATAAAGAGCATGACGACAGCCAGCGGCGTTCGGCCAAAACGCTTCGCACGGTCGACAGCCTTAACATCGCCTCGTTTGAACGGGTCAAATACAAAGGGGCGGCGAAAGAGCGGATTGGTTCCTGGAAAAAACAGCATAGCGATCAAAATCATGCCCTGAACGCTGCGGTTAACCAGGCACGCGAGCGGGTTGAAGAGGATAACGCGGTGATGTTTACCCTGCCGGGCAGTGAAATCCCGGAAGGAAAACAGGTGCTGGTGCTGGAAGAACTGGTGCTTCCGCACGTGCCTGTCTCCCCGATAAACTGGCGAATGGATGGCCCGATGCGCGTGGCGCTACGCGGGCAGAACGGCTGTGGGAAATCCACGCTGTTGAAAGTGATGTTGGGCGAAACCGCCCCTGTTACGGGAACCTGTAAGGTCTCCGTCAGATGTGCTTATCTCGATCAGCATCTTTCCCGGCTGGATCTGTCGCAGTCGGTGATGACACACCTTAGCCTGGGCAATACACCGCTCGAAGAGGGGGCGCTGCGTACCCGTTTAGCGCAGCTTCAGCTGGGCGCAGAGAAAGTGACACTTCCACTGGCCGATCTAAGCGGCGGCGAGCGCCTGAAGGCCGCACTGGCCTGCGTATTGTGGCGTGAAGCGGCAACGCAGCTGTTGCTTCTGGATGAGCCTACCAACCATCTTGATCTGGCTTCCGTTCAGGCCATTGAAGCGGCCCTGGCCGATTATCCCGGCGCGCTGCTGGTGGTGTCGCACGATGAAGCGTTTTTAGCAGGATTAAAGCTGACGCATGAGCTGGTGTGGGAAGAGTCGGGATGGCGATGTGAAAGCTTCTAAACACAAGCCCCCGCAAGGGCGGGGGCAAACAAACTTTATCAGGCTAACTGCTTGCGAAGGTCAGGGTTTGCCTGGATCAGGCGCATCAGCTTTAGCTCGGCTGGGGTAGGTTTTTCACGCTTTGACTCCCACTCCAGCACCATCGCTACGCTGACACCCATCGCTCTTGCGAATTCATCTGTTTTCAGGCCCGACCCTTTGCGTAAACGCTCAAATTCACTAAAAGGATTGGACTTTTGATTCAGGGTAACCGTCGGCGGTACATCTTTAAAAATAATCTGTTCCAGGCTGCTCAGCAGCTCAAACTCAGGATCTTTTAATTCCATTGAGAACTCCTCATAAATCACACATCGGGATCATGAACATCAGAGAGCATGTTAAGAATAGTCCCTAAACCAAACACAGGATCGTCACGGTTGTGATTAATTGTGCGATAACGATCGCTTTACCCGTTTCAGCTATATGGATAGTTATGCTAATTACCTGATTAATCATATGTAGGGATGCACAGGTATTTTTTTGTAAATAGTCAGTACAAAAACGGCAATACCCGTTTTGCATGAAAACTCTATCTTGCAAGGCTGACCTGGACTATCCTTGTCAGCGTTGGGCACGCGTGTGCCGGTGTGCGCTTTTTGGGTGAAAGGAGTAATAAAATGGCGACAGGAAAGTCCTGCTCTCGCTGGTTTGCGCCTATTGCGGCGTTGTTGATGGTTGTTAGCCTGAGTGGGTGTTTCGATAAAGAAGGCGATCAGCGCAAAGCGTTTATCGATTTTTTACAGAATACAGTGATGCGTAGCGGCGAGCGTTTACCAACGCTGACTGCGGATCAGAAAAAAAAGTTTGGTCCATTCGTGTCGGATTACGCCATTCTGTATGGCTATTCACAGCAGGTAAGCCAGGCGATGGATTCGGGCATTCGCCCGGTCGTGGATAGCGTCAATGCCATTCGCGTTCCACAGGATTATATGACCCAGCGCGAACCGCTGCGCCAGTCAAATGGCGCGCTTGGGGTACTGAGCCAGCAGCTGCAAAATGCCAAAATGCAGGCTGATGCGTCGCGCTCCGCGTTGAAGCAGGACGAGGATCTCAAGCCGGTTTATGACCAGGTGTATGAGAAAGTCGTGACCAAGCCGTCAAACGCCTTGCAACCACTGATCCCGGCGGCGCAAGTCTTTACTCAGCAGCTGGTTCAGGTGGGTGACTTTATTAATGAGCAGGGTACGCAGGTGAGCTTCGTCTCTAACGGTATCCAGTTCCCGACCTCCCAGCAGGCGAGTCAGTACAATACGCTGATAGGGCCGCTGGCGTCCCAGCATCAGGCCTTTAGCCAGGCCTGGAGCGCAGCGGTCGCTGCAACGGAATAAGAAAAACCCCCGCTTCGGCGGGGTTTTTTTATGCATGATGAAAATAACGCTTGTCATTCTTCTACCATATCGGTATAACTATCTTCGTCGGTTTGTTACACAGACCTAAAGCAGTTTAGTAAAGCAGTCCAGATTGTTATCCATAGATACCCTTCGTAGTGACCCTTCCTTCATCGCTTAAAAATCTGTAACGCAATCCATCAAGCCGGAAGGCACAATATATTTGTTAATAAGGTAATTTCTATGTCTGCTAAAATGACTGGTCTGGTAAAATGGTTCAACGCTGATAAAGGTTTCGGCTTCATCACTCCTGACGATGGCTCTAAAGACGTGTTCGTACACTTCTCTGCTATCCAGAACGATGGCTACAAATCTCTGGATGAAGGTCAGAAAGTTTCCTTCACCATCGAAAGCGGCGCTAAAGGCCCAGCAGCTGGTAACGTTGTAAGCCTGTAAGCTTCCAACCCAGTAGCACAAAATTCAAAAACCCGCCTTCTGGCGGGTTTTTTCGTTTCTACTGTTGTATCTGCGGGTTAACGCAGTTCTTATCCACTTTACCGCCGAGCGCGGCAATCAGGTTATCCACGGCGGTCGCCGCCATGTTGTAGCGTGTTTCATGAGTTGCAGAGCCGATGTGGGGCAGGGCGACGACGTTTGGCATGTTCAGTAGCGGAGAATCCACCGGCAGTGGCTCCTGTTCAAACACGTCCAGACCGGCGGCGTGGATCTCACCGTTTTGCAGTGCCTCAATCAGCGCCTTCTCATCGACCACCGGGCCGCGACCTGCGTTGATGAAAATGGCCGATTTCTTCATCTTTTCAAACGCCGCCCTGCCGATGAGATGACGCGTTTCATCCGTCAGCGGCAGGATCAGGCAGACAAAGTCGGCTTCCTGCAACAACGTATCAAGCTCGCAGTAACGGGCGTTGAAACGTTCTTCAGCTTCAGCGTGATGACGGCGGGCATTATACAGAATGGGCATGTTGAAGCCGAAATGGGCGCGCTGTGCCAGCGCCAGACCGATACGGCCCATCCCAACAATCCCCAGCGTTTTGCCATGTACGTCCACGCCGAACCAGTCCGGGCCAATGCTTTTCGTCCATTCGCCCGCTTTCACGCGCTCAGCCACCTCCACCACGCGACGAGCAGTGCTGAGCACTAGCGCCATCAGCGTGTCGGCGACGGTTTCCGTCAGAGCATGTGGCGTGTGCATCAGCAGGATGTTGCGCGCGTTAAGCGCATCCACGTCGAAATTGTCGTAGCCCACAGAAACGGTTGAGGTTGCACGAAGCTTCGGCATTTTCTCCAGCAGCGCTGCATCCACCTTTTCGCTTGAACCCAGCAGGCCCTCGGCGCAGGCAAACGCGTCGGCGTGCTGTGCCACGGTTTGCGGGCTGAGGTTCTTTACCCGGGTAACGGTAAAGTGTTCCTCCAGGCGTTTTTGCAGATCTTCAGGCAGTGCTTTGTACAAAATGACGGACGGCTTCATGCTAATCTCCGTTGATTTAAAAGGATTCAGGCGTGGCGTGCGCCGACGGGTAGCTGTTGATTATTAGCAGGCTTAACGATCAGAGTAAGCCATACCGAGGCAAAAAGCGCCACCCCCATAAAGATGTAAGAAGCTGAAGGGCTGCCGGTGGCGCCGTTCAGATAGCCCACAAACCACGAGCCAAAGAACGAACCCAGCGCACCCATACTGTTGATCAGCGCCATCGCGCCCCCTGCGACGTTACGCGGCAGCATTTCCGGGATGATGGCAAAGAACGGACCATACGGGGCATACATGGCCGCACCCGCAATCACCAGCAGCGTATACGAGGCCCAGAAGTGGTTCGCGCCTACGGCCCAGGAACCAATGAAGGCAAAAGCAGCGATCAGCAGGAGTGGCCAGACGAACAGCTTACGGTTTTGCAGCTTGTCCGATGCCCAGGAGACGATAATCATCGCGATGGTTGCAGCCAGGTAAGGCACTGATGACAGCCAGCCCACTTCCACCATGCCAAGGTTTTCACCGCCGCTGCGGATAATCGACGGCAGCCACAGAACAAAGCCGTACACGCCAATACTCCAGGTAAAATACTGTGCGCATAGCAGAATAACGTTCCGGGAGCGGAAGGCTTCGCCGTAGTTACGTACCGCTTTCAGCCCCTGCTGTTCTTTATCCAGCTGCGCCTGGAGTGCGGCTTTTTCGTCTTCAGAAAGCCATTTTGCCTGGGCTGGCTTATCTTTCACCAGCACCCACCAGCAGAAGGCCCAGATAATCGCGGGAACCCCTTCGATGATGAACATCTCGCGCCAGCCGAAGGACTGGATCAGATAGCCGGAAACCACCGACATCCACAGCACGGTGACCGGGTTACCGAGTATCAGGAACGTATTGGCACGTGAACGCTCAGATTTTGTGAACCAGTTGCTGATGTAAATCAGCATTGCTGGCATGACGGCCGCCTCAACCACGCCGAGAATAAAGCGAATAGCCGCCAGAGCAGGAATATTATTCACCACGCCAGTCAGCGATGCACATGCACCCCATAAGATCAGGCAGATGAAAATGAGCTTTCGCACGCTGCGGCGTTCAGCGTAAATCGCGCCGGGGATCTGGAAGAAGAAATAACCCAGGAAGAAGAGGGCGCCCAGCAGGGAGGAAACCCCTTTGGTGATCCCGAGGTCTTCGTTGATCCCGGCGGCGGATGCAAAACTGAAGTTGGCACGATCAAGGTACGCCAGGCTGTACGTGATAAACACGATTGGCATGATGTACCACCAGCGTTTTACTGCATTGGTCGAACTGTTCATAGGCTTGCCTCTGTTGTTGAGGTTGTTGCCGCCGTTGTCTGTAGGGTACACGGTGGCTTAATTATCTGGTGCGGATTGCTGCCCTCACCCTGGCCCTCTCCCGCAGGGAGAGGGAATTCAGACTCCGAGCTCTGCTCGTGTTGGTAATCCTTCGCTGTCGCCCTGCACCTGAATCGCCAGCGAACCAATTTTGTTGCCTCGCGCCACGGCCTGCGACAGCGGTTTGCCCTCCAGCAGGGCGCTGATGACCCCGACGGCAAACCCATCGCCCGCACCCACGGTATCGACCACGTTATCGACTTTTACCGCAGCGACGGCGCCTTGCTCGCCGTCGGCAGTTTTGAACCATGCACCGTCAGCACCGGTTTTCAGCACCACGGCTTTTACTCCTTTGTTGAGGTAAAAATCAGCAATGCCTTCCGGCGTGCTCTCGCCAGTGAGGATCATTCCCTCTTTTACCCCCGGCAGTACCCAGTCCGCCTGAAACGCCAGTCGGTTGAGTTTCTCAACCATCTCCGCTTCGCTTTTCCACAGCACCGGACGCAGGTTTGGATCAAAGGAGATCGTTTTGCCCTGCGCTTTCATTGCCGAAGCGGCATGATCGAGTAAATCGTACGAACTGGCCGAGAGCGCCGCCGCCACGCCGCTCAGGTGCAGGTGGCGCGCGGAGGAGAAATACGCGGCGTGATAATCATCCACGGAGAGATGGCTTGCCGCTGAGCCTTTACGGAAATACTCCACGATGGGATCGGTTCCATTTTCAACTTTAGATTTCAGCTGAAAACCCGTCGGGAAGCGTCCGTCGAGGGTCACGCCTGCGGCATCAATGCCCTCTTTTTTCAGCGAGTCGAGTACGAAATGGCCAAAGCTGTCATTTCCCACGCGGCTTACCCAGCCAACATTCAGCCCCAGCCGCGCAAGGCCGGTAGCAACATTCAGCTCAGCACCTGCAACGCGTTTGATAAAGTGCTCCACTGCGTTCAGCTCGCCTGTTTCGGTGGCGACAAACATCGCCATGGCCTCGCCGATGGTGATGACATCCAGCGTCTTGTGCATGGTTTACTCCTCGCGCAGCAGGTTGACGTAATGGCGGGTGACGGCGGTGAGATCCGTCCCTTCCAGCGGAAATTCGATACCGCGTGGCGCATCGGCAGGCAGTTGATTAAGCAGATCCCGCCAGCGAGAATCGGTCTGATCCGGCGCGACGGCGCGGAATTGCGCCTTATGCGGGACCGCGGCCTTCACATGAATGTAGCTCACGGCGGGAGCCAACTGACGTGCAGCCTCTTCCGGGGAGTCGCCAACCCACAGCCAGTTGCCCATATCGAACGTCAGCGTGACCGGCAGCGCCATTACCCGGCAGGCGGCTTTGAAGCGCTGCATCGGAGCGAGCTGACCGCAGTCGGTCTGGTCGTTTTCCACCACCAGCGTCATGCCGCTTTCATCCAGCAGTACGCGCAGGGCTTCAAGCGGTTGTTTGTCGCTGAAATGGCCCAGCGAGACTTTAAGCCACAGGGCGTTCAGGGTGCTGGCTTCGCTAAGGTAGCGCGGAAGATCCGGGTTGAGGGTTCCATCGGGCATAAACAGGGGGGCCGGGGCGGAGTAGCACGCCAGTAAACCCAGCAGTTCAATGGACTCGCCGAGCGCAGGCAGGGCCATTAACTCGTCGCTGCTGAAGAGCTCGCGGCGGATTTCAACGCCATCAGCCCCTGCGCCGGCAATAACGGGAAGCATCGCCCGTTGACCGCCTGCTTGTCGCACCTGATCCGCGCCATACGCGGCGGTGACCACCATAATTTTCCTGCTCATTTCCTGACTCCAGGGCGTAATCGATAGTATTACGCTAGATGGAACCGGTTCCAAAGAAAAGATCGGGATGCTGAATTTATGATCGCTGTCACGAAGGGGAAATTAACGGGCAGTAGAGCCGCGAACGATCAGCTCGCCAGAAAAAACCTGCTCGCGTACGGCGTCGCGGGTGCCTTCAATGCGGCGAACCACTTGTTCAACCGCGGCATAGCCGATCTGCCAGGTGGGTTGTTTGAGGGTGGTAATGCCTACGCCAGCAAGTTCAGCCCACTCCAGTTCATCAAAGCCGAGTAAGCCGATGTCGCTGCCCCAGTGCAGGCCAATGCGTTTAAGCGAGCGGGCAACCTGAAGCGTCAGCGCCCCGTTCGCGGAGATCACCGCTTTGCGCATACCCCGATGGCGGGTATGGAACTGGCGCAGGGTATTATCCAGCTGACCGGCTTCATGGAGGGGGATTTCGGCATTTTCGGCGATCACACCGGGATAACGCGCCAGCGTGGCACGAAATGCAGCCAGGCGGTCGCGGCGGGTGTTAACCATACCCAGCGGTTCGCTCAGGAACAAAATGGCTTCGAAACCCTGTTCAATCAGATGTTCGGTGGCAGTGGTGGCCGCCTGGGTGTTATCCAGCCCGACCACATCGCAGGCAAATTCCGGGATTTTGCGGTCAATAAGCACCATCGGCAGCGACGATTGTTGCAGGCGATTTAGTCCCTCTTCGCGCATCCCGACGGCATTGACCACGATCCCTTCCACCTGATAGCTGCGCAGCAGATCGAGGTAGTGCAACTCCTGATCAACTTCGTTATTGGTGTTACAGACCAGCGGGGTAAAGCCTTTCTCACGGCACGCCGCCTCAATGCCGCTGAGGACGTTAACGGAGTAAGGGTTGGTGATATCGGCGATGATGAGGCCAATCAGACGGGTACGACCCCGCTTGAGGCCGCGCGCCATCAGGCTGGGACGGTAGTCGAGATCGGCAATGGCCTGTTCAATTCGCGCCAGCAGTGCATCGGAAAGCAGGTGTTTCTCGCCGTTGAGGTAGCGTGAAATGCTGGTTTTACCGGTTTTGGCGGCTTTCGCCACGTCGCTGATGGTGGCCCGGGTTGGTTTGCTCATCGCTGATTTCCCTGAAATTAGTGAGAATACCTTAGCGGGAAAATCTGACGAATCAAGCAATTTGCCGGGTGGCGGTCTGATGCCCTCACCCCAACCCTCTCCCACGGGAGAGGGCGCAAACACTAAAACGGCAACAGGGTTGCCGTTTTGCTTTTACCTACTGCACAGGGCTCAACGTAATCTCAACGCGGCGGTTCTGCGCTTTGCCTTCCGCCGTGCTGTTGCTGGCGATCGGGTTAGCCGGACCCATGCCGCTGGTGCGGATGCGGTTCGCTTCTACGCCCTGGGTGATCAGCGAGCTGGCCACGGAATCGGCACGCTGCTGCGACAGACGCATGTTCAGATCCTGGCTGCCGGTACTGTCGGTGTAGCCAATCACGTTCACGGCAGTTTTGTTGTACTCTTTCAGCACCGCGGCCACGCCGGTCAGGGTGTTCGCGCCTGCGGGTTTCAGCGTCGCGCTGCTGCTGTCAAAGGTCACGTTGTTTGGCATGTTCAGGATGATGTTGTCACCGCTGCGCGTCACGCTCACGCCTGTACCTTTCATTTTGTCACGGAGTTTTGCTTCCTGCACATCCATGTAATAACCCACGCCGCCGCCCAGGGCTGCACCTGCCGCTGCGCCAATCAGCGCACCTTTACCGCGATCTTTCTTGGAGGAGGAGAGTGCGCCAACGCCAGCGCCCACCAGGGAACCAATACCCGCGCCAATGCCGGATTTACCCGCTTCGCGTTCGCCGGTGTAAGGGTTGGTTGTGCAGCCTGAAACAGCCAGTGCACCGCTCACCAGAGCGGCAATAACGAGTACGCGTTTTTTCATCTTATTTCCTTAATCCTTTTTATTCTTTGCCACGACGGACGTGGCAGTGGATTATGACGTCCGAATACGGAGAAAATTCAGTGTATAACTCTGAAATTTGTCACAAACGATAAACTGCCTCAATGAAAGGCCGTCATACCTGCACGCAACCAGGAGCGCACGCTTTGAGCACCTCAACAAAAACCATTCTGACCGCCGCCCACTGGGGGCCGATGCTGGTCGAAACCGATGGCGACACCGTGCTGTCGTCTCGCGGGGCTTTGCCTTCGCGCCATCTCAACTCTTTACAGACCGTCGTTCGCGATCAGGTACATAGCAAAACCCGCGTACGCTGGCCGATGGTGCGTAAAGGCTTTCTGGCGTCACCGGATAAACCGCAAGGTATTCGCGGGCAGGATGAGTTCGTGCGCGTGAGCTGGGACGATGCCCTGGCGCTGATCCATACGCAGCATAAACGCATCCGCGACAGCTATGGCCCGTCGTCCATTTTTGCCGGCTCCTATGGCTGGCGCTCAAACGGCGTGCTGCATAAGGCCGCAACCCTGCTGCAACGCTATATGAGCCTGGCCGGAGGATATACCGGCCATCTGGGTGATTACTCGACCGGCGCGGCGCAGGCGATCATGCCGTATGTCGTGGGCGGGAATGAGGTTTATCAGCAGCAGACCAGCTGGCCGCTGGTGCTGGAGCATACAGAGGTGGTGGTGCTGTGGAGCGCCAACCCGCTCAATACCCTTAAAATTGCCTGGAATGCGTCCGACGAGCAGGGCGTTTCCTACTTCGATGCGCTGCGCAAAAGCGGCAAGCGCATCATCTGTATCGATCCGATGCGTTCTGAAACGCTTGATTTCTTCGGCGACAGCGCCGAGTGGATCGCGCCGCATATGGGCACCGACGTGGCGATGATGCTGGGTATCGCCCACACCCTGGTGGAGAACGGCTGGCACGACACGGAATTTCTGACGCGCTGCACAACGGGGTTCGATAAATTTGCCGACTATCTGACGGGCAAAACCGACGGTATCGCCAAAACCGCAGAGTGGGCTGCGGCGATTTGCGGCGTTGATGCCGCTAAAATCCGCGAACTGGCAGCGTTATTCCATAGCCATGTCACGATGCTCATGTCCGGATGGGGGATGCAGCGCCAGCAGTTTGGCGAGCAGAAGCACTGGATGCTGGTGACGCTCGCCGCGATGCTTGGGCAGATTGGCACAGCCGGCGGCGGTTTTGGCCTTTCCTATCACTTTGCCAACGGCGGTAACCCGACGCGTAAAGCGGCGGTGCTGGCGTCCATGCAGGGCTCGGTGCAGGGTGGCGTGGACGCTGTGGATAAAATTCCGGTGGCACGCATTGTTGAATCTCTGGAGAACCCCGGCGGGTTTTATCAGCACAACGGTCAGGATCGCCATTTCCCGGATATTAAGTTTGTCTGGTGGGCGGGTGGGGCCAACTTCACCCATCACCAGGATACCAACCGCCTGATCCGCGCCTGGCAGAAACCGGAGCTGGTGGTGATCTCGGAGTGCTTCTGGACCGCGTCAGCGAAACATGCCGATATCGTTTTGCCCGCCACGACCTCGTTCGAGCGTAACGATCTCACCATGACGGGGGATTACAGCAACCAGCATATGGTACCGATGAAGCGCGTCGTGGCTCCCCGGGATGAAGCGCGGGATGATTATGACGTCTTTGCTGACCTGAGTGAATTATGGGAAGCGGGCGGACGGGAGCGTTTCACCGAGGGCAAAACGGATCTGCAATGGCTGGAAACGTTTTACCAGATTGCCTGCCAGCGCGGGGCTGCGCAGGGCGTGACGCTGCCGCCATTTGCTGAGTTCTGGGAGGCGAATCAACTCTTCGAAATGCCGGAAAGCGAGCAGAACGCGCGGTTTGTGCGCTTTGCTGACTTCCGTCGCGATCCGGAGAATCACCCGTTAAAAACCGAAAGCGGGAAGATTGTGATCCACAGCGAGCGCATCGCCAGCTTTGGCTACGCGGACTGCCCGCCGCACCCGGCGTGGCTGGAGCCGGACGAATGGCATGGCAATGCGCAGCCGGGGCAGCTTCAGCTGCTGTCTGCCCATCCTGCCCATCGTCTGCACAGCCAGCTCAACTATTCGGCTCTGCGCGAGCAGTATGCGGTGGCGGGTCGTGAGCCGATCGCGCTGAATAGCGACGATGCAAAGGCGCGGGGGATTAACGACGGCGATCTCGTTCGCGTCTGGAACGCACGCGGGCAGGTGCTGGCTGGCGCCGTGGTGAGTGACGGGATCCGCCCAGGCGTGTTCTGCATTCATCAGGGAGCATGGCCGGATCTGGCGCTGGACGAGGGCGGTATTTGTAAGAACGGCGCCGTAAACGTGCTGACCAAAGATCTCCCCAGCTCGAAGCTGGGGAATGGCTGTGCGGGGAATACGGCGCTGGCATGGGTGGAGAAATATGAGGGGCCGGCGCTTCCCCTTACGGCATTTGATCCGCCTGCCAGCTCATGATCCACGTCGGGTGTTGGGTATCATCCTGCCAGGCGCTGTCTTCGATGCGAAAACCCTGAGCATGATAGAAATTCACCGCCCGCACGTTTTTCTGATACACCTCCAGGGTTAAATATGGGTAGTGCTGCTGAACATAGTTCAGCAGCGTACGCCCGATCCCCCTTCCGATGAACGCCGGGGCGACAAACAACGCCCCCACGAACTGGAACTGCATGACGCTGATAAAACCGCACAGGGTACCGTTTTCCTCCCAGACCCAGGTCTCGGCGGCGGGAAGGTAATCATCCCGCACTACCGCTTCATTCGCTTGCCAGTAACTTGCGTCGATAAACGGATGCGCCTCGGTGGTGCTCTCCAGCCACAGACTCAAAAGCGGAGCGGTATCCTCACTTTGCCATTTGCGGATCATGGTGGCCCTCCGGGTGGCAGAAGCAGCCCTTAATGTGGTCATTGACCAGCCCGCAGGCCTGCATAAAGGAGTAACAGATGGTGGTGCCCACAAACTTAAAGCCGCGTTTTTTCAGTGCTTTTGACAGGGCATCTGAGGCGGGGGTCGACGTTGGGATCTCTGCAAGCGTGGCGGCCTGCGTCACCTTCGGCTCGTTATCCACAAACGACCAGACAAAAGCTGAGAAGGGTTCGCCGTTTTGCTCCATCGCCAGATAAGCACGCGCGTTACCAATCATGGCCTGAATTTTACCGCGATGGCGGATGATACCGGTATCCAGAACCAGCCTTTCCACGTCTTCGTCGGTCATGGCGGCCACCGCAACCGGATCGAAATGGTGGAAGGCCTTGCGATAGTTCTCACGCTTTTTCAGAACGGTGATCCACGACAGCCCGGCCTGCTGGCCTTCAAGGCAAATCATTTCAAACAGTTTTTTACCGTCGGTTTCCGGCACGCCCCATTCCTTGTCGTGATAATCGATATAAAGCTGATCCTGGCTTACCCAGCCGCAACGTTGCATAGGTCATCTCCCTTCCTGATACGGTAAACGCAAAAATTTCAATCTGCCCGGCTTGACGTGTTTGCTAAAGAGACAATAGTTAATACAGGGCTATACGCCCTAATACCTCTTCGAACAATGACATATATCGCCGAACTCGGCTCTTTCTGGAGTCGCTTTGATGATGTTAAAAAAAATCAGTGGTCGCCATGCTGCTTCTGGCCTGGTGGGTGTCTCAGCCTGCCTGCTTATATGTAACACCGCTTTTGCGTGGCAACAGGAATATATCGTTTCAGATGCACAAAGTAATACGACGGAACGCTATACATGGGACGCCGATCACCAACCTCGTTATGAAGATATTCTCGCGGAGCGTATCAACCATTCGCAGAATGCTGCGGGCTTTGCCCTGAACGACCCATCCGGTTCAGATGCGGAAACCGTTCTGAGCGTTGGCTGGAATTTTCCCGTGGCGGGACATTTTACCACCGGCCCCGTCATGGCGTGGCGCACTGATGGCGCTCCCCCTGCAACGGTGAATGCATTTGGTGAGGTAACTACCACGCAGCCGCTTACCGATCCCCTCTGGCATGCCAGCGTGAACTCGTTGGGGTGGCGCGTTGATACGCAGTATGGTGATTTACATCCCTGGGCGAAGATCAGCTACAACCAGCAGTCGGAGGAAGAATATTTGTACACCCTGGGCTTAAGCGCCAAATTTTAGGGTTGTTACTTTTTTAAACGCTGCGGTAACATATTTAATACAATAACGGCGCGGGCTGTGGTGATAGTGGTCACTCACCTTTAAGCGTTTTCTTTTCCGGCAAGGTCATTCATTCCCGCTTCCAGGCATTTCATTCCGTATCTCCTGCATTTCATGCCGTTTTACCCCTGGCGTTTTGGGGTTTTGTTTATCGTGTCCTCAGCGAACTTCCTTAATTTCTCTTGCAGGACACTGCCATGAACACATCAACTTATAACCGCACGCGTTGGCTGACGCTTTTCGGCACCATCGTTACCCAGTTCGCACTGGGCTCGGTCTATACCTGGAGCCTGTTTAACAGCGCCCTGTCCGATAAGCTCGGCGCACCGATAAGCCAGGTGGCATTCTCCTTCGGCTTGCTGAGCCTTGGATTAGCGATTTCCTCTTCCGTGGCGGGCAAACTTCAGGAGCGCTTCGGCGTGAAGCGCGTAACCATGGCCTCCGGGATCCTGCTGGGCGTGGGCTTCTTCCTGACGGCACATTCAAACAACCTGATGATGCTGTGGCTAAGCGCCGGGGTGCTGGTGGGTCTGGCGGACGGCGCAGGTTATCTGCTGACGCTGTCTAACTGCGTGAAGTGGTTCCCGGAGCGTAAAGGGCTTATCTCCGCGTTTGCCATTGGTTCATATGGCCTGGGCAGCCTGGGGTTCAAATTCATTGACTCCCATCTGCTGGCCTCGGTGGGGCTTGAGAAAACCTTTATGATCTGGGGCGTGATTGTGCTGGTAATGATCCTCTTCGGCGCCACGCTGATGAAAGATGCGCCGCAGCAGGAAGTGAAAACCGTTAACGGCGTGGTGGAGAACGATTTCACCCTCGCTCAGTCCATGCGTAAGCCGCAGTACTGGATGCTGGCGGTGATGTTCCTGACGGCCTGCATGAGCGGTCTGTATGTCATCGGTGTGGCGAAAGATATCGCGCAGGGGATGGTAAAACTGGACGCGGCGACGGCGGCGAACGCGGTGACGGTCATCTCCATCGCTAACCTCTCGGGTCGTCTGGTACTGGGTATCCTGTCTGACAAAATCGCCCGTATCCGTGTGATTACGCTGGGGCAGGTCATCTCCCTGGTGGGTATGGCAGCACTGCTGTTCGCTCCGCTGAACGAGGCGACATTCTTTGCAGCAATTGCCTGCGTAGCCTTTAACTTTGGCGGCACTATTACCGTCTTCCCGTCACTGGTGAGCGAGTTCTTCGGCCTGAACAACCTGGCGAAAAACTACGGCGTCATTTATCTCGGCTTCGGTATCGGCAGTATTTGCGGTTCACTGATTGCCTCGCTGTTTGGCGGCTTCTACGTGACCTTCTGCGTGATATTCGCTTTGCTGATTATTTCGCTGGCGCTGTCCACCACGATCCGTCAGCCGCAGCGCGAACTGTATAAAGAAGCGCATGTATGATGCGATGAAAAGAGGCCGCAGGGCCTCTTTTATTTATTTCTAAATCGCTTCCGGACTTGCTATTTTGTAAAAATCTTCATCGATTCACATTCTCTGCTGCCACTTTTCTTCCCTGCTGTGGTCTACTTATCGCGCTTGTAGACGTTTCTGATAACGGTTTCTCTCGCATCTACTTACTCTGTCAGCTTTCTCACTGAGATTCGGCGGGTTTTTATACCCCTTCCCCCAGGGTTGTTTGCATGAAATATATTAGGTCTCTTACCCAGCAAAGATTGTGTCTGATGCTGGCTGTCTATATCGGTTTGTTTCTGAATGGCGCGGTGCTGTTCAGACGAGTGGAAGGTTATTTCGAACACCTCACTGTAAGAAATGGAATTTTTGCCGCGATTGAAGTGTTTGGCTCAATTCTGGCGACCTTCTTCCTGTTACGCCTGCTCTCTCTCTTTGGCCGTCGTACATGGCAAATTCTGGCCTCGCTGGTGGTGATTATCTCCGCCGCCGCAAGCTATTACATGACATTCATGAACGTGGTCATTGGCTACGGTATTGTGGCCTCGGTGATGACCACGGACATCGACCTCTCGAAAGAGGTGGTGGGTCAAGGGTTCATCCTGTGGACGATTCTGACCTGCCTGATCCCGCTCTTCTTTATCTGGAGTAACACCTGTCGCTACACCCTGTTACGCCAGTTGCGTACCCGGGGACAGCGCATCCGCAACGTCGCCGTCGTTCTTCTGGCGGGTCTGCTGGTATGGGCGCCTATTCGCCTGATGGAAAAGCAGCAAAAACGGATCGAAAAAGCGACAGGCGTGGATATGCCAAGCTACGGCGGCGTGGTGGCTAACTCGTACCTGCCGTCTAACTGGCTGTCGGCGTTAGGTCTTTATGCCTGGGCTCAGGCGGACGAATCCAGCGATGTGAAATCGCTGATTAACCCAACCAAAAAGTTCACCTACCAGGCTCCGGCTGACGGGCTGGATGATACTTACGTGGTCTTCGTTATCGGCGAAACGACGCGCTGGGATCATATGGGTATTCTCGGTTATGACCGCGATACCACCCCGAAACTGGCGCAGGAAAAGAATCTGGTGGCATACCGCGGCTACTCCTGCGATACCGCCACGAAGCTCTCGTTGCGCTGTATGTTTGTTCGCGAGGGCGGTGCGAGTGATAACCCTCAGCGCACTCTCAAAGAGCAAAACGTGTTTGCTGTTCTGAAGCAGCTTGGATTTAGCTCCGATCTGTTCGCCATGCAAAGTGAGATGTGGTTCTACACCAACACCATGGCGGATAACATCGCCTACCGCGAGCAGATTGGCGCCGAGCCGCGTAACCGCGGAAAGAACGTTGATGACATGCTGCTGCTCTCTGAGATGGAACAGTCGCTGAAAAACCATCCGCAGGGTAAGCACCTAATTGTTCTGCATACCAAAGGGTCACACTACAGCTACTATCAGCGTTACACGCGCGATTTCGCCAAATGGACGCCTGAGTGCGTCGGCATTAACAAGAACTGTAGCAAGCAGGAGTTGATCAATGCCTATGATAACTCGATTCTGTATGTGGATACCTTCCTCAGCCGGGTGATTGACCAGCTTCGCGATAAGAAAGCGATTGTGATCTACGCGGCCGACCACGGCGAGTCCATCAACGAGAAAGAGCATTTACACGGTACGCCGCGTAAGCTGGCGCCACCAGAGCAGTTCCGCGTGCCGATGATCATGTGGATGTCGGACAAGTATCTGGAAAACCCGGACAAAGCCAAAATGTTTGCCCACCTGAAACAGCAGGCAGAGATTAAGGTACCGCGCCGTCACGTTGAGCTGTACGACACTATTATGGGCTGTCTCGGCTATACCTCACCGAACGGTGGGATTAACGAAAACAACAACTGGTGTAAACTCCCTGATAACACCACAAAAGCCGCGCAGTAGCTGGTCTGGCGAGAATATCGCCAGTTGAATGGCTTTTTGAAAATAAGGGATTGACGAGGGCGCACCTCAGCAGTAAGATGCGCTCCGCATTCGGCGAGTAGCGCAGCTTGGTAGCGCAACTGGTTTGGGACCAGTGGGTCGGAGGTTCGAATCCTCTCTCGCCGACCACATTCTAAAAAGGGCTAACCGCAAGGTTAGCCCTTTTTGCATTAACGCGTTACCCCACACGAGTCCTCAAAATACCCCTTAGCCCTGCTTCCCCCTGCCTGCTTGCGGTTTTGTGACATAATCCATTGTATTTTTTTATATATAGTTTGATCTTTTTTCGCGTTGCTTATGGATAACCTCAGCATTTTTCGCTGTGCGTTTTAACGTTCGCGGTATTTAGTGCTCAGATAATCACCATTCTGTAAGAAAATTTACCCATTCTGAATAAAACTTAATCACTGGGTGTTGCGAAATAGGGAGGGGTTTGTGCTGCAACATGGCGAGTAGCATAAATTTCTCTGCTGAAAACTGGCATTCAGAGTTTTTTTAATCTTTGTTTGCGGTTTCTCACACTCCACGTAAATCCCCGCCACCTGTATTGACGTTTTCACATTCTGTTGACAGATTGTAGGGCACGAGGGGCATTTCAGGGAGGATCTGCGCTGCAACTCAAACGCTCTTCTGAAAGGATTCTCTATCCCTTTTAACGCCCTCGGGCATCACCGACCGGACCGGGTAAAAAATAAATAAAGGTCAGGCGGCGTAACACAACAAAGCAAAACATCACATTGGAGCACAATAATGAGTATTTCCTTGAAGAAGTCAGGGATGCTGAAGCTTGGTCTGAGCCTGGTGGCCATGACCGTCGCAGCAAGCGTACAGGCAAAAACCCTGGTTTACTGTTCTGAAGGCTCTCCGGAAGGCTTTAACCCACAGCTCTTTACCTCTGGTACGACTTACGACGCGAGCTCTGTACCGATCTATAACCGTCTGGTTGAATTTAAAACCGGCACCACGGAAGTGATTCCTGGCCTGGCTGAAAAGTGGGATATCAGCGAAGACGGTAAAACCTATACCTTCCACCTGCGTCAGGGCGTGAAGTGGCAGGACAGCAAAGAATTCAAACCTACGCGCGACTTTAACGCCGACGACGTAGTGTTCTCCTTCGACCGTCAAAAAAATGCCCAGAACCCGTACCATAAAGTGTCTGGCGGCAGCTATGAATACTTCGAAGGGATGGGTCTGCCAGACCTGATTGCTGAAGTGAAAAAAGTGGACGATAAAACCGTTCAGTTCGTGCTGACGCGTCCGGAAGCGCCATTCCTCGCTGACCTGGCGATGGACTTCGCCTCTATTCTCTCTAAAGAGTACGCGGACAACATGCTGAAAGCCGGCACGCCGGAAAAAGTGGACCTGAACCCAATCGGTACCGGCCCGTTCCAGCTGCTTCAGTACCAGAAAGATTCCCGTATTCTGTATAAAGCCTTCCCGGGCTACTGGGGCACCAAGCCGCAGATCGACCGTCTGGTCTTCTCCATCACGCCTGACGCATCCGTGCGTTACGCAAAATTGCAGAAAAACGAATGTCAGGTGATGCCGTATCCAAACCCGGCTGACATCGCGCGCATGAAGCAGGACAAAAATATCAACCTGATGGAGCAGGCGGGCCTGAACGTGGGGTATCTCTCCTTCAACACCGAGAAGAAACCGTTCGATGACGTGAAAGTGCGTCAGGCGCTGACCTACGCGGTGAACAAAGAAGCGATCATCAAAGCCGTTTACCAGGGCGCTGGCGTTGCGGCCAAGAACCTGATCCCACCAACCATGTGGGGCTATAACGACGACATTAAGGACTACACCTACGATCCTGAGAAAGCGAAAGCGCTGCTGAAAGAAGCGGGCCAGGATAAAGGTTTCACCGTTGAGCTGTGGGCGATGCCGGTACAGCGTCCTTACAACCCGAACGCACGTCGTATGGCGGAAATGGTTCAGGCTGACTGGGCGAAGATTGGCGTACAGGCCAAAATTGTGACCTACGAGTGGGGCGAGTACCTGAAACGCGCCAAAGCGGGCGAACACCAGGCGGTCATGATGGGCTGGACCGGCGACAACGGGGATCCGGACAACTTCTTCGCGACCCTGTTCAGCTGTGCGGCAGCGAAAGACGGTTCCAACTACTCTCGCTGGTGCTACAAGCCGTTTGAAGACCTGATCCAGCCGGCGCGTGCGACCGATGATCACAACAAACGTATCGAACTGTACAAGCAAGCGCAGGTTGTCATGCACGATCAGGCTCCGGCGCTGATTGTTGCTCACTCCACCGTGTACGAGCCAGTGCGTAAAGAAGTGAAGGGCTACGTGGTCGATCCACTGGGCAAACACCACTTCGAAAACGTGTCTGTTGAATAATAAGTAGGGTGTTCTCCCTCTCCCTGTGGGAGAGGGCAGGGGTGAGGGGCGTGCATGCATCCCCTCACCCTAACCCTCTCCCGAAGGGAGAGGGAATTTACATTTGTGAGCAATACAGACGTCACGCTACTGAGCGTGCGTCATCAGAGAGAATCCGGGTTATGTTGCAGTTCATCCTCCGACGTCTGGGACTGGTTATCCCGACGTTTATCGGTATCACCCTTCTCACTTTTGCCTTCGTCCATATGATCCCGGGTGATCCGGTGATGATTATGGCGGGCGAGCGTGGTATCTCCCCTGAACGTCATGCGCAACTGCTGGCTGAACTCGGCCTTGATAAGCCGATGTGGCAGCAGTACCTCCACTACATCTGGGGCGTATTACACGGCGATTTAGGGATTTCACTGAAAAGCCGTCTTCCGGTGTGGGACGAGTTCGTGCCGCGTTTCCAGGCGACGCTGGAACTCGGCATCTGCGCCATGATCTTCGCGACCGCGGTGGGGATTCCCGTCGGCGTGCTGGCTGCCGTTAAGCGTGGCTCTATTTTCGACCACACCGCCGTTGGCCTGGCACTGACCGGCTACTCCATGCCTATCTTCTGGTGGGGCATGATGCTGATCATGCTGGTCTCGGTGCAGTGGAACCTGACGCCGGTCTCCGGACGTGTCAGCGATATGGTTTTCCTTGACGACACCAACCCGTTAACCGGCTTTATGCTGATTGATACGGCGATCTGGGGCGAAGAGGGCAACTTCATTGATGCGGTTGCGCACATGATCCTGCCTGCAATGGTGCTGGGCACCATCCCACTTGCGGTGATCGTGCGTATGACTCGTTCCTCCATGCTGGAAGTGCTGGGCGAAGATTATATTCGTACTGCCCGCGCTAAAGGTCTGACCCGTATGCGCGTCATCATCATTCATGCCCTGCGTAACGCCATGCTGCCGGTGGTGACCGTTATCGGTTTGCAGGTCGGTACGCTGCTGGCCGGGGCGATCCTGACCGAAACCATCTTCTCCTGGCCAGGCCTTGGACGCTGGTTGATTGATGCGCTGCAACGCCGTGATTATCCGGTTGTGCAGGGCGGTGTATTGCTGGTCGCGACGATGATTATCCTCGTCAACCTGCTGGTCGATTTGCTGTACGGCGTGGTGAACCCGCGTATTCGTCATAAGAAGTAAGGGGCCATCATGTCACAAGTTACTCAAAACAAAGCGGTTACCGCACCGGTGCCAATGACGCCGATGCAGGAATTCTGGCACTACTTCAAGCGCAACAAAGGCGCGGTCGTCGGGCTGGTGTATGTTTCCATCATGATCCTGATTGCGGTGTTTGCGAACTTCCTTGCGCCGTATAACCCCGCGGACCAGTTCCGTGATGCGCTGCTCGCGCCACCGGCCTGGCAGGAAGGTGGTAGCCTGACGCACCTGCTCGGTACCGATGACGTTGGCCGTGATGTGCTGTCTCGTCTGATGTACGGTGCGCGCCTCTCTCTGCTGGTTGGCTGTCTCGTTGTGGTGTTGTCGCTGATCATGGGCGTTGTGCTTGGTCTTGTGGCGGGCTACTTCGGCGGCATCGTTGATAACGTCATCATGCGTATCGTCGATATCATGCTGGCATTGCCAAGCCTTCTGCTGGCCCTGGTGCTGGTCGCGGTCTTTGGTCCTTCGATAGGCAATGCCGCGCTCGCGCTAACGTTCGTTGCGCTTCCTCACTATGTCCGATTAACCCGTGCGGCCGTGCTGGTCGAGGTGAACCGCGATTATGTAACGGCATCTCGAGTGGCGGGTGCGGGGGCGATGCGCCAGATGTTCGTCAATATTCTTCCTAACTGCCTTGCACCGCTGATTGTTCAGGCGTCGCTCGGTTTTTCTAACGCCATTCTCGATATGGCCGCTCTTGGCTTCCTTGGCATGGGTGCGCAGCCGCCAACACCGGAATGGGGCACCATGCTCTCCGACGTGTTGCAGTTCGCGCAAAGCGCCTGGTGGGTCGTCACCTTCCCGGGTCTGGCGATTCTGCTGACGGTGCTGGCATTTAACCTGATGGGTGATGGTCTGCGTGATGCACTTGATCCCAAACTGAAGCAGTAAGAGGCACGAGATGGCGTTATTAAATGTAGATAAATTATCGGTGCACTTCGGCGATGAAGGCACACCGTTTCGTGCTGTGGACCGCATCAGCTATAGCGTAAATCAGGGCGAAGTGGTTGGTATCGTTGGGGAGTCCGGTTCCGGTAAGTCAGTGAGTTCACTGGCAATCATGGGGCTGATTGACTATCCCGGCCGCGTAATGGCGGAAAGCCTGGAGTTCAATGGTCAGGATCTGCAGCGCATTTCCGAAAAACAGCGCCGCCAACTGGTGGGAGCGGAAGTGGCGATGATCTTCCAGGACCCGATGACCAGTCTGAACCCGTGTTACACCGTGGGTTTCCAGATTATGGAAGCCATTAAGGTGCACCAGGGCGGTAACAAGCAAACCCGTCGCCAGCGCGCTATTGACCTGCTGACGCAGGTGGGTATACCCGATCCGGCATCGCGTCTGGACGTTTATCCGCACCAGTTGTCCGGTGGGATGAGTCAGCGTGTAATGATCGCGATGGCCATTGCCTGTCGTCCAAAACTGCTGATTGCCGATGAACCGACAACCGCGCTGGACGTGACCATTCAGGCGCAAATTATTGAGCTACTGCTGGAGTTGCAGCAGAAAGAGAATATGGCGCTGGTGCTGATTACGCACGATCTGGCGCTGGTGGCTGAAGCGGCACACAAAATCATTGTGATGTATGCAGGCCAGGTGGTGGAGACCGGGAGTTCACACGATATCTTCCGGGCCCCGCGTCATCCCTATACGCAGGCGCTGCTGCGCGCGCTGCCGGAGTTCGCGCAGGATAAAGCGCGTCTGGCCTCGCTGCCGGGGGTGGTACCGGGTAAATATGACCGTCCTCAGGGCTGTCTGCTTAACCCGCGCTGCCCGTATGCGACGGATAAATGCCGCGTCGACGAGCCGGAGCTGAACCTGTTAGCTGACGGACGTCAGTCGAAATGCCACTACCCACTCGATGATGCCGGGAGGCCAACACTATGAGTACGCAACAAATGCTGTTGCAGGCCATCGACCTGAAAAAACATTACCCGGTGAAGAAGGGCCTCTTTGCTCCTGAGCGCCTGGTAAAAGCGCTGGATGGTGTCTCCTTTACTCTCGAACGCGGAAAAACGCTGGCGGTGGTAGGGGAATCTGGCTGTGGGAAGTCCACGCTGGGCCGTCTGTTAACGATGATTGAAGTTCCGACTGGCGGCGAGCTTTACTATCAGGGCCAGGATCTGCTCAAGCACGATCCGCAGGCGCAGAAACTGCGACGTCAGAAAATCCAGATTGTGTTCCAGAATCCGTATGGTTCGCTGAACCCGCGAAAAAAAGTGGGGCAGATTCTGGAAGAGCCGCTGCTGATCAACAGCAACCTGAGCAAAGAGCAGCGTCGTGAAAAAGCGCTGGCGATGATGGCGAAGGTGGGCCTGAAAACCGAGCATTACGATCGCTATCCGCATATGTTCTCTGGCGGTCAACGTCAGCGTATCGCCATCGCCCGTGGTCTGATGCTCGACCCGGACGTGGTGATTGCCGATGAACCGGTTTCGGCGCTCGACGTATCCGTGCGTGCGCAGGTGCTGAACCTGATGATGGATTTACAGCAGGATCTTGGGCTGTCGTACGTTTTCATCTCCCATGACCTGTCTGTGGTTGAGCACATTGCCGATGAGGTGATGGTGATGTATCTGGGACGCTGCGTAGAGAAGGGGACGAAAGATCAGATCTTTAATAACCCGCGTCATCCATATACTCAGGCACTACTGTCTGCGACGCCGCGACTGAACCCGGATGACCGCCGTGAGCGCATTAAGCTGACCGGCGAGTTACCAAGCCCGCTTAACCCGCCGCCGGGATGTGCGTTCAACGCTCGCTGCCGTCGCCGCTTCGGTCCGTGTACGCAGTTGCAGCCACAACTGAAAGATTATGGCGGACAGCTGGTGGCCTGCTTCGCGGTCGATCAGGATGAAAACGGCGAAAAGCCGCATGCATAAAGGAAAAAACCGGCGATTAGCCGGTTTTTTTACGTCTGAGATCTACTTCCGCAAACGAATCTGGTCAACGGCGTGTTTCTCACTCTTGGTGAGGATCAGGCTTGCACGTTCGCGCGTCGGCAGGATGTTCTCTTTGAGGTTGACGTAGTTGATCTCATTCCACAGCCCGGTCGCCACGTTGATAGCCTCTTCTTCAGAGAGCTGAGCGTAGTTGTGGAAGTAAGAATCCGGGTCGGTGAACGCCCCTTCACGGAACTTCAGGAAGCGGTTGATATACCAGCGTTGCAACAGATCTTCAGGCGCATCCACATAAATTGAGAAATCGACGAAGTCAGAGACAAACACGTGATGCGGATCGTGAGGGTAATCCATCCCGCTTTGCAGTACGTTTAAGCCCTCCAGAATCAGGATGTCGGGCTGCACCACCGTTTTGTCACCATCCGGGATGCGGTCGTAGATCAGATGCGAGTAGACCGGTGCGGTAACGTTCGGCACGCCCGATTTTAAATCAGAGACAAACTTTACCAGGCGGTGCATATCATAAGAGAGCGGGAAGCCCTTCTTCTTCATCAGGCCGCGTTCTTTCAACACCTCATTGGGATGCAGGAAGCCGTCGGTGGTGATCAGCTCCACGCTGCGGTGTTCCGGCCAGCGGCTCAGCAGCGCCTGTAGCACGCGCGCGGTGGTACTTTTACCCACTGCCACGCTGCCCGCAATACTGATGATATAAGGAATACGTTGACCGTTCGTGCCGAGGAACTGTTCCAGTACGGCCTGACGACGCAAGTTGGAGCTGATGTAAAAGTTAAGCAAGCGAGAGAGGGGGAGATAGATTTCTGCCACCTCTTCCAGGGAGAGATCTTCGTTTATCCCTTTTAGCCGTGCGATTTCACCTTCCGTCAGTGTCATAGGGACGGAGTCACGCAGGGCTGCCCACTGGCTACGGTTAAACTGAAGATAGGGCGTCATTAACGTTTGCTCTTTTTTGCTCATAAGCATGCTTCTGTGAACCATCACGAAACGGCGGGTGCGGGCTCATCACATAGTTAATTTTGGACAATGGGCAGGAGGTTAACACCAGATGAGAGGAATAATAAGAAAAAATATGGGAAAGCGATGCTTAACCGGGCAGGCATCACCCGGGGCTATAGCGTGCCGAAATCAGGCGTTCATGTTGGATTTTTAATCACGAGCGGATGAATTTACAGCGGTTAGTCCTGGTTTCGAATAAAATGTGAGCGAAAGAACGTTTTATGCAATTTTTTAGTTGCATGACTGCGCAGGTCTCCATAGAATGCGCGCTACTTGATGCCGACTTAGCTCAGTAGGTAGAGCAACTGACTTGTAATCAGTAGGTCACCAGTTCGATTCCGGTAGTCGGCACCATCAAGTCCGGTGGGGTTCCCGAGCGGCCAAAGGGAGCAGACTGTAAATCTGCCGTCACAGACTTCGAAGGTTCGAATCCTTCCCCCACCACCACTTTCTGGCAGCGTCAACGCCGCCGGAGCTGGTTGGAAAAATTGACCAGCTCGAACAGAAAAGAGAGAAATCTCTTTTTTTGTTACAGAAAGAACTGGGTAGCCGAGTTTCAGGATGCGGGCATCGTATAATGGCTATTACCTCAGCCTTCCAAGCTGATGATGCGGGTTCGATTCCCGCTGCCCGCTCCAATACGTGCTGATATGGCTCAGTTGGTAGAGCGCACCCTTGGTAAGGGTGAGGTCCCCAGTTCGACTCTGGGTATCAGCACCACTTCACTTCTCCCTCCCTTTCTCTCTGTTTCAATGTAAATGTATTCAACAGTTCAGGCATTTTCGCCTGGTTGATGTGGTGATATCACCGATTTATCCGTGTCTTAGAGGGACAATCGATGTCTAAAGAAAAGTTTGAACGTACAAAACCGCACGTTAACGTCGGTACTATCGGCCACGTTGACCATGGTAAAACAACGCTGACCGCTGCAATCACTACCGTACTGGCTAAAACCTACGGCGGTGCTGCTCGTGCTTTCGATCAGATCGATAACGCACCAGAAGAAAAAGCTCGTGGTATCACCATCAACACCTCTCACGTTGAGTATGACACCCCGACTCGCCACTACGCACACGTAGACTGCCCAGGCCACGCCGACTATGTTAAAA
>NZ_PQTC01000040.1:0-19588 GCF_003850715.1 Enterobacter sp. 301B
CGCGATCAACAACCTGTTTGACTGCTTCAGTTTTAAACTCTTCGGGATAACGCTTACCGCTCATGGGCACCTCTCTTTAAGCCATCTTAAATGACTCTGAGGTGTCTGTTAAACCCGTGGCGATTCAGTTCAGATAACAAATAATGTCATCTATACGTCTACATCACGAGCTATCTGGGTGATTATGACTGGAACAACTTCGGCTAATTTCATGACAAATGTCAACGGTAATATAGTTGACGGGAACGGCTCCGCGGGTCTTGGTATTGTTATGGATACTGTGACATACGGAAGTGTTAACCAGAACCAAGTACGAAGAGTCAGGGGCCATGGTATTGACTTAGCATCCTGTGAGGGGCTGCGGGTTATGGGTAATAGCATTGCGGATGCCGGGTTTACCACAACCGGCACGTACAACGGCATTAATCTAAGCAATTGCAACCGCTGCAATGCATCTGATAACTACGCAGTAGGGCCTTCTATGATTTATTCTGTGGTACTTGGTGGCGGGGCTTATAACATGGCGTATACCAATCACGCGCGATCAACCTCAGGAGCGACGGCAGTTAGCATTTCCGGTGGTACTGGGAACGTAGAATCATTGAATATTAAGTCATAACTAATGCGCCCCTAATGGGGCGCAACTATTCAGATTGGCATACCATATTTGGCATTCATTTCTCTGTCCGGCTGGATTTTTATCTCAATGTTACGAGGTATCAACCCATTGGACTTAAGAGTTTCTGAAATAGCTTTTCCTCTTGTTACCGGGAACGGCCAGTTGTCATTGTTATCACCCTTGGGCACATGTAGGGTCATTGTGCGTTGGTTTCCATTAACTGCGTTTTGCACCTGCTCAATCATATCTTGACCTATCGCGTAAGCAACTGAAAAAGGAACGTTCCCACTATTTGACTCTCGCAAAGAATGAGATTGGTCCGTGGTCTTGTTAATTAAGAACAGCATAACTATTGGAGCGAAATAGTGAACAGCCTTAAAGCGCTCAATGAAGTACCCCAAGCCCAAACTGGCAGCAACTATCAAGTACATAAAAGAACCCCACATTGCCACAGGTCGAGTAGCATAGTTAGCACTAGCCTTTGCGCACACCAGAATAAGAGCCAATGTAGTGATGGCACCAGAGATAACCGATACCCAGAAAGCGTATCTTTTACCTTCAGTACTTTCATCTGAATTTCTTCTTAGCAAGAACACTGCACCGCAAACAAATCCAACAGTCAGCACAACGAAAAATGTGCGATCTGTTAATTTAAGCAGTGAGTAAAATGCATTGACTGTACCTGAAATATCCAGATGATCTTTTGCCATTCGGTCCGCTCTTCCTCCGTTCATTTCAAAGAGAGCAGAAATTACCCACATCGCCAGAGTAATGCAGTGGAAAGGGTTATCCTTAATCGTCTCAACAATTTTAAATCTTTTGCTAATGAGGTTCTGAAGAAGTACCACACCGCACATTACTGCTAGCACAACACTGGCAAAAATGTTCGAAAATACACATAGGTAAATGGCGCATATCAGAGCACCAGAAAAGATCGCTCTTTCGTAAAAGAATGGCTTTAAGGTTGACGACATTCTTAAAACGTAAAGTGCCAGCGTGCCGTTTATCAGGGCTGGAACAATATAGTGATAATAACAGGTAAGATTTTGCTCCCACAACAGGTATGGACTGTTATTATTATTTAGAGTTCTGAATAGGCCGAACAGGCACAGTAAGTAGAAGATCACTAAAACTGAACTTGTGTAAGTTGATAACCCTGCGGTCTTCCTCATCAAAAGATAGAATTGATAAAGGAATAACACAACAAGAACTGCAACTAAAACCGCTGTCAAATAAGCAATAGCTTCAAGGAATGTAAACCCAAGAGGCATAACGACAGATGAGGCAATGTTACCAAATAGTGGGAAAGATACCTCAGGAACTACCTTGATAGGGTTAAAACCGCCCCATTGCGGATATGCTTGCCTACCGGAAGAAAGGTTGATCCACTCATCGCCAGAAGTAATAGTTACCGGATGAATAACCGTAAAAAACACAGCCACAACTGCGAATACAAATGTGAATAACAACCACTTTATGTGAATCTCTTTTCCCAAAGTCTGACTAATCATTTCTCGTCCTTCCGAATATCATTGAAATCTTTTTTGGTGATGTATCGAGGCCTTCCTTTAACTTCAACATAAATTCTGCCGATATATTCCCCAAGCACACCTATGCCTATCAACTGAATCCCGCCCAAGAAAAGTATTGAAACCAGCATTGATGGATAGCCACGAACCGGATTGCTGAACGCTAACGTGTCGACGATCATCCATGCACCATAGATGAAGGCCAGGCCAGCAACGAATAACCCGATATACGTCCACATGCGCAACGGGAACGTAGAGAAGCTTGTGATACCTTCAAGTGCAAGGTTCCACAGCTTCCAGCCATTAAACTTAGAATCCCCGGCAACACGTTCTGCGCGGGCATATTCAACAACATCAGTGCGGCCGCCAACCCAACTCAAAACGCCTTTCATGAAAAGGTTGCGTTCTGGCATTAGCTTGATGTTTTCAACCACATCTCGAGACATCAGGCGGAAGTCGCCAACGTTTTCCTCGATCTGCGGATTGCTGATTTTGTTGTGCAGCTTATAGAACCACTCTGCGGTCTTACGCTTGAGTCGCCCATCGGTGGACCGGTCAGAGCGCTTAGCCAGCACCATATCCGCCCCGGCCTGCCATTTCTCTATCAGGTGCGGTATAACCTCAATTGGGTCCTGCAAATCAACATCTATCGGGATAATAGCTTCACCGCTTGCATGGTCCAGGCCTGCAAACAGCGCAGGTTCTTTACCGAAATTGCGGGTAAAGGAAAGAGGAATGACAAGCGGATCGGCCACAGCGAGCGCATTTATTATTGATTCTGTCGCATCTTTACTGCCGTCGTTGATAAAGACTATCTCTACTTCATGCTGTTGTAGCTCTTCAAACTCCCGCACGGTTTTGTAGAAGATTGGAATAGCATCTTCTTCATTAAATACCGGAACGACCAGAGAAATTTTCATTTCGCATCCCTAAAGACAATGAACTTTGAATAGATAAATCCGCACACCAGACTGATGGCGGAGAACACAATTAACGTGATGATAGGAGCCATGCCAGACTTATCAGCGCACCATCCAACAATCGCGCTAAGTGAGCCCATGAATCCTACGTAGAGCATGTAGCGTAGAGTGGTAGTCGAGGACTTAAACGTGAACCTGGCGTTTGCAAAGAAACTGAATGACACTGCCACGACGAATCCTGCGAAGTTGCCAAGTGCCTGACCTGTATGGAATGCGTAGATGCAAACGGCGAACACAACCCAATGAATGAGCGTGTTGATAACACCTATAGATGTGTACTTAGCAAAGAGCTTTAACATTATATAAATCAGTCAATTCGGAAAGGTCTGAAGTTTAGCACCACTGTGAAACTTGATCGACCCTCATATTTGACGATACTGTATATGCATACAGTTATTTTGTGAGGTGATTATGCCACGCACAGCAGACATTCATGCCGCGTTTGTTGCGGCCATAGAGTTAAACCCCAAGGGGTATCGTTACCTGAGCACAGACGCATTCATAGAGAAATTGCGGCAGTTCAACTGGCACTACACGCGCGAAGAAGCGAATGCCTGGATAGAGCGATACCAAAAAGACTTTGCTGACAAGACGACAGACGGTAGCGATAACAGGTACTGGATCCTGCGTAACATGGGGAGGGTCCAGTAATGGGGTTTGCATCACCTGCAAGCGATTATGTCGAGCGCCAACTTTCACCCGAGGTGATTTGCAACATCGGCGCAGAAAGTAGGGTGCTTGAAACTGATTCAGGATTTGCAGTCATTGAGCCAGCAGCCAAGTGCGCGCCCGGGGATGTGCTGCTTATACTTTGCGATGGTCATACGCAGTTTGCCAAGTTGATGGGAAAGTCGCTCATTACAGATGATGGAGAGGCAATAGAAGGAAACGCACTGCAAGAGGTCGAAGTTCTTGGCCGAGTGACGTTCTTCATCAACCGCGCAATAGACGACGGATTGCCGATATGATTACCAGTCTCAAGAAAGCGGCTCGACCAGATCCGGCCCCTGGTTCTTCACATTGCCCACGGCGCGCGAAACGGCATGCCATATAAACTTGTCGGCGGGCACTGTCCCGTCGGCTATTATCTCTTCCGCTTCATTCCCGCCTACGTCCTGGCGCATCCACTCGCGCGCCGCTTCCGGCGACAGAACCAGTGGCCGACGGTCATGAATATCGACCAGGCCTTTATCTGCGGCTGACGTCACTATCAGAAATCCTTCCGCTTCATCACCGCGCTCGAACGGCGTGCTGCCGATCGCCGCCATGAATATGGGCTGGCCGTCGGCACGGTGAATGAAGTAGGGTTGTTTCTTGTCGCCTTCTTTCTTCCATTCGAACCATCCATCCGCAAAACAGATCGCCCGACCATGCTGCCAGAGAGACTTAAACATTCTGCTGGTGGCTGCGGTTTCGACGCGCGCGTTTATCAGGGGTGCTTTATCCCACCACCCGGGCGCGTAGCCCCAGAACACCGGATCGAGATGTAACTGCTCATCGCGTTCGCTCAGCAGCAGCACTTTGGTGCCGGGCGCCACGTTGTACCGGCCAATTGGTTCCGGGTCATATGCAATGTCGCGATCGCCTTCATCGGCCAGGTAAGCCAGATATTCTTCACGGGTTTGGGCTTGTGCAAAACGTCCACACATAGAAACCTCCAGTCGGATGTCAGACTGAAAGTATAGGGCAGGGAGAAAAAGTAGCGCGCGCTGGTTAAGTCTTACAATCGGATCGGTGGTGATTATGCTGATGGTATGGGAAGGCGTAAAGCGGGACGTTGCGAAACTGGAAGGAGCTACGCAAAACGCATCTGAAAAAAAAGCACGCTTCGTACAAAGTGTACATTAAAGCGTGCTTTTGTTCGTGATAACACATTAAATCACGAGATAACTATATGATTTATATGTATTCTTAGAATAATTCATTACTTCTCATCCTGCGGCATGTGGCGATAAATATAAACGCCGCTGAGCAGGGTGAAGATAAGGGTCAGCGCCGTCAGGCCAAACACCTTGAAGTTGACCCAGATATTCTGCGGCAGCCAGAATGCGATATAGATATTCGCCAGACCACACAGAATAAAAAATAGCGCCCAGGCGATATTCAGACGCCCCCACACAGCCTGCGGCAGCGTCAGTTCTTTCCCCAGCATGCGCTGGATCAGCGGCTTCTTCATCACCCACTGGCTGATGAGCAGCGCGCCCGCAAACAGGCCGTAAATCACTGTGACCTTCCATTTGATAAATTCATCATTGTGGAAGAACAACGTCAGACCACCAAACACCGCCACCATCAGGAAAGTGATGAGCGCCATCTTTTCAACTTTGCGATAGCGAACCCAGCTGTAAATCAGCACCACAGCCGTTGCCACAATCAGCGCCAGCGTGCCGGCATAGATGTCGTACAGCTTATAAAAAGCGAAAAATACGATCAGCGGTAAAAAATCAAGAAACTGCTTCATTCTGCGATCCCGGTTACTGACGAATTAACATGTACAGGCGGAACAAATAGACCAGCAGTACAGCTGAAATCAGATTGCTCAGCGTATTGGCGACAACCGCGCCGACGTTTGGCGTTAATACCGCAAAATTCGGCGCAAACAGCAACAGTAGAGTCTTGGCCAGCAACCAGCTGATAACGGCCGGGGCGACCAGACGCATATTCGCCCACGCGAGCCTTATGCTGCTGCGCATGGCGGTGAAAATACCCATTTTGTCCTGCACAACCATTACTGGCGCAAATGAAAGCACGATAGCCAGCAGCACGCCCGGAACGACAACCAACATTATCCCCATCTGGACCAGCAGCGTGGTCAGGAAGATGAGGATAAACAGTTTCGGCAGCACCGGAGCACTGGCCCCGATGGCACGTAACGCGCTGACGCGTTGGCCGGCAGACACCAGCTGGATCATCAGCAACACGCCACCCGCCAGAATGGCGTTGCCGATCAGCCCCGAGAAGGTAGATGCCGCAGATGCACGCAGCAAGATTTGCTGTTGCTCTGGCGTCATATTCTGCACAAGGTCAAATAAACCTGCGCTGCCTGCAAGATGATCCCCCTGGCTCAGCGAGGCAATCTGTTCATCACTGGGTGAGAACGCATGACCCAGCACCACCGTAATAAAGGCGCACAACAACGCGATCAGTAAAAAAGTAACGAACTGATTGCGGAAAAAATTTCCCGTGTCACGGTAGACAGACTTCGCCGTGATAGACATGCACTCTCCTTGAGTATTGCAGGTGTTAATTAGCCGGCAATTGTACACCGGATAACACGCTGGTGGCAGCATCAAGGCTTGTATGGAAAAGCATATCTTTGTAAAGCGGCGGTAATCCATAGCGGGCGCGGGCGCGATTGCATGCCTCATTGACCTGCCCATCCACTCCCGACATCGCGAAAGTGCGACACGGGCTGGGGCGATCCGCGTAAATGGAACAGCGGGTGGATACCCCAGGTTCACCTTGCAGTGCCACACAGCGGCTCTGTTTTTGGTTGGTGCCGCGCATGCAACGCAGGAAAGGGGTCAAGGGTTCAGTGAGATCAACCGGAACGGTGCCGCCGCCATCGCTGGCTTCAGCCCAGTAGAAAGAGACTCGAAAATACGCACAACAGGCTCCGCACGTCATGCACGGGTTATGATCACTCATGGCACACCTGCAAAAGTAGAACGCATCAAATCAGATTGTGAGAGCGATAAATTATCCAGCCGCTACAGGAAGCGCAAGAGAGGAAAAACAGAAAATTTTTTAACTATGAAATGCCAAAAATTGACGCGGTAACAACTTATTGCTTTATGAGGCGTCACCAAAAATTAACCTAGATCAATGAATGTTAACTTACTGGTTTTAATGTGATCTGTGTTAGATCACTTATTACTCATTTGTGAGTATATTCTCCTCCGCAATTAAAACCACAACGATGGAGCGGATATGAAAAAATTAGCGGTGGCAGCCCTTATCTTAAGCAGTCTCTCTGGCGGCGCGTACGCGCATGAAGCAGGTGAATTCTTTATTCGTGCCGGTTCGGCAACGGTGCGTCCAACGGAAGGTTCCGACAATGTACTGGGTATGGGCGGGTTTAGCGTCAGCAATAACACCCAGTTAGGCCTGACATTCACGTATATGGCTACGGATAACATTGGCGTTGAGCTTCTGGCCGCCACGCCATTCCGTCACCGCGTCGGTTTAGGGCCGACCGGGGACATTGCTACGGTGCACCATTTACCACCAACCCTGATGGCGCAGTGGTACTTCGGCGATTCCAGCAGCAAGTTACGCCCTTATATTGGTGCAGGCGTTAACTACACCACCTTCTTTGATGAGAAATTTAACGATACCGGTAAAGAGGCTGGGCTATCCGATCTCAGCCTGAAAGACTCGTGGGGCATAGCGGGGCAGGTTGGTCTGGATTATCTGATTAACCGTGACTGGCTGATCAACGCCTCGGTCTGGTATATGGACATTGATACAGACGTGCGCTTTAAAGCTAGCGGTGAGCAGCAGAGTATCAGCACCCGTCTGGATCCGTGGGTATTTATGTTCTCAGCGGGTTATCGTTTCTGACAGAAGATATATCCCCGGTCAGCCGGGGATTGCTGTATGGTGGTTGTTCCACATACCTGGCTGGAGGGGATATCCCCAACATCAAATTTGAGTGTCCGGTTTGTGCAGGTAAACAGTTTCAGTTCACGACGTTCAGCCCAGCACATAGCCTACCTCACGGTGCTATCTGTTCCGTTTGCGGAACACGTCTCACCACTCATTCATGCCTGCCGAAACTCAGACGACGACGGTGGCCAAAGCCAGTAAACTAGATAAGGCCTCTGAGAGGCCTTTTTCGATCGTGAAATCACTTCTGAATTAAATAACGAATCGTTGGTCCGTCCTGCTGGATATCCAGCACGGTATAGCCGTGATTTTTGGCATCAAGCGGAATGTTATTGATCGACTGGGGGCAATCGCTCACCACTTCCAGAATTTCACCTTTCTTAAGTTGCGGTAACGCCTCAAGCGTGGCAACGGCCGGGTAAGGGCAGGGTTCACCCACCATATCGAGACGATAATCAGGCACGATCTCTTTCATGCGGCATTCTCCTGAGTTTCAGTTTTGACGGTGGCACGCCGGAAGAAGCGCTTTTCTTGCGCAATAACCAGTAAGAAGGCGATAAGCAGCAGGGCGTAGGTCACCATGAGCCCCCCGAGTGGACCAAAGGTATTCAGCAAATTGACCTTGTCCCAGTTGGTTGCCAGTACTGGAGAGACGTCATCCCAGTAGTACGCCAGGAGGGTTGAGCCAATCACGTTACCCAGACCAACCCACCAGTAATGCACCTGGCCTTCCACGGCGCGATACATCCAGCCAGTTTCGCACCCGCCCGCCAGTACGATGCCAAAACCAAACAGCAGCCCGCCAATGACCGCATTAGGACCGGCCCACATGATTTTCGGCTCAACGCCGAGCTGAACATAGCTAAAGATCCCGATCGCGCTCACGGCCATCCCGGCAATGATCGCCTTCGCCATCATGGTTCGTCCGGTGATCCACATATCGCGAAACGCGGAGGTAAAGCAGATCTGCGCGCGTTCAATCAGCAGACCAAAGCCGACGCCGAACAGCATGGCCAGACCGAGTTTGGGCTGATTCATCGCCGTGCAAATCGCCCAGGCAACCATAGCAAAAAAGACCAGCATACCGAGGCGGAAGCGACGACGCGCCTGATCGGGTTTTTGCGTTAACGGAGATGCAGCGCTAACTTTCGTCATTTTCACCGGAATGCGGAACAGTGGCAGCAGGGTGAACTTTGCACCGAAATATGAGCCAATGGCGGTGGCGACGGCAAAGAACCAGGCATGCAGCGAGAATTGCGGAATACCGGTAAAGAACGCGGCCAGATTACAGCCCATCGCCAGGCGGGCGCCAAACCCGGCAATGATACCGCCGACCACGGCCTGCATAATGCGGATGCGGTTTTTCGGCATGCGCAACTTAACGTTGTTGGCCCACAGCGCGGCCGCAAAACATCCGCCAAACATGCCAATGATCATCATCCCGTCGATGCGGGTCAGCGGTGAGCCATCAAGATGGATCAGTTTGAAGTAACCCCACTCTTCGGCATGAACGCCTGCCAGCTGTAATAGCTGCCCACCCCAGCGGGTAAACTCGCCCGTAACAGCCCAGAAGGTGCCGGTAATGCCGAAATAATAGGTAGAGAGAATGCCTGCCGCGATAACGGCCGGAACAGGTGACCAGAACTTAACCATGTAAGTCTGTTTGAAGGAATGCCAGGACATGAATAACCTCTGAACTCAGAAGGGTAACGCTAAAAAGAGCCCAGATCATACGCTTACGCGAACGTTTGAAAAGTCATTCACACCGAAAATATCGACAGGATCAATTTTGACCTGCTTCTTTCAGGAAGAGAGAAGGGAAAACCGCCTGACGCCGGGGCCAGACGGTGTTAACGGTTACGCCTTGTGTGTGGCCGCTTTCATGGATGTGACGAATGCGTGTAACTCAGCCAGCATCTGCTCTGGCTTATCCACATTCTTCTCGATGATTTTCACGATAGCCGAACCGGAAATGGCCCCGGCGGCTTTCGCGTCAATCGCCGCAGTAACCTGATCCGGAGAGGAAATCCCAAAGCCCTGAAGCGGCGGCGCAGCATGGTATTCTGCCAGCTTCTCCACCAGATGATGCAGCGGAAGCGCGGCTTTGTTTTCCGCACCGGTGACGCCCGCACGGGAGAGCAGGTAGGTGTAACCCCGTCCGTAAGAGGCAATCTGGCGCAACAGATCGTCATCGGCATTCGGTGGACAGATGAAAATCGGCGCGACGTTGTGGCGCATCGCCGCCTGACGGAACGGCGCAGACTCTTCAACGGGCACGTCAGCCACCAGCACGGAGTCAACGCCCACGCGGGCGCACTCTGCGTAAAACGCATCAATACCGCGGCTGAACACCAGGTTGGCGTACATCAGCAGGCCGATCGGAATGGTCGGGTGCTTCTGGCGGATCGCCGCCAGCATTTCGAAGCACTGGCCCGGCGTCACGCCCGCAGCAAACGCGCGAAGCGTCGCGTTCTGGATGGTCGGGCCATCCGCCAGCGGATCGGAGAACGGAATCCCCAATTCCAGCGCGTCGGCACCGGCGTCAATCAGGGTATCGATAATCTTCAGCGACAGCTCCGGACCGGGGTCGCCCAGCGTCACGAAGGGAACGAAAGCGCCTTCCTGGCGGGCTTTCAGTTGTGCAAATGCGTTGTCGTAGCGTTCCATCAGATTTCCCCTCGTGCTTTCAGAATATCGTGAACGGTGAAAATATCTTTGTCACCGCGACCGGAAAGGTTTACCACCAGCAGTTGCTCTTTTTCCGGGTTTTCCTTCATCATTTTCAGCGCGTGTGCCAGCGCGTGGGAAGACTCCAGCGCCGGGATGATCCCTTCATTGCGGCACAGGGTTTTGAAGGCCTCCAGCGCTTCGTCATCAGTGATGGAGACATAATCTGCGCGGCCGGTGCTGTTGAGGAACGCGTGCTGCGGCCCTACGGACGGGAAATCCAGCCCGGCTGAAATTGAGTAAGACTCCTCAATCTGCCCTTCATCGGTCTGCATCATCGGGGCCTTCATGCCGAAATAGATCCCCACGCGGCCATGCTTCAGCGGCGCACCGTGCTCACCCGTTTCAATGCCGTGGCCGGCAGGCTCAACGCCAATCAGCCCAACGCTGGTTTCGTCGATAAAATCGGCAAACATGCCGATGGCGTTAGATCCGCCGCCAACGCAGGCGATTACCGCATCCGGCAGGCGACCCTCTTTTTCGAGGATCTGCGCTTTAGTCTCTTCACCGATCATGCGCTGGAATTCACGCACGATGGTCGGGAACGGGTGCGGGCCTGCCGCGGTACCGAGCATGTAGTGGGCGGTTTCGTAGCTGCCAGACCAGTCGCGCAGCGCTTCATTACAGGCATCTTTCAGCGTGGCAGAACCGCTGTGTACAGGGATCACTTCCGCCCCCATCAGACGCATACGGAACACGTTAGGCGACTGGCGTTCAACGTCTTTCGCCCCCATATAGATGCGGCACTTCAGGCCGAGCAGGGCGCTGGCGAGGGCAGAGGCCACGCCGTGCTGGCCTGCGCCGGTTTCGGCGATAATTTCGGTTTTACCCATACGTTTGGCGAGCAGAGCCTGGCCAAGCACCTGATTAGTTTTATGCGCGCCGCCGTGCAGCAGATCTTCACGTTTAAGGTAGAGCGTGGTTCTGGTGCCTTCGGTCAGGTTGCGGCATTTGGTCAGTGCCGTCGGACGACCGGCGTAGTTTTTCAGCAGGTCAGTAAACTCCGCCTGAAACGCCGGATCTTTCTGCGCGCTTACGAACGCTTCTTCAAGCTGGCGCAGCGCGGGCATCAGGATTTGTGGGACGTACATCCCACCAAACTCACCAAAATACGGGTTAAGTAATGTCGTCATCTTCTCTTCCTTAATATGCACGCAGAGTTTTAAATACCGATGCCAGCTTGCTGGCGTCTTTTATGCCCGGTTGGGACTCTACGCCTGAATTGAAATCGAGGCCGGCGCAGCCGGTTTTGGCTGCTTCCACACAGTTATCGGGGCTTAATCCCCCCGCCAGCAGGACATTGTCCAGCACTTCGCCACGCAGCAGTGACCAGTCGAAACGCTGCCCCGTGCCGCCCTGGCCGTTGTCGAGCACGTATTTATCAACATGCGTAAGGTTACGCGCGGGCAGGATGGCGCCAACGCTTTGCGCTTTCCAGATCTGAACCTGAGGTGCCAGAACATGTCGCAGAGCATCGATGTATGTCTGATCTTCATCGCCATGTAGCTGAACCGCGCTCAGGGATAACGCGTCCGCTTTCGCCGCAACGTCGTTAATATCCGCATTGCGGAACACGCCCACGTAGCTCAGTGGCGCAGCCGCAATCACCTTGCGCGCCTGTTCTTCATTAACGGCGCGAGGAGAGGACTCAACAAAGATCAGACCACCATAGATTGCGCCCGCCTCATACGCCGCCTGCGCATCCTGTTCACGGGTCAGGCCGCAAACTTTGTTCTCACCCAGCAGCACGCGGCGCACGGCCGCATTAAGATCGTCGTGTTCCATCATCGCGGAACCGATCAGGAAACCGTTGGCAAAGTGGCTGAGTTCGCGCACCTGAGCGTAGCTGTTGATTCCGGATTCGCTGATCACCGTGACGCCCGCACCCAGACGCGGCGCAAGCTGGCGCGTACGGTTGAGGTCAATCGACAGGTCGCGCAGGTCGCGGTTGTTAATGCCGACCACTTTGGCTTCCAGCGCGATGGCGCGCTCCAGCTCCTCTTCGTTGCTCACTTCGGTAAGCACGCCCATATTCAGGCTGTGCGCGACGGCGGAGAGCTGGCGATACTGTTCGTCATCCAGCACGGAGAGCATCAGCAGACAGGCATCGGCCTGGTAAAAGCGCGCCAGCCAGATCTGATACGGGTCGATAATAAAGTCTTTGCACAGAATCGGCTGCGGCGCGATGCCGCTGACTACGGGCAGAAAATCGAAGCTGCCCTGGAAATATTTCTCATCCGTCAGCACAGAAATGGCAGACGCATGATGCTTGTAGATACCGGCAATACGCGCCGGGTCGAAATCGTCACGGATCACGCCTTTGGACGGAGACGCTTTTTTACACTCCAGAATAAACGCGGTACGCGCGCCCTGGAGGGCATCATAGAAACGACGGCTGCTCGGAACGACGTCATTCTGAAAACTGGCGAGCGGCTGCTGTTGCTTACGGGCTTCCACCCAGATGGCCTTATCGGCGACGATTTTCGCTAAAACGGTCTGCATTATTTACCCTCTTGCCGCAAGTGCGGTAACGCGATCGTAAGCTGCACCGGAGCGCAGTACGTCCAGAACTTTTTGGGCGTTGGCTTTCAGATCTTCCTCGCCATGTAAACGCATCAGCATGGCTACGTTGGCCGCCACGGCGGCCTCATGGGCGGCCTCACCTTTACCTTGTAATAAGCGCGTGAGAATGTCACGGTTTTCTTCCGGCGTGCCGCCCGCCAGGGCGTCCTGATGGTACGGGGTCAACCCGAAGTCTGCGGCCTCAAGCTGATAGTTCAGCACTTCGCCGTTATTCAGTTCGGCCACCAGCGTGGGCGCATGCAGGGAAACTTCATCCATCCCGCCGCTGTGTACCACGGCGGCGCGTTGGTAACCGAGGACGCGCAGCGTCTCCGCAATCGGCAGGACCAGCTCCGGGCTGTAAACGCCAATCAGCGCCAGCGGCGGGTGCGCCGGGTTAATGAGTGGACCGAGCACATTAAACAGCGTCCGGGTTTTAAGCTGCTGGCGAACCGGCATCGCGTGGCGGAAACCGGTGTGATACTTCGGCGCAAACAGGAAACAGACGCCCAGGTCATCCAGCGCTTCACGGGAACGCTCAGCGTTCATGTCCAGGTTGATACCGAAAGCCGCCAGCAGGTCGGACGATCCGGAACGGCTGGACACGCTGCGGTTGCCGTGCTTCGCCACTTTCAGTCCGCATGCCGCCGCCACAAAGGCGCTGGCGGTCGAAATATTGATGCTGTTGCTGCCGTCGCCGCCGGTCCCAACGATATCGGCAAACGGATAGTCCGGGCGCGGGAACGGGGCGGCATTTTCCAGCAGCGCGGTTGCCGCACCGGCGATCTCCTGCGGGCTTTCGCCGCGCACTTTCATGCTCACCAGCGCAGCGGCCAGCTGCTCAGGCTTCAGCTCGCCGCGCACGACGGCGGAGAAAAGCTGGTGGCTCTCCTGCTGGCTCAGGGTCTGGGCCTGATACAGTTTTTCCAGAATCGGTTGCAGGGTGTTGGTCTGCTCCAGCTTTTGCAGCGCCCAGTTGAGCGTTTGCTCCAGCAGGCGCGCGCCGTTAGACGTCAGGATAGATTCCGGGTGGAACTGCATCCCGCAGACGCGATCCGCATCGTGACGTACCGCCATCACCATCCCTTCAAACGAGGCGTTAATCGTCAGCCCGGCCGGAATATTGCTGCCGACCAGTGAGTGGTAACGCGCCACCGGAAGCGGGTTCGGCAGACCGGCAAACATCGCCTGACCGTCATGTTCAATGCTTGACGCTTTACCATGCAGGATCTCCCCCGCCTGACCCACGTAACCACCGTAGGCTTCGACAATCGCCTGGTGGCCGAGGCAGATGCCGATAATCGGCAGCTTGCCGCGCATACGGGTCAACAGCTCAGGCATACAGCCCGCTTCGCTCGGTGCGCCTGGCCCCGGGGAGAGCATCAGCACCGGGTTTTGCATGGTCGCCAGACGGTCAATCAGCGTCTGGGCCGGAACGTGGTTGCGATAGATAACGACGTTGTGTCCATTCGCACGCAGCTGATCTGCCAGGTTGTAGGTAAAGGAGTCGATATTATCGAGCAGCAGAATGTCAGCCATCAGAAAATCTCCTGTGCATGGTGTGCGGTAGCAATGGCGCGCAGTACCGCGCGCGCTTTACTGCGGGTTTCGTCGGCTTCCGACTGCGGAACAGAATCCAGCACAATCCCGGCCCCGGCCTGGACGGTAGCAATGCCGTCCTCAACGTAGGCGGAGCGAATCACGATGCAGGTATCGAGGTCACCGTGAGCGGTGAAATAGCCCACCGCGCCACCGTAGCTGCCGCGACGGCGGCCTTCAGCTTCGGCAATCAGCTGCATGGCGCGGACTTTCGGCGCGCCGCTCAACGTGCCCATGTTCATGCAGGCGCGGTAGGCGTGCAGGACGTCGAGGTCGTGGCGCAGCTCACCCACCACGCGGGATACCAGATGCATGACGAAGGAGTAGCGGTCGACTTTGGTCAGGTCTGCCACATAGCGGCTGCCCGGCGTACAAATACGCGCCAGGTCGTTACGTGCCAGGTCAACCAGCATCAGGTGTTCGGAGAGCTCTTTGTGGTCGGTACGCATTTCCAGTTCGATGCGGCTGTCGAGATCGCGGTCCAGGGAGCCATCGGCACGACGGCCGCGTGGACGGGTTCCCGCTATCGGGTAGATCTCAATCTGGCGGCTGGTGGCGTCGTACTTGAGGGAGCTTTCCGGTGACGCGCCGAACAGAGTGAAATCATTGTCCTGCATAAAGAACATGTACGGGCTTGGGTTGCTCTTTTTCAGCACATCGTAAGCCGCCAGCGGCGACGGGCAGGGCAGTGAAAAGCGACGGGACGGCACCACCTGGAAAATCTCCCCGGCACGAATCGCTTTTTGCATCTGACGGACCACCGCGCCGTACTGATCGTCGGTCTGACTCACCTCGCAGGTCATCTTTTCAACACGCTGCACCGGGAGCGCGGGCGGTGCTTCTGACATCTGCTGTTGCAGTTGGGCGATGCGCTGCCCAAGTCGGTTTTTCTCAGACACAGATGGCGTGAACAGGCTGGCCTGAATGCGGGTGTATTTTTTCTGATGGTCGATCACCAGCAGGGTTTCGGCCAGGTAGAAGCAGTAGTCCGGGCAGCGGTTACCCTGCTCGGTTTCCGGTAAATCTTCAAAGCCAGCAACCAGGTCGTAAGCAAACAGCCCGCCAAAGAACATTGCTTCGCGCTCATCTTCCGGCACAATGACCAGATTTTGCAGCAGGCGGAAGGCGTCGAAAACGGAGAGTGAGCAGAGGCGGGCATCTTCATCCAGCAACTGGCTTACCGGCGGGAAATGCAGAATTCGCAGGTCCGGATGACGCTCATTTTCAATGCCTGAAGGCAGAGCCGCATCCAGCAGCGGCAGCAGCGACGCGCCATTCTCGGATAACGCCTTAATAGTGACAGTGTCACCCGATGCGGTAATGCGCAGCGCGCTGTCAACCAGCAGCAGGCTTTTGAGATCGTCCTTGCTGTCGATATCAGCAGATTCCAGCAGCAGCGTCGCAGGACGTGCACCGCACACCTGATGAAAGAGCGCGGTAGGGTTATGGCGATAGGCCGCCTCGCAGGTTAGCAGTTCGAGGTGGGGTTTGGCTGTTTGCATGTAGTTATTCTCATATTCTGTTCAAAAAAAAGCCCGCTTGGGAGCGGGCCGGGTATCTGTTTGCTTTTCGCAGACGCGTGACACTGCCCGAAGATCAGTAAGTACGCCACCAACCGTGCAGAGCGAAATGTGCTGTCATTTTCAGATACCTTTCTCGTGTGAACTTTCGTACTAGTTAACTAGTTCGATGGCGTGTTGTCAACCCTGATTTCAGTATTTCGCGGTAAGTCGGTATCATAGGTGCTTCGGATGTCTCCAGACTGTTATGGGAAGTGCTTTGAGCGATACCACCTACGCCGTAATTTATGATTTACACAGCCATACGCAGGCTTCAGATGGCCTGCTGACGCCCGAAGCCCTGGTCCATCGCGCCGTTGAAATGCGTGTCGGCACGCTGGCAATAACCGATCACGACACAACAGACGCCATCCCCGCCGCGCGCGCCGAGATTGCCCGAAGCGGGCTGGCGCTAAATCTGGTGCCCGGGGTCGAGATCTCCACGCTCTGGGAAAACCACGAAATTCATATCGTTGGCCTGAATATTGATACAGAACATCCGGCAATGTGCGCATTTTTGCAAGAGCAAAAAGCACGACGCAATCAACGCGCGGAGTTGATAGGCGAACGTCTTGAGAAGGCGCATATCCCCGGTGCGCTGGAAGGTGCGCGCAAGCTGGCGAACGGTGGGGCGGTCACGCGCGGCCATTTCGCCCGTTTTCTGGTTGACGCCGGTAAAGCGACGACCATGGCGAATGTGTTTAAAAAGTATCTGGCGCGCGGGAAAACCGGATACGTTCCTCCCCAGTGGTGTACAATAAAACAAGCTATTGATGTGATTCATCATTCTGGTGGTAAGGCCGTATTGGCCCATCCGGGGCGGTATAATCTTTCTGCTAAATGGCTGAAAAGGTTGCTGGCCCACTTTGCCGAATCCGGCGGTGAGGCGATGGAAGTTGCCCAGTGTCAGCAGGCACCCAATGAGCGTTCGCAGCTCGCGACCTACGCCCGTCAGTTTGGCCTGCTTGGGTCACAGGGTTCAGATTTCCATCAACCCTGCGCGTGGATTGAACTGGGGCGCAAGCTCTGGTTACCCGCTGGCGTTGAGCCCGTCTGGCAGCTCTGGGAACAGCCACAGCAAATTGAAGAGAGGGAAGTATGAGTCAGTTTTTCTATATCCATCCGGATAACCCACAGCCACGTCTGATTAATCAGGCTGTGGAAATCGTCCGTAAAGGTGGCGTTATTGTCTACCCAACCGATTCTGGCTACGCGCTGGGCTGTAAAATCGAGGATAAAGGGGCGATGGAGCGCATCTGTCGCATCCGCCAGCTGCCGGACGGCCACAACTTCACCCTAATGTGTCGCGATCTCTCTGAGCTGTCGACCTATGCGTATGTCGACAACGTGGCCTTTCGCCTGATCAAAAACAACACGCCGGGAAACTACACCTTCATTCTGAAAGGGACAAAAGAGGTGCCGCGTCGTCTGTTGCAGGAAAAACGTAAAACCATCGGCATGCGCGTGCCGTCGAACCCGATTGCCCAGGCGCTGCTGGAAACCCTCGGCGAGCCGATGCTGTCTACCTCGCTTATGCTGCCGGGCAGTGAGTTTACCGAGTCCGACCCGGAAGAGATCAAAGATCGTCTGGAGAAAGTGGTGGAGCTGATTATTCATGGCGGCTATCTAGGCCAGCAACCGACCACCGTGGTGGATCTCACCGAAGACGCGCCAGAAGTGATTCGTGAAGGCGTGGGCGATGTTAAGCCTTTCTTGTAAGGGTGTAAGCAGATATACTACGCGGCCATCAAAGCAGGGCGTTGCCCTGTTTTTGACCTGATTCGACGCCTGTGAAGGCGCACAAGATAAATATTAAACGCTTTATAATCAGTGAGTTAAAATAACTCGATTAATGGTTGTTACCAGCTTGTGTGGCAGCCATTAGCCACATCGCGACTCTCATCATGTATGTACACCTTTCCCTGCCGTTAATGGCTTCATTGGTACAGCTCCGTTATGGGTATTAATACCGAGGGGCTTTATGGCTTCTCTTTTCCAAAATCTGTTAGTTGCTCATTTTCTGCACCCTGGTTAACCTAAGATTAATCCTAATGAATCAAGGGTGAGCTTGGCTATCGGGAACAGACAGATTCAAAAAGGAATCACCCAAAGAAGAGTTAGATCGCTTGCTGGATGAGCTTGCATTCACAAAGGAGCAACGGGATTTTATAGAATCCATACGGCAAGATAACGTGGATAAAAACAACGAGGAGTAGTGTCTATGGCGTGGATCTGTGAAGTTAGCAGCCGTAGTGCTGCCGATATTGCTGTTTGTGTAGTCGGTTCAAGATCAGTAGCCGATCTGTTGGTTTGTAGAGTTGAGTCGCGCAGTGTGTCTCAAGGTATGGATGGGCTATGGTGTGAGGTAACATCTCGAAGTGTTGCTTCATCGAAAGTGAAGTTTGTCACTTCGCGCTCTTCCGCTGATCTACTTATTTGTTATGTGACATCACGGAGTGTTGCGGGATGGACGAGAGAACATCCATTGAAAGGTAAACTCTGACCATAAGGAATCATCATGAGCATTTACTTCACTGAACATGGTAGTGCCATTGGATACCAGGTAGAAGGGCGTTGGACAGTCAAGGGCGATTATTTGCAGGTCAACCATGGTCCCAACATTCTAGGCGGTTTATACAAAATCAACGACAATAAAGTGAAATTCCCATTCGACTACAAAGAAGTTGAGGGAGTGATCGACACTGAGAAACTCACTTTCACCGTGTGTGGCATCGAATACAAAATGAGAAAAATTAAAACAAATCCGTGGGATGTATAATTGAAAAGGGGGCATTACGCTCCCTCGTATTGCCTTCTTAACCCATACTGCTAACGCCATGTTTTAGGGGTGACTGTCTGTAGATCAACCGTTATGATTGCAATACATTCAGAGTCAAAAGGATTGAGACGTGGATACAGTCGAGGAACTCAACGGAACATACTTCTATGCGGGGCGTTCAAACCTCACCGCCTCCGAGCTTTTTTTCATGGTCTTCTGTGAAAATGTTGTTGATCAACTTGGTTTAGGTCTTGTTGATTTCGGTGCTGTAGTTGCCATTGTATCTGGGCGTAATACTCTCCCTACAAGGGCGAAACCAAACGGCGCTGAAAAGGGAACATCCTATGCGTCTAAAGCCTCGCGAAAAGTGTTCAAAAAAGCGCAGTTCCCTTTCGGTATCAAACTACCTTCCGTTATTGGTGGTTATCCACCTTCTACAATCAGAATCAGGGCGGTAGCTAACATTGGAACCTTTACGGGCAGGGCTATTCCTGTCGTGTGAATCGCCACGGATAATCTAGACACTTCCTAGCCGTTGATAATACTGGTTTTCATATTCTGTCGGTGACATCTGATCGCTGGAACCATGCCGACGCTTACTGTTATAAAACATTTCGATGTAATCA
>NZ_PQTC01000041.1:0-16676 GCF_003850715.1 Enterobacter sp. 301B
ACGTTTTTTGCCAAATCGATTCCAATAGTTTTAACGTTCATGATAGCAGCGCTCCGTTCAATGAGTGACGATTTATCGTCCCACTGTGGCACAAGAGATGGGAGGCGACCATTCCATTAACAAAGCCCATTCAGTCCTCAATTTGTGCATTTTTTAAACGAAAAAAGGGTGTCTAATACGGTGAAATCATAGTATTACCAAAGTAATAAATAAAAAGTTATTTAAATCAGTAATTTAGATTTGATTTGTAATACCTGGGTAATACCGCAGCATGGCTAAATTTTGTTTTTTTCCTTTTAAATCAGTGTGATAGCGTGATTTATCACGCTGCGTTAGGTGTATAGCAGGTTAAGGGATAAAAAATCATCTTTTTTTGGTAGGGCGATCTCCGTAGGTTAAGGGGCATTTGGCTAAAAAGCGTCCTATTCTTTGATGGTCATGCTTGCATGACCATCTGAGCAACCAAAAACTACAGATAAACTACAGATAAACTACAAAAAACGTTTTGCCTTAGTGTTGTAAGACTACAAATAGACTACAATAAAACTACAGATAAACTACAAAACTCGATTGACCCCTTCTTACGAGTGTTGTAGAGTCATTTTCATACAACGGAGGGGGTTATGAATAAACCAGCAGATCTGAAACCCCGCAACTTATCGGCTGCTGTCAGATTGCGCCTAAATGAAATCGAGAACTGGCTGGACAGAGGGCTAACGCGGCATGAAATTGCTGAAATCCTCGACAGCGAATACAGCTTTTCGGTAACAGCCAAAGGGCTTGAGATGGCACTGTATAGAACGCGGCAAAACCGAAAAAATGTATTGCACAATACACATGATAAGAGTAGCGCGAAGGGTGCAGCGGAAAGTGTATTGCACAATACACAACCGTCTGAGCCTGAAGCGCAGGAAAGTAAAAAAGCAGAGAGTCCCGGCATTATTGATAAAGAATTCTTCAAGAAAATCGGTGAGAATTTCGACCCTAAGAAGTTCAACAAAAAATTCTGAGGTGATTTATGAAAGTAGCGGTAATTAATTACAGTGGCAGTGTTCGTAAAACCTTAATTTCATCTTACCTGTTAGCCCCGCGCCTGACTGGTGCAAAGTTCTATGCGGTAGAGACTATCAACCAGTCTGCTTCCGATCTGGGTATTGAAAATGTGACCAGTTTTAAAGGTGACGACTTCTCACGTTTGATTGAGGGGTAATGACTCCAACTTACTGGTAGTGTTTTATGTTCAGATAATGTCCAATGACTTTGTCATGTAGTTCTCCCTTCAGGCGTGATTCATAAAGCGGCCAGTCATCCGTCATCCATACCACGACCTCAAAGGCCGACAGCAGGCCCGGAAGACGCTCCAGCGTGGCCAGCGTGCGTTCACCGAATACGTGCGCCACAACCGTCCTCCGTATCCTGTCATACGCGTAAAACAACCAGCGCTTGCGTGATTTAGCGCCGACGTAGCCCCACTGTTCATCCATTTCAGCGCAGACAATGACGTCACTGCCCGGTTGTATGCGTGAGTTTACCGACTGCTGCCTGAGAGGCGGTGTAAGTGAACTGTAGCTGCCATGTTTTACGGCAGTGAGAGCAGATATAGCGCTGATGTCCGGCAGTACTTTTACCGTTACGCACCACGCCTTCAGTAGCTGAGCAGGAGGGACAGCTGATGGAGATGGAAGCCACTGGAGCACCTCAAAACCACCATCATACACTAAATCAGCAAGTTGGTAGCACATTACCCAGAACTGGACAGAATAGGCTGTATGTCTAACTTCTGGCCACAGATATAATCGAGCCAGCAGTGCTCGCCGCAGCCGAGCGACAGGGCGAAGCCCCGAGTGAGCGAGGAAGCACCATGGAACAGTACTCATAAATTCTGCATACGCTCAATGCCTGCAAAATCACCTCCCATAGGGGTTATCCACTTATCCACTTATCCACGGGGATATTTTTATAAGATCTTTTTAAATAGTTGTTAGATCTTTATTTTTAGAATGCCCACAGGCCTTTATCCATGCGGGTTCCAGAGAGGGATCTGTGACAAAACGCCCTTTCAGTGTGACAAATCACCCTCAAATAGCCGCCATTTCTGTGACAAGTTGCCCTTAACCCTGTGACAAATTGCCCTCAGGAAGCGTTGCTTTTCACAAAGTTATCCATCCCTGTTGACTCTGTTTTATGAAGTGTGACAATCTTAAAGTCTGTCACACTTCACATGGACCTGTCATGGCGGAAATAGCGGTTATAAACCATAAAAAACGTAAAAATAGCCCGCGGATTGTCCAGTCAAACGAGCTGACTGAGGCGGCATATAGTCTCTCCAGGGATCAAAAGCGTATGCTGTATCTGTTCGTTGACCAGATCAGAAAATCCGACGGCTCCCTGCAGGAACATGACGGCATCTGCGAAATTCACGTTGCTAAATACGCTGAAACATTCGGGCTGACCTCCGCTGAAGCCAGTAAGGATATACGACAGGCTTTAAAAGGTTTTGCGGGTAAGGAAGTGGTTTTCTATCGCCCTGAAGAGGATGCCGGCGATGAAAAAGGGTATGAATCCTTTCCCTGGTTTATTAAACGTGCGCACAGCCCATCCAGAGGGCTTTACAGCGTACATATCAACCCATATCTGATTCCCTTCTTCATCGGGTTACAGAACCGGTTTACGCAGTTCCGGCTCAGTGAAACAAAAGAGATTACCAATCCGTACGCCATGCGTTTATACGAATCTCTGTGCCAGTACCGTAAACCTGATGGCTCAGGTGTCGTGTCCCTGAAAATCGACTGGATCATGGAACGCTACCAGCTACCTCAAAGTTACCAGCGTATGCCGGACTTTCGCCGCCGTTTCCTGCAGGCAAGTGTTGACGAGATCAACAGCCGGACACCAATGCGCCTTTCTTACATCGAGAAAAAGAAAGGCCGCCAGACGACGCATATCGTATTTTCCTTCCGTGATATAACCTCCATGACGATTGAATAGTTGAGGGTTATCTGTCACAGATTTAAGGGTGGTTCGTCACATTTGATCTGGAAAGTTGAGGGTGATTTGTCACAGTTTTGCTGTTCCCTCCCTGGCATCCTGCGCTTACTCATAGTTTTTTGGCTGTAACCGGTAGTGGAGCCAGAATTGAGGGCAATTTGTCACCCTATCCTGAGGGTAGTTTGTCACACTAGATTTTCCCCCTCTTCCCGGGTAATGGTGCCAACTTACTGATTTAGTGTACGATGGTGGTTTTGAGGTGCTCCCGTGGCTTCCATCTCCATCAGTTGTCCCTCCTGCTCAGCTACTGAAGGCGTGGTGCGTAACGGTAAAAGTACTGCCGGACATCAGCGCTATCTCTGCTCTCACTGCCGTAAAACATGGCAGCTTCAGTTCACTTACACCGCCTCTCAGCCCGGTACACACCAGAAAATTATTGATATGGCCATGAATGGCGTCGGATGTCGCGCCAGTGCACGCATTATGGGCGTTGGCCTCAACACGATTTTACGACACTTAAAAAACTCAGGCCGCAGTCGGTAAACTCACGCATACAACCGGGCAGTGACGTCATTGTCTGCGCTGAAATGGATGAACACTGGGGCTACGTCGGCGCTAAATCACGCCAGCGCTGGCTGTTTTACGCGTATGGCAGGATACGGAGGACGGTTGTGGCGCACGTCTTCGGTGAACGCACTCTGGCCACACTAGAGCGTCTTCTGAGCCTGCTGTCGGCCTTTGAGGTCGTGGTATGGATGACGGATGGCTGGCCGCTGTATGAATCCCGCCTGAAGGGAAAGCTGCACGTAATCAGCAAGCGATATACGCAGCGCATTGAGCGACATAACCTGAATCTGAGGCAGCATCTGGCAAGGCTGGGCAGGAAGTCACTGTCGTTCTCAAAATCGGTGGAGCTGCATGACAAGGTCATCGGGCATTATCTGAACATAAAACATTGTCAGTAAGTTGGAGTCATTACCAACCAGTTCACCACCTACTCGCTCCGCGATTGTGGCAGTCTTCGAAATCCCCGGACGATCCGCCTTTATGAAAGTCTTGCTCAATTCAAATCTTCAGGCTTATGGGTTACTACTCATGCTTGGTTAAATGACCGTTTCGTCTTACCGGAATCCCTGCAGAAGAACTTGGCAGAGTTGAAACGATATTTCCTTGATCCTGCACTCAAGCAGATAAATGAGAAAACACCTTTACTTGCTAAGTATAGTATTGATGATTCAGGAAAATTTCTGTTCTCAATAATTGATAAGCAAAATCCCGTCTGACATAAATCAGCACACATGAGCCTGTCATTTGACAAATTTTTGTCATGAAGATGGGCGGATTTCCACACAGCACCGGCGCCCGGTAAGGTGGGCTGATTCCCACACGGCACCGGCGCCCGGTAAGGTGGGCTGATTCCCACACGGCACCGGCGCCCGGCAAGGTGGGCTGATTCCCACACGGCACCGGCGCCCGGTAAGGTGGGCTGATTCCCACACGGCACCGGCGCGCGGCAAGGTGGGCCGATTCCCACGCTGCAGCGGCGCCCGGCAAGGTGGGCTGATTCCCACACGGCACCGGCGCCCGGTAAGGTGGGCTGATTCCCACACGGCACCGGCGCGCGGCAAGGTGGGCCGATTCCCACGCTGCAGCGGCGCGCGGCAAGGTGGGCCGATTCCCACGCGGCAGCGGCGCCCGGCAAGGTGGGCGGATTCCCACACGGCACCGGCGCCCGGTAAGGTGGGCGGATTCCCATATCGACATGTATGTAGCTTGTGTTATCCGTGGATTGTGCAGCTCAGCGGGTCGCTGGTCGTATGGCGGAGTGTCCCCCGTAACCGGCCGCGTGCGGCCGGTTACGCGCAGTACGGCGCCCACTGCGCACCCCCGTGGGGGACGTGCGGCAGCTGCGTGGCGGTGAGCGGGATTAGGGCTTTGCAGCTACCGTGTGAAGTTCCCTGGTGTCGCTGAAATAGTTGATGAACATCCCCCTAAGCGTCAGCAGCAAGCTGCCGCCGCTAAGGCCCCGGAAATCACGCCCTTTACGTCGTAAACGCCGTAAAGCCCGCTCACCGGGGTTAAAAGGGATTACTTTGACTTCTTCATTGCTGTTCGCGAGTTAAGGCTAATCAGGGCAGGGGGTAGGGTGGCAGAATTTATAGCCCGGCAACCGGCTACGCCGGGCTTTCGGCGCCATTTGACTCCACAGACACATGTAACCTCATCTGGCGCCTCCATGCCGCTGACGCGGCATCCAAAAGCTTCCCAATACTGTAGGCCGGTAATGACTCCAACTTACTGACAATGTTTTATGTTCAGATAATGCCCGATGACCTTGTCATGCAGCGCCACCGATTTTGAGAACGACAGTGACTTCCGTCCCAGCCTTGCCAGATGTTGTCTCAGATTCAGGTTATGCCGCTCAATGCGCTGCGTATATCGCTTGCTGATAACGTGCAGTTCTCCCTTCAGGCGGGATTCATAAAGCGGCCAGCCATCCGTCATCCATACCACGACCTCTAAGGCCGACAGTACTCCAGTGTGGCCAGAGTGCGTTCACCGAAGACGTGCGCCACAACCGTCCTCCGTATCCTGTCATACGCGTAAAACAGCCAGCGCTGGCGTGATTTAGCGCCGACGTAACCCCACTGTTCGTCCATTTCAGAGCAGACAATCACATCACTGCCCGGTTGTATGCGTGAGTTTACCGACTGCGGCCTGAGTTTTTTAAGTGTCGTAAAATCGTGTTGAGGCCAACGCCCATAATGCGTGCACTGGCGCGACATCCGACGCCATTCATGGCCATATCAATAATTTTCTGGTGTGTACCGGGCTGAGAGGCGGTGTAAGTGAACTGTAGCTGCCATGTTTTACGGCAGTGAGAGCAGAGATAGCGCTGATGTCCGGCAGTACTTTTACCGTTACGCACCACGCCTTCAGTAGCTGAGCAGGAGGGACAACTGATGGAGATGGAAGCCACGGGAGCACCTCAAAAACACCATCGTACACTAAATCAGTAAGTTGGCACCATTACCCGGCAGGCGATCTGGATTATCGTCACGCTGTTAAATATGTCGCGGTAGGGATACCCGTTACCGGATACCCCCCCGCACAGATCCCGGCGTGCGCGATTTACGCACCGGGCTCCTGCCTCGGGTGTCTGGCGGTGAACCGCTCCACAGGCCATGGATGAAGAACCCGAACCCTTGGTAGCCATGCGGCTGCCAGTTTGTTTGCTTTCGTCCAGGTCGTATCATCCTTCTGGCTCCTGCGCCTGAGCGCCCGGCGCCAGAGGTTTGTTACGTGTGTCCTGAACTTCTGCATGGTGGGGAAGTTGCCCGGTACCGAGTGATAGTTCAGGTATCCCTGAACCACTCTCCTGAGCCATTTTCCCTGTTCGGGGATTGAGTAATGCCAGCGCCTTCGCAGACCGTCTTTGATGGCTTTCAGAGTTGCCGTCATCCGATCCCGGCGGGTCTTTCGTATCAGCATGAACCTGCCGTTGCGATCTTTCCCGCTGATGTGCGTGAACCCGAGGAAGTTGAACGTTTCTGGTTTGCCTTTTCCCCTGATGGCACGGTTTTCGGCAGCGAAGCGGCCGAACTCCATCAGACGGGTTTTCTCCGGGTGAACCGTGAGTCCGAACTCCCTCAGTCTGCGCTGCATGGCTATACGGAAGCGCCGGGCATCGTATCGTTTGTCGAACCCGATGACGATGTCATCGGCGTATCTGACCATTACCACATTGCCTGTGGCATAGCGACGTCGCCACTGATGCGCCCACAGATCGAAGACGTAGTGGAGGTATATGTTTGCCAGCAGCGGTGAGATGACCGCACCCTGTGGGGTGCCTTCCTCCGTTGCTCGCCATTGACCCTCCTCCGACGTCCCGGCTGTGAGCCACTTACGTATGAGCCTGATTACCCTCCGGTCGCCGATCCGATGCTCTGTGAACCTGATCAGCCATTCGTGGCTCACCCTGTCGAAGAACTGACTGATGTCGGCATCCAGTACCCAGTTTACGTTAGTGCGTACCAGCCCTGTGGCCAGTGCGTCCAGTGCATCGTGCTGGCTTCGCCCGGGTCTGAACCCGTATGAGAACCCCATAAAGTCGTTTTCATAGACTGCGTTCAGGATTTTCACCAGCGCATACTGGACGATCTTGTCCTCCAGCGAGGCGATGCCGAGCGGGCGTTGTTTTCCATCCGCTTTTGGGATGTAGTGACGCCTGCCGGGCTGCGCCCTGTAGCTGCCCTGATGTAGCCTCCGGTGCAGATCTGTTATGTTGTTCTTCATGTTTCCGGCGTAGTCCATCCACCTGATGCCATCCACTCCGGCGGCCGCTTTCCTGCTCAGGGAGAGGAATGCGGCTTCCAGTGCTTCGACTGTCAGCAGGTGGAACAATGCTGTAAACCGTTCTTTCTTCCGCTGCTTCGCAGCTTCCCGCACGCGTGACAGCCTCTGTGACATGCTTTCCCGGCTCTGTGTCCGGCGCATGTGTGGCTGTTCCGCGTTCCCCTTGGCCCCGCTCCTTCGCTCCACTGACTCCGCTCCTTTCGGGTTGTTCGCCTGCTTCGCCGCTACTATGAGCGAGTCCGACTTCTCCTCTCCGTACATCACCGGCTATGACTCCTCGTCTTCCCGGTGCGGGCCATCTCCGACACTGGCAGATGGTCAGAGGGGAGATCTCCCGGTTCCCGCGTAGAGATCGTATTGACATGCCAGGGTCTCAGACCCCGCCGGGTCCATGTGGCACTCGCAGTATCGCACCCTATGATTTTGCCTTCCGTTAACAGTACAACGTCGGCACCCGGTAATTTAATATACATTTCGTGGCTCAATGGCTGGCCTGTCAACACCCCTGTCAACGCTTCGCCCCATACCTCGCGGTATGCAACGCATGACTCGGGGACCTTGTGGATTGCTGGTCCTTCAATGGTCGGGGACTTTCACCCCTTGATCTCTACCGGTCTCCCGGCGCAAACTGTATGCATAACCAGTAAAATTAGAGTATCAGGAGGAAAGATGAAGCTACAGCTTTTCAGCACCGGGAAAGAACACCCGCCACAGGCCCATCCATTGTTTGCCGATCTGGCCAGCTGCGGTTTTCCCAGCCCTGCCGCTGACTATGTCGAGTCCGATCTGGATCTCCATGATTACTGCATACGGCATCCGAGCGCGACGTACTACCTGCGTGCCAGCGGAGACAGCATGGCGGACGGTAGTCTGTACAATGGCGATCTGCTGGTTGTGGACAGTGCTGAAAAGCCGCGGCACGGCGATATCGTTGTCGCCAGCGTACAGGGGGAGTTTACGGTTAAACGGCTTCTGCTGACGCCTCGACTGACGCTGCAGCCCATGAATGCCTCCTGGTCGCCGATTTATCCTGACCCCGACGAGCTGGATATCTTTGGCGTCGTCACGCATATCATCCACCGCCCGAGGGAGATGTACTGATGTTTGCCCTGGCCGATGTGAACAGCTTCTATGCCAGCTGTGAACGTGTTTTCCGACCGGATTTGAAAGGAAAGCCGATAGTCGTCCTGAGCAACAACGACGGGAACGTAATCGCTCGCAGTGCCGAGGCGAAGCCCTGGATCAAAATGGGAACTCCGTGGTTTCAGATAAAAAACGAAAGGTACCCGGAAAAAATATATTCGTTTTCAAGTAACTATGAACTTTACGCCTCGATGTCGGCGCGCGTGATGAACTGCCTGGAGGAACTGGCCCCCAGAGTGGAACAGTATTCCATTGATGAGATGTTCCTCGATTTGACCGGCGTGGAGCACTGTATGGAGCTTGAGGACTTCGGCCGGCAGCTGCGTCAGCACGTGTATGACTGTACCCACCTGACCATTGGCGTGGGCGCCGGACCAACGAAGACCCTTGCAAAATCAGCCCAGTGGGCCTCAAAAGAGTGGAAACAGTTTCGTGGCGTACTTGCTCTGACCAGGGGAAATCCGCAGAGAACGCGGAAACTGCTTTCACTGCAGCCGGTTGAAGAAATCTGGGGGGTGGGTAACCGTATTGCACGCAAGCTGAATGTGCTGGGCATTAAGACCGCGCTCGATCTCGCCCTGACGAACCCGGCCTTCATCCGCAAAAATTTTTCTGTGGTCCTTGAGCGAACGGTACGTGAATTGAACGGGGAAAGCTGCCTTTCGCTTGAGGAAGCCCCTCCGACGAAACAGCAAATTGTCTGCAGCCGCAGTTTTGGCGTGAAGATCACGGAGTACGAGTCACTCCGTCAGGCTATCTGTCAGCACGCAGAGCGGGCCTCTGAAAAGCTGCGTAAAGAGCACCAGTATTGCCGGCATATTTCCGTTTTCATCAAAACGTCTCCGTTCGCCGTTAAAGAGCCTTACTACGGCAACGTGGCTACGGAAAAACTTCTTACACCCACTCAGGACACCAGGGACATCATTGCAGCCGCCACAACGGCTCTGGAGCGTATCTGGAGGGATGGACACCGGTATGCCAAAGCCGGAGTTATGCTGAATGACTTCACCGGCTCCGGCGTTTCGCAGCTGCAGCTGTTCGACGAACGCCCGCCACGCCCTCACAGTGCTGAGCTGATGAGGGTTCTGGACGGGATCAACAACTCAGGGCTGGGTAAAGTATGGTTTGCCGGTAGAGGAATTGTGCCATCCTGGCAAATGAAACGCGATATGCTCTCCCCTGCGTACACCACTCGCTGGAGAGATATCCCCGTTGCGAGGATCGGTTAAATTTTGCCTTTCAGAGAGAGCCAGCAGTGCTCGCCGCAGCCGAACGACAGGGCGAAGCCCGCGAGTGAGCGAGGAAGCACCAGGGGAGCTGAAGCCTTTTAAAACACCTTACGCACTTAAGTTCTATAGATTCCATAATGAGTTATCCACATATCCTTTGAGTAGATCCAATAATTTACCCTTAGTTATCCAAATAGATCCAAACTGATCCCTTTAGCGGCAAAACCTTTGTTTACGGGCTTCGTAGCGATTTCAGGTGTGTCGTAGTGGGAGAAAGGTGTTCTGAAGCGGGAAAAAGGTGTGTCAAAACGGGGTAAGGGTGGGTAGAATCGGGAAGAAAGGTGTGTCGAAACGGGAAAGAGTTAATATTTAGGCACATATCGATCATATGCTATGAATGGATATAACTATATGAATGAGAATGTTTATATCGGCGAGGTTATAGGTCCAGATTGTGAAAGTGTTAACAATAAACTCACCGTCACAAGTAAGGCCACAGTTCAGCCTGTAGCCCTGATGAGATTAAATGTTTTTGTTCCTTCAAGCAGGCCTGCAAAGGGCACTAGAACATCAATCGATGCGACCTCTGTTCTCAAGGATTTGGAATTCTCAAGGCGGGAGGGTTACGACGATATTCGTATAACCGGTGAACGGTTGAGTATGGCCATCGACTTCAAGGTATGGGTCGGTATCATAGAAGCTTTCAGTAAGTACGGTTTAAAAACCAACAGCATTAAGCTTACTTTTCATGAGTTTGCTGGAATGTGCCGCTTTGAGTCTAAGAGATTCGATTCCCGTCTTAGAAAAAGTATTTCAGAAGCTTTGACCAGGATACGTGGCAAGACCATTACCTTTACCCGTAGCGACTCAGAGGGCCTTCAAAAAGTTTCCGTAACAGGTTTGCTTAAGACAGGTGAACTGGATTTTGCAAACGACCAGGTGGAACTTGAAGCTGATCAGCGACTATGGGAACTCTACCAAACTGATTACACTGTTCTGCTACGACATAAGCCGATAAATGCTTTAACCCGAAAGGAAGCAGCTCAGGCCCTGTATACTTTCATCGAAAGTCTGCCTACGAACCCAGTCCCCATATCTTTCAAACGAATACGAGACAGGCTCTCATTGCTCTCTCCGGTAAAGGAACAGAACCGTATCATTAAACTGGCCCTCAAGCAGTTGCAGGATATTGGGTACCTTGACCACAGCATCACCAAAAAAGGTAAAGAGACTTTCATTCTGATCCACCGTCGCTCAGCAAATCTGAAACCAGGAACAGCTGTATAAGGTGTGTTGAAACGGGAGCTCTCTTCTTAAACATTTTGATAGGTGTGTTGTAAGGGGAAGCCTCGCCTTAAACGTCTTAATAGGTGTGTTGTAGCGGGATGAGAACCTGTTAAATGTGTGTTTTTATCTGTATATACTTACGCACCTTCCCACTTCAACACACCTTTTTGGATAGAAGTGAAAAGCAATCCCGCTTCTCCCCACCTTTTACCAAATTTGTCTCACCAACTCCCCACTTCGACACACCGAAGATTCAAAGGCTTCCCACTACACCCCACTTTTTGCTTCACGCGGTCATAACTGGTTGATACTACCCTCCCTAAAGGTAGCCTGGAGTTGAAAGCCGCATTATGCGGTTCTATGGGGATTTCGGATAAAGGCACCACTTTGCTATCTTGTTATCTTGTTATCCTAACATCTTACCAATTTGTTAATGTATAAAGGTAATTCAATTATAATTCATGTAGTTATTAACTTAATAAGATGTTATCTTAATAAAGGTATTGCAATATTGCCGCCTGTTTGGCAATATTAAGTTGTTAACTTAACAACTTAATATGAGGCTGTGATGATAATAGTATTGGGTAGTCAAAAGGGTGGGGTTGGTAAAAGTACACTGGCGGTATCTATAGCTGCGTATCTGATGTCACTGGGCAATCGAGTGATCATTGTCGACGCAGATGACCAGAAATCTGTATTGACCTGGTACAACAATCGTCCTGAAGATCTTCCCCATATTCCGGTTACTGGCGCAACAGGCAACATCAAAGCCATGCTAAAGGAACACGAGAAATCTTATGACTTTGTCATCGCAGACTGTGCTGGCCGCGACAGTGCAGAAATGCGTAGTGGGTTGATGGCCGCTGACGTATTCATTTCTCCGTTGCGGCCTTCTCAGATGGACCTGGATGTAGTGCCTCATACATGCTCTGTTTTTACAGCAGCAAAAGATTTTAATGAGGACGTCCGGGGATATCTCGTTTTAAACATGACGCCCACGAACATGTTTGTCAATGAAGCAAATCAGGCAGCTGACGTACTCAAGGATTATCCTGAAATGCGGCTGGCTAACTCCCGAGTTTGTGATCGAAAAGCGCATCGAGATGCTTGGGCAGAATCAATGACAATATTTGAAACGCAAAATGACAAAGCACAACAAGAAATCGAATCGTTAGTTAAAGAGGTTATTCTGTGAGAAATAGAGCAAATACTCCATCTCGTGATGAGGCAGCGTTTATTAACGGTGGTACTGCTGGTATTGATAATACCAAAGTGACTTCAGAGAGACCATTGGCTGTAAGTAAAGCAAAACCAGTGAGCATTTCCTTTTTTGAAGAAAACTTAAAAGACATTGATGATCTTATAACGGGTGAAATGATTTCAGGTAAAAGCAGAGTGAATCGTTCTGACGTAGTCAGGGCAGCGGTAGAGGCACTAAAAAGTTTATCAAAAACAGAGATATCCAGATTAATCGCAGAAGCAAAACAACGATAATATCTTGTTATCTTGTTATCTTGTTATCTTGTTATCTTGTTATCTTGTTATCTTGTTCAGGGTGGTAACACCTTTTATATCGAGGCAATAACTGCGCGATAGTGAAAATTTGGGGGTGGCCTCAGTCCTATACATAAGGGGATATACATGAATTCAAATACTACAATTGCCTTATATTTTTCGCTTGCATTACTATTTACGTTGCTATCAGTGGCTGGTAGCAACCATGATTTAGCAGGAGTTGTATCTCAATTATTCTTTATTTTCATGGCTGCATTTTATTTCTTTAGGGCAATGAGGGCCTTTCTGAACATCATTAATGTGATTGATAGCTGTAGAAGGTGAGGCAGGATAAGCCCCCCATTAAGCTTGGACTGTTTCCCACACAAGAACTACTTTAGGTCGAAACCTGGGGTATACCCATAGTTGACCTATGTAGATTGGTCTGGGGTTAACTTTTTTATCAACGCAACAGCTTCAGCTTCCGGCATGGCGAACTGCACACGATGGCGCGCTGCGACATCGAGCGCAAACACCTTCGTATAGACCTCCGTCGAGCTAATCGATTTGTGGCCCATCAGGCTCTGCAGCACTTTCAGCGGAATACCGGCGTACAGCATGTGCATCGCGTAGGAGTGACGGAACGTATGGGGGGTCACCGGTACTGAGAACGTCACCCCGTCGGCCGCTGCGGCCTCCACCGCTTCGCTAAGCCAGGTGCGGACGGTACGGTCTGTGATCTCCCAGATACGCGCCTTCTCAATTCTGCCGGTGTGCTTGTTTCGTCTTTCCAGCGGAATTTTCAGGGTGGCCACCATCATCTGTAGCTGGCTGACGTAGTGGTGATCGGAAAGCGGAACAAGACGATGGACCTGACTGCCTGCGGGAGCACGACCTGCCGTCCTGGCCGCTTTCTCGGCGCGCTGCTTGAGCGTGGCCAGCTGCACGAACGGATACGGCGGCGTCAGTGAAAAATCCCCCCGGGTCAGCGCGAGCGCTTCATTAATGCGCGCGCCGGTGTTCCACAGCGTCGCCAGCAGCATCTTGCGGTGAAGATCCGGCACGTAATGGAGCAGGGCACTGACTTCCGGCGCCAGCAGGTATTTCGGCAGTTCATCCTGCACGAGCGCCATCTGGCGCAGGGCGAGGGCGGCAGGGTAATCGATGGCCACCGGAAGCAATGTTCCGGGAGATGACGGAGATCCAACTGGAACCAGGTTATTCATAATTTCTGTTAACTTTTTTCTTTGCCGAGAATTTTCTTCGTAATATTACCGGAGTCAGGATGACTAACCAGCCAGCGACGGCCAGCCAGAAAACAGACGAAGTCGCAAACAAAACTACCCCGTCAGTGATTACAGACACGATATTTTCGGGCACTGGTTTCAGTCCTCTTCAGTGTGTGGCTATGGAACGGGAACATTCATGCCCCCAACATCCACTTGATAAAGTCCAGAAAAGTCACCAAGCCCCCCAGAATAAGGCCAGGTTGACGACTTTCTCCCACAGGATAGAAAGGCGATTTGTCTGCAGGTCAACGAGCTCCTCACTTTGCGAGGCAAGATCCCTTTCCAGATCCAGGATCCTTTACTGCGACTGAGCACACAGGGTAGCCAGCCGGATGACCCCGGTTGCCCGTTGCTCCACCTCCTGGTCAGAATCCCCGCTCTGCGGCAGAGACAGTTTTGCTGCCCGCAGCGGCAGGGCATCACATTTCCCGTCCGGGAGCGGGCGCCATTTCCTGTGCAACAGATGAAGAAAAGGATGCTTCTTTATTGAACCAATTAACTGTTTTTTCGACAATATTTCCCCTTCCAGCTGCACAATTTTTTCCTGCAGCCCGCGGTAACCGTCTTCCAGCCGGCGTACTCCGGATGCCAGGGGCTCCACCCGGAGCGTTGAACTCCTGCTCCGCGGCAACTGCAGTTCGTCTACCCCCAGCGGCATTGAGCAGTTATGCCCGGCCGGGAACCGGAACCCCATTGCATGCCACAGCCTGTCCCTCCGGATCTGGTTTTCTTCGCTTTTTTCATCAGCCTTCGAAATGTCAATCGGCCAGACCCTGGTTTCAGGCGGCAGACCTCTGGCCCAGAGCACAAACTGCTGCGTGATCCAGGTACCCAGGCCGTGTCCCCGCAGGCGCTCTTCCAGTCTGAATTCCTCTGTAAACAGGTGCAGGGAACTCAGTAGAGGCCAGTAATTTGCAGTGAAAGTCTGAGTCTTCGTCTGTTCAGTATCGGCCAGATACAGTGTCATTATGCAGGAGGCCCGATACAACGCGTTGGAATTACGTTCAGAAGCAGGCCCCCACGATTCCTCCCTGCTCAGAATGACGACCAGATTTTCCTCCTGGCGGGTACTGTTATTTGTAATGATATCCGCCAGTGTCACGAGCCACATTGTTTTGTCGACATCAGTCCGGGTCACGCCGTCGGTCATCTTTTTTTTCCCTGAGGGTTATACCCTGCAACTGTCAGCAGTGATCGGATAGGGGAGTGTCCCCTGACGCCGCGAAAGACGGCAGGCCATCCGCTCCGGAGGAGCAGTTCAGTACAGTCACCGTGTGAGGGGTAATCTCTGCGGCAATGCTTCGCTTTGACATCCTCCCTGTCTTTCCGGGCGGGAAGGAGGTTAGATCCCCCAGAACATCAGGTTAATTGCGTTTTTGATGTCATTTTCCCGGTGGCGGAGATCGGCCACTTCCTCCCCGGTGACGGAGGCCGGGACGCTGGCCATGTCCGTGGTCATCAGGCGCCAGCTCTCGTCCCCGATGTGCACCACCGGATAGAGCTCACGGGAGACCTTATCCGACAGCAACCGGGCGCTGGCCAGCGGGATCACCATCCGCCGCCCGGGGGTATCGATGATGTCACTCTGCACATCCACGAACAGACGATAGCGGCTCTCTCTTTTATAGGCATAAACCTTAAACTGCATCTCACCAGTCCCTGTTTTCGTCGGCGAATGAACCGTTCATTTCAATAAACCGGGCAACCTCAGCCATCCCTTCCTGATTTTCAGCCTGCCAGCGTTCGGCACGCAGACGTCGGGCTTCATTCTGCATGGCCCTGTTCACCAGGCCGGAGATATTGACGTCCGCGGATTTCAGTAACTGATAGCTGTCGCTGTCGATGGTGACGGTGATGCGCTGCTTCATAATGCACTCCGGAATGCATACTAATGGTATGCATATCAGTATAGCTTAATGATGAAGCTGGCACACGCCCGGCAGAAGCATACTGTTATGTCGCTATTCATTTCACACTGTGAACCTCCCATCAGAAATAATCAACCAGGATATAACAATCATCCACACAGTCACGCTGTTAAATTACCGGATGGCCGTTTCCGGCAGATCCGATTTTTTTGCGTATAACAACTTTCCGGAAGTGTACCACGGTCAGGGAATAAGCAAAGCGGCGTTTTCCGGTGGTGAGCGGCCGGTTACGGGGCAGGGGAGGGACACAACATATAGGGTCACTGACATCTGGAAAAACCGCTACATCTTGTGTTGCCGGGCCGCTGTGCGCCGGTGGCCGGAAAGCAGATCCGGGACTACCTTTTTTCGGATCTCGGGAGAGGAAGAGAGGAATTTTTGCAGCATGGACACAAAAAACGAGTAATTGTTGCGATGAGAGGATTATTGCGCCATGAGCAAATATAAATGACTTTATGCGCCATGAGGTTAAATATATTGTTCCTGCCGTCCGGCTGAACCCCGGGGCAGGGGATCAGCCGGGAAGGAAAGCGTCACGGTTCTGCTTTCCGGGAGAGGGTCTTTCGTTATTTCTTCAGGTACATCACTTCGTCACATTTGCCGATCATTTCCGCCAGCGTCGCGTACTGGTCTGCGTTATAGTGATTCATTGTATTTATGGTGTTTTTGCCAGCGCAATAAAAAGAGAAATCTCATCCCATCGTCTTTTTTCAGTACTCAATAAAGTCGGCGGAGTCATTTTTATGCTTTTCTCCGCCGGATTGCTCATTTCATCGTTGCTGCCGTTTTGGCAATAGTTAAACGCGGTTGCGAGCTCTGTTTCGGGTAATGACTTCAACTTACTGATAGTGTTTTATGTTCAGATAATGCCCGATGACCTTGTCATGCAGCTCCACCGATTTTGAGAACGACAGTGACTTCCGTCCCAGCCTTGCCAGATGTTGTCTCAGATTCAGGTTATG
>NZ_PQTC01000042.1:0-16574 GCF_003850715.1 Enterobacter sp. 301B
CGGGTCTGACGGCGCTTAGTGCTGAATTCACTATCGGCGAAGGTGAGTTGATGGCTCATGATGTCCCTCTGGGATGCGCTCCGGATGAATATGATGATCTCATATCAGGAACTTGTTCGCACCTTCCCTGGAGCACCTCCACCAACAAGGGATTATCCAGCCCCATCCTGCCGGTGAGGTTGCTCTGTCCGCCGCCGAGTTTGAAGTGGAGAACCCGTACGCCATAGCCAGGCGCTGGAGCGCGCTCTTCGACCTCCCGATGACAACGCGCGCGGGCAATCCGGCGCTGCGTATTGGCGATAAGTATTTCCAGTTCAATCAAGGGAACAGCAACGCGCTGGTGCAACTCGATTTTCTCACCGACACGGCGGCGCTCAAGGGTCAAACCATTTTGGTGGGCGAAGGGCGTTATGCGTTTCACTGACTCACAATGGGCACCTGCGCGAACGAAGACCGACAACAGGAAACAGCGTATTCACGTTTTCCACCATCGGGATACGCTGCTGAGGGTACTACAACAACCCGGCCTGATGTTCCACACGCGCAATGGCGCTATACAGTGCGCCCGCTGTGACCGGAGCCGGCATGTTCGCCATATCCGGCGCATGCAATGCCATATCAATAATCCCCGCCAGTTCCGTGCTGTCCAGTTCAGCAATTTCCCGCAGGCTGAGCGGGATAGCGCACGCGCGGGCCAGGCCAATGGCCTCCAGCAATTCCTCATCGCTGCGGTTCTCCAGCGCCAGCAGGCAAAGGTTGCCAAATCCCACCAATAAGCCATGACCAAATTCGCGGGTTTTATCGCATACGGTAAACCCCTCATAAATTGCATGAGCGGCAGCAGCATGTGCCCCACTGCTCATTAATGAGGTCAGTCCGGCAAACATAAATATCGCATCCAGTACTTGCTCCAGCGCAGCATCGGGCACCCCTTTGCGAACTGCATCGCAGGCGGCGGGGCCGTGGGTATTGATCAGGTCATAGCAGATACGGCTGTTGGCAATGGACGCCCGGGCGATACCGCTGTGATTGTCCAGCCCGGCGCTGATAGCGCGAAACTCGTACCATTTCGCCAGTGTATCGCCAAGGCCTGCCGCCAACCAGCGCAGCGGCGCGGCGGCTATGATTTCTGTGTCAATAATCACCACAGCAGGCGCCTGATTCAGTGGAAAGAGATCCCGAAAATGGCCGTCATCGTGATAACGGACAGTGAGTGGCGTCACCGCCGCGCAGGTTGCCGCAATGGTTGGCACGGTGACCACCGGGACACGGGTCTCCACGCCCACGGCTTTACTGGTATCCAGGGCTTTTCCCCCACCCACGCCAATGACCAGGTCTGCGCCGGTGGCCTGCACCACTTGCGCCAGACGATGAATATGGCTTTCGCTGCACACGCCGCCAAACCACTCCCGGCCAACCACCGTCACCGATGATGCCGCCAGTTGATAGCGGATATGCGCTTCCACCGCCGCCAGGCCACTATGGCCGCCGATAATCAGCGCCCGTGAACCCAATAATCCGCAGACCTCACCGATACGCGAAACCGCACCTGCGCCACGCAGGATCTGCGCCGGGAAGATAATATTTTGTGCCTGCATAACTGATGCTCCGTGATAACGATGGTGTACATATTAAAACCCCGCCATAGCAGGCTGAAAACGCAGCAAATGCGGCCCTAACTGGGCAATCGAAGTGCATCCCAGTTGCGCCAGCGTGCGATCCATCTCCTGCAAAATAATGTTCAGCGCTTGTTTCGCACCCGCCTCACCAAAGGCAGCGACGCCATAGAGCACAGGTCGGCCAATCAGCACGCCATTCGCGCCCAGCGCCAGTGCTTTCACCACATCGGTGCCACGGCGAAATCCACTGTCGATAAGGATGACAGCATCAGGACCGCAGCACTGACGAATCTCCTGCAGTACTTCCATGGGGCTGACTGAACCGTCCAGTTGTCGCCCGCCATGGTTTGATAACACAATGCCATCCACGCCCGCGGCAAAAGCGCGCCGGGCATCTTCAGGCGCCAGGATACCTTTAATTAACAGGGGACCTGACCACTGTGTGCGGATCCAGTGCAGTGTGGCCCAGTCCAGGTGGGTATCCATCTGTTCGGCAAAATAGCTCGCGCCACCTGCGCCTCGTTGTTTGTCAGCCGGAACATAAGATTTCAGGTTGCCAAAGCCAGGGATGCCTGCGGGCCTGATGGCTCGCCACACCCAGCCGGGATGCATCGCAATGTCCAGCATGCTCGGCAGAGATAGTTCCATGGGCCGTCGGTAATTCCGTTTGTCCTTTTCACGGTTGCCAAAGTGCACCGCATCCACAGAAACCACCAGGGTCGTACAACCCGCCGCCCGGGCCCGGGTCAGTAACCCTGTCGTGACGGCGCGGTCTTTCAGCACATAGAGCTGGAACCAGTGTCGGGGAATGTTTTCTGCGGCGATCTCTTCAATGGAGGCCGTCGAAACCGTACTCTGTATATAGCCGATGCCCGCCTCTCTGGCGGCCCGCGCCAGCATCACATCTGCGCCAAACCGCAGCATGCCGTTGTAGCCTGTCGGGGCGATAAACAAGGGCGCAGCCAGCTTCTGTCCACACAGCGTGACGGATAAATCCCGTTGCGTAGCATCTGTCAGCACAGGGGGAATAAAGCGCCAGCGGCCGAAAACACGGCGATTATCCTGTAACGTTTGTTCATCATCGGCCCCACCCTCCAGATAACTGAAAGCAAAACGGGGAAGCGTGCGCTTTGCCTGCCGACGTAAATCATCAATGTTCAACACTGTCACGCGGCATCCTCCGCCAGGATACGTTTCAGGCTCCGAATAAACTGCTGGTTATCCTGTTCATTCCCCACAGACACCCGGATCCAGTGTTCATACCCCTTCTCCCGCCATGGCTTGATAATGACGCCATCGCACAGCAGACGCTGCGCCAGTTCTGCCGCAGGCTGCCCGCAGTCAAAAAACAGGAAGTTGGCGCAGGATGGCGCAACGCGGAAACCCAGCGCCGTGAGCTGCGCCGACATCATGTCGCGCTGCGCACTGACCAGCGCAATGCTGTCATTAACATGTTGCTGATCCCCCAGAGCTACCACGGCCGCCGCTTGTGCCGAACGGTTAATATTAAACGGTGTGCGAACGCGATTGAGCAGATTGACCAGTTCAGGGTGACTGGCTAAGCCATAGCCCACCCGCAATCCCGCCAGGCCGTAGGCTTTCGAAAAAGTACGCAGCACAATCCAGGGGCGCGACTGCGCGGCCAGCACACGCTGGCTGTCCGGATAATCCGGGTTGTTCCGGCAATATTCGAAATAGGCCTCATCAATCACCAGCACACAGTCCTGAGGTGCCGCGGCGATGATGCGCTCAAAACCTGCATTGTCGAGCATGCAGCCCACGGGATTCGACGGGTTGCTGAAAATCACCATTTTGGCGGGCATCGAAAGTGCCTGAGTCCAGGCGGCGATATCGAACTGATGCTGCTTATTCACGTCAACCAGGGTGACGTCCGCGCCCATCATGCGCGGGAAAATCTCATGCAGACCAAATGAAGGTCGCAATGTGACCACGCGGTCCCCGGGGTTGAGAAAGGCCAGTGCCAGCATATGCAGGATATCTTCTGAACCATTCCCGATAACAATATTCCCGGCCTGCACACCGGTATACGTTGCCAGCGCATCGCGCAGCGCTGTACTGGCAGCATCCGAATAGACTGCGCTGAAACCGGCATCCGCCTGCAGTGCCGCGATGACCTGCGGGCTGGCGCCCAGCGGATTTTCATTACTGGCCAGTTTGGCGATATGGCTCAACCCATATTGCTGTCGTACCGCTTCCGCCGACAACCCGGCGTTATACAGGCTTAATGACCGCGCTGTGGGCCTGGCGAGGTTTTTCAGTATCTGCTGTTGTGAATCAACAAGTGAACTGGAAACTGCTACATCAGAAGCCATTGCATATCCCTCAAAAAAACGCCGGAGGCACAACACCAGGCCATCCGGCATTCAGGCATCAGATCATCGGCAAATTCAAATGATGACGTTCAGCACAGGCTTTTGCCTGTTCATAGCCAGCATCCGCATGGCGCATCACCCCGGTGGCAGGGTCGTTCCACAGCACACGCGCCAGTCGGGCATCGGCATCTTCAGTGCCATCGCACACAATCACCATCCCGGCATGTTGTGAAAAGCCCATGCCAACACCGCCACCATGGTGCAGACTGACCCAGGTGGCACCCCCGGCGGTATTGAGCAATGCATTGAGTAATGGCCAGTCGGATACCGCATCAGAGCCATCTTTCATCGCTTCGGTTTCACGGTTCGGCGATGCCACTGACCCCGTATCCAGATGATCACGGCCAATAACAATCGGCGCTTTCAGTTCGCCGTTACGCACCATTTCGTTAAACGCCAGCCCGGCGCGGTGACGTTCACCCAGGCCCAGCCAGCAAATACGCGCAGGCAGCCCCTGGAAGGCAATGCGCTCACGCGCCATGTCCAGCCAGTTGATCAGATTGGTGTTGTCCGGGAAGAGTTCTTTGAGTTTCGCGTCGGTCTTATAGATATCTTCCGGGTCGCCGGAAAGGGCAACCCAACGGAATGGCCCTTTGCCTTCACAGAACAGCGGGCGGATGTAGGCCGGGACAAAACCCGGGAAATCAAAGGCGTTTTCAACGCCCTCTTCTTTGGCGACCTGGCGGATATTGTTGCCGTAATCGACGGTGGGGATCCCCATATGGTGAAAATCGAGCATGGCCTGGACATGTTTTGCCATAGAAGCGCGGGCGGCTTTCACCACGGATTGCGGATCTGACTGACGGGCGGCCTGCCATTTTTCCAGGCTCCAGCCTTCCGGCAGATAGCCATTAAGCGGATCATGAGCGGAGGTCTGATCGGTCACAATATCCGGACGCAGGCCACCCGCTTTTGCCCGCGCCGCCAGTTGCGGCATCAACTCAGCGGCATTGCCCAGCAGGCCGACAGAGATGGCTTTTTTCTCCGCACAGGCTTTTTCAATCATCGCCAGCGCCTCATCGAGGCTGCGGGTCTTATAGTCCACATAACGGGTACGCAGACGGAAATCAATGTGGGATTCCTGGCATTCAATGGCCAGGACGCAGGCCCCTGCCAGCACGCCAGCCAGCGGTTGGGCGCCGCCCATACCACCAAGCCCTGCCGTCAGAATCCATTTGCCCCGCAGGTCGCCGTTGTAGTGCTGTCGGCCCGCTTCGGCAAAAGTTTCATACGTCCCCTGCACAATGCCCTGCGCACCAATGTAAATCCAGGAGCCTGCTGTCATCTGGCCGTACATCATCAGGCCCGCTTTATCCAGTTCGTGAAAGTGGTCCCAGTGGGCCCAGTGCGGCACAATATTGGAGTTAGCAATCAACACGCGCGGCGCATTGGTATGGGTGCGAAAAACACCGACCGGCTTACCGGACTGTACCAGCAGGGTTTCGTCTTCACGCAACGCCCGCAGGCTGTCCAGAATGGCTTCGAAGGCAGGCCAGTTGCGGGCGGCTTTACCAATACCGCCATAGACCACCAGGTCTTCCGGGCGTTCGGCAACATCGGGGTCAAGGTTGTTTTGGATCATGCGATAAGCCGCTTCGATCAACCAGTTTTGACAACTCAGCGCTGTTCCCTGGGGAGCGCGAACGACATGGGCGGCGGCATTTTTCTGTGGCGCGTTCATGGTCATATCCTTCTATAAAAAATGAAATTTATGTAAAGCGTTATCAGGCAAAGCTCGGCAGTAATGCTTCAATGGCCGCAGGCCAGTGTTCACGGGACGCCCACAAACGCATCATTTCGACATCCGGCGCCATCAGACGATCTTTTTCGAGAAAAGCGACATGTTGCCGAATCGCCTTCATTTCGCTTTCCAGTGTGGCGGAACTTTGCAACGGACGATGAAAATCAAGTCCCTGGGCAGCGGCCATGGCTTCGATACCGACAACCACACTGGTGTTAAAACACATATTGCCCAGACGGCGGGCGGCATAGGTCGCCATTGAAACGTGATCTTCCTGATTGGCGGAGGTGGGCAGGCTGTCGACACTGCCCGGATGTGCCAGCGATTTATTTTCTGATGCCAGCGCGGCGGCCGTGACCTGCGCAATCATAAAGCCGGAGTTAACGCCGCCATCGTTTACCAGGAAAGGCGGCAAGCCGGACAAACCGCTGTCCAACAATAAGGCCATTCTGCGTTCAGAAATCGCCCCCACTTCGGCAACCGCCAGCGCAATGATGTCCGCGGCGAAAGCCACGGGTTCTGCGTGGAAATTCCCGCCAGAAATCACGTCGCCATTTTCGGCAAAAACCAGAGGGTTATCGGATGCTGCGTTTGCTTCAATACGTAGAATGCGGGCCGCATGTCGCAGGTTATCAAGGCAGGCACCCATAACCTGAGGGACACAACGAATGGAATAAGGGTCCTGAACCCGGCCGCAGTTAGCATGGGATGTCACAATATCGCTACCGGCCAGGATCGCCGTCAGCGCAGCGGCGACAGCAATCTGGCCTTCCTGGCCGCGTGCTTCATGAATACGCGGGTCAAGCGGTTTAACTGAGCCTTTAATCGCTTCCAGTGATAATGCCCCGGCCACCAGGCCTGCGGAAAACACCCGTTCTGCTTCAAACAAACCTGACAACGCGAGGGATGTCGATACCTGGGTGCCGTTAAGTAATGCCAGACCTTCTTTCGGCCCAAGTTCAAAGGGGCTCAGCCCTGCGGCAGCCAGGCCTTCAACCGCGGACATCGTTTCGCCACCCAGTGTCACCTGCCCTTCGCCAATCAGCATCAATGACAAATGCGCCAGCGGCGCCAGGTCGCCCGAAGCGCCGACGGATCCTTTTTCCGGAATACAGGGGTACACACCCGCATTAAATAACGTTATCAGTGCATCAATCACCTCAATACGAATACCGGAATGACCCCGGGAGAGGCTGAGAATTTTCGTCGCCATCACCAGGCGAACAACGTTATCCGCCAGGTTTTTGCCTGTGCCCACACTGTGGGACAGCACCAGGTTTCGTTGCAGTTCGGTCAGACGTTCCGCCGGAATACGGGTTTGCGCCAGTTTGCCAAACCCGGTATTAATGCCGTACACCACGTTTCCCGATGCCACAATGCGGGTGACTGTTTCCTGGGAGGCCAGCACATCGGCACGGGCCTCTTCGGCCAGCGCAAGGCGGACATTACCCTGGTATATTTGTCGCAACATGGGCAAATGGACATGCCCGGGTTGCAGGCGGCAAAGGGTGTAATCGGTGGATGAAGCAGCCATAATCTATTCCTGTATATACAAGTAAAACGGGAAGTAAACCCGGTGTAACACCGGGTGTTTATGCACAACCTGACTCACGCTAAAACATGATTAACTGCGCTGCATACCGCGAACTTAGTGATCGATGGTTTGCAGGGTTTCCGTACGAATTTCTTCCGTGATACGCGCCTTCAATGCCATAAATTCTGGTGATGTTTTCAGGGTATAATCACGCGGGTGCGGAAAATCTACCGCCACTTCCGTTTTGATTCGCCCGGGGCGCGCACTGAAAATCGCCACTTTATTGGCCATAAAAATGGCCTCATCAATATCGTGGGTCACAAACAGGACTGTTTTGCGGGAAGATTCCCATATCGACAACAACAGTTCCTGCATCATGACGCGCGTCTGGTTATCCAGTGCGCCGAAAGGTTCATCCATCAGCAGAATTTTCGGGTCGTTGGCCAGGGCGCGGGCAATGGCTGTGCGCTGTTGCATACCGCCGGACAACTGACGGGGGAAATGCTGCTCAAACCCACGTAAACCGACCTTATTAATAAAGTAGTCGCTGCGCTCTTTTTGTGCCGCTTTACTCACGCCGCGTTCCTGTAGGCCAAAGCAGATATTCTGCTCAACCGTCAACCAGGGGAACAGTGTGTAACTCTGGAATACCATGCCGCGATCCGCGCCCGGACCATCGACCAGCACGCCATCCAGCCAGACCTCGCCGCGGGTGGGCTGATCCAGCCCGGCAACAATGCGTAAAAGTGTGGATTTACCGCACCCGGAAGGCCCGAGAATGGTAATAAAGTCGTTCTCATTGACCTGATAATCCACGGGCAGTAATGCCTGGGTCTTCTCGCCTTTCGGGCCACTGAAGACGCGTTCCACCTGGCGAACACTCAGCTTCGGATAGCTCATCACAGCGAACTCCATACAAACAGGCGGCGATTCACCGCTTTAAACAACAGATCAGACAGCAATCCAATGCAGCCAATCACGATAATGCCGAAAATCATTTGCCCGGTATTGAGTAACGCCTGGCTATTGACAATCATGTGACCTATCCCGCTGGATGAACCAATCAGTTCCGCCACGATGACATAGGTCCATGCCCAGCCCAGCACCAGGCGCAGCAGTTCCGCAATTTCCGGCGCCGCCCCGGGGATTATCACCCGACGCACCACGCTCTTGTTGGTCGCGCCAAGGGTATACGCCGCTTCCACCAGATCGCGCCGCGCCGCGCCGACAGCCACCGCAACCATCAGGGTTATCTGAAAGAACGAACCGATAAAGATCACCAGTATTTTTTGCATTTCGCCAATCCCTGCCCACAGAATAAGCAGGGGGACAAACGCCGATGCGGGCAGGTAGCGGCAAAACGAAACGAAGGGCTCAAAAAACGCTTCGATCAGTTTGTATGAGCCCATCAGAATACCCAGCGGCACGGCGATAATGCACGCCAGAATAAAGCCGCCCAGTACACGCATTACCGTCATACCGATATCTGTTGTGAAATCAAAATCGGTAAATAACAGCCCCCCTTCCTGCAACATACTGGCCGGACTGGCAAGGAATGTCGGCGACACCAGCCCGGTAAAAGTCACCAGCGCCCACAGCGCGAAAAACAGCACAAAAAAGCAGAAGCCCAAAAACCAGCGATGACGGGACGCCACGGGGCGCAGTGGCACCATCATCGGGTTGTGCCAGACCTTTTTACTTGCCGGCAGAGGCGCCGGCTCACGTAAAACTGACTGCGTACTGGCGGGAAATTCCGCGGCCTGACTGACAGGACTGTTCATCTTGTGGTCCTTCATGGCTGAGTCACATACTTCGCGTCATACAACGTATTAATATCTGGCGTTTTATGCAGGATTTTCATTTCCGTCAGCAAACGCGCCGCTTCGTTGGTAAAGGTGACAATCTCGCCACTGAAGAACTTCTTGTTCGCATCACGGTCTTGCCAGCGCAGATAGCTGGACTCTTCAGCAAACTGTTTGCCGGTTTCTTTGACCGCCGCCCCCATAATCTCATTGGCTTTATCCGGATCTTTTTTGATCATATCCAGGGCTTCAAAGTAGCTATTTACCAGTGCCTGAGCCGCTTTGGGGTTTTTATCCAGCCAGGATGGCGTACAACCCAGGGTGTCCATCACCATGGGATAATCCAGTGTGGTGGTCAGAATTTTGCCTTTGTCCGGGCTTTGGCGGATGGTGGAGAGATACGGCTCGTACGTCACAGCGGCATCGTTCTGCCCGGCAATAAAGGCATGAGCGGCGGCATCCGGCCCCAGGGTTGCCAGTTTGACGTCTTTCATCGTCATGCCGTTTTTATCGAGGATCCAGGCCAGCAGAAAATAGGAGGAGGTTCCTGGTGCATCGACACTGATGGTTTTCCCTTTCAGGTCAGCCACTTTATTGATACCCCCACGTACGGCAATCCCATCCGCGCCATAGGATTTATCCAGTTGCACAATTTGCTTGATGGGCACACCGCTGGCATTCCAGGTGAGGTAGGTTTCCACCGTGGTCGCCGCGCACTGCAAAGAGCCTGATGCAATGGCCAGGTGGCGTGATTGCTGGGGTACCATTTTCAGCGTCACGTCCAGGCCATTCTTTTTGAAAATGCCTGCCTTATCGGCCAGTGTCAGGGGAGCGAATCCTGTCCACCCGGAAATACCAATGGCCACCGGAGTCTCTGCCGCCATGGCGGTGTTTATTGCCCCGCAACCCAATGTCACTGCCAGCCCTAACATGGATAACGAACGCTTCAGCACAGTCCTGGAAATCATGTTGCTCATCTGCCACTCCTGCCAAATTACCTGTCTCGGGGAAATGCCTGGCCAGTGAACTGCCCGGGCAAAATACGCTACTGTATACTCTTGTCTATACAAGCAAGCCGAATAAGTAAAGCAAGCTTTGTGCCAGTTCAGCTATGCCTGCTTTCCCGGTTATTTCGGCCTGTGGCCAGTGGTTTTCTCTGCCTGTCGAATCAAATAAGTGCGCAGGATGCGCCAAACCAGTGCAGGACGCACCAACTCAGGCAATGACCGCCGCCCAAAGTAGCAGACTGCGCGTTTTTTGTGCATCCACAGTATGCAAGGCAGAAATCGGCCACTGTGTCGTCTGACAGCTGTCTGACGTCGGTGGCCACCAGATACCTTCACCCGCGCCCAGCCGGGTCCCATCCGGTAATTGCCAGTCACCCTGAATGGCGAAAAGCACACCGCCCTGCTCACGGGACACCGTGCCACTTCCCCTGAGGGCGACAACGCCGGGCAAACAGACAGTACGCCGGGTCATCAGGTTAAAATCCATCGTCTCGCCCCCCAGAAGATGTGCGTGGAGTGCAAGATCCCCGCTAAACTCGAAGGGTTCTCCCACGGTATTCAGCACATGATTCACCCCGATGCCGTCAGTCAGTTGCATGCCCTCGCCACTCAACAGCGTGATGGAACGCGCAATGCCGGGGAAAGCGGAAAACGGGCCATCCTGCGCGACAGTGGCAATGCTGGCACGCCAGTCAAAATCCGCCTGCCCTGGCGGCCAGCTGATAATTTCGCGGGTTTCGCCGCCGCCATTACGCCAGCGACTGACCGGCAGCCTGGTCTGGGAAAAACGCTGCCAGCCCGTCATGCTGTCGCCTCCGCCAGTTGGCGCAGTACCTGCAGAAAATCAGCGGCAACGGCCTGTTGCTGCGCATGTTGCCCATTGATAATGCGGGGGGTCCCGCCAACATACACATCGCGAATCTGCCCGGCGTGGCCGGCAAATAACCAGCGGTTGAGAATTTCAGGGGCGCGGGCTGCCGCCAAGTAAGGATCCTGTCCATCCAGCACCAGCCAGTCGGCGCGATACCCCACTGACAATCTCCCGACAGGCGCGCCACAGGCCTGCGCACCACCGGCAAGCGCCTGGGTGTACAACACATCGCCCACCACATTTTGGGTCGCCGTTGTCAGGCGGTTGCGGCGCTGATCACGTAAGCGCTGCCCATATTCGAACCAGCGCAGCTCTTCCACCACATTAAGTGAAACATGGCTGTCGGAACCAATACCCCAGTGACCGCGCTGTGCCAAATAATCGACGCCGGGGAAAATACCGTCGCCCAGATTCGCTTCTGTTGTGGGGCACAGCCCGGCAACCGCACCGCTTTGCGCCATGCGGGCCACTTCTTTCTCATCCGCATGTGTCGCGTGGACAAGACACCAGCGGGCATCGATATCCAGGTGATCATACAGCCACGCAATGGGGCGTTGTCCGCTCCAGCTCAGGCAGTCATTGACTTCTTTTTGCTGCTCGGCGATATGGATATGTACAGGCAATGCCGGGTCGCTGGCCTGTAAAACCTGCTGCATCTGCGTGGGGGTCACGGCCCGTAGTGAGTGAAAACACAGGCCCTGGTTTTGCAGTACTTTGCCCGTTATCTGCTGGCGGATAATCGCCTGCTGGCGCAAATAGGTGTCAGCGTCCTGAATAAACCGCACCTGACCCGCCTGAGCCGGTTGCCCGCCAAACCCGGCATAGCTGTAGAGCACGGGCAACAGCGTCAGGCCGATTCCCGCAAGGTCGGCAGCGGCGCTTAATTGGGCGGTCATCTCGCCGCGGTCAGCATAGGGGTTACCGCTGATATCATTGTGCAGATAGTGGAACTCAGCGACCTGGGTATAACCCCCTTTGAGCATCTCGATATACAACTGGCGGGCGATAATACCGACCTGGTCCGGCGTTAATCGCTGCACCGTGCGATACATCAGGTCACGCCAGGTCCAGAAACTGTCCTGCGGGTTTCCGGCCACCTCCGCCAGCCCGGCCATCACCCGCTGGAATGCATGAGAGTGTAAATTCGGCATACCCGGGATCACCGGACCTGAAAGCCGGACAGCATCCTGTGCTGTGCTGTCCGGCGTGATGGCGGTTAACATGCCGGCAGCATCGACATCCAGACGCACATTGTGAGCCCATCCTTCAGCAAGCAGGGCTTGTGTAGCAAAATAAGCAGGCATAACAACGTTCCTGAGCAGCAAAAGAAACATAAAGGCAATTATAAGTAAACAATTGCAAAACTTTGGGGCGACTTGTCTATACATATACATATGCATGGTTTGGCTGTAAACTTGCGCCATTCCTTTTTTTATCATTTGAGTTTTTCACCACAGCTTTTCTGCTTACGCTTCGCGGTTGAAAATACGCCAGCGTCCGGGAAACGATGACCTTGTCTGTGGCACTTTTGAGAGGTAAGAAACATGTCTGAGCCCACCCTTTTTTCATCGGCCGGTACGGCGCAACAAGACGTGACCCGGCAGACACTATCTGAGCTGGCCGCCGCCATGAGCGATGCACCGGCGCCCATTTATCAGCGGGTGAAACAGGCCATCATTGGCCAGATTCGCGCCGGCGTCTGGAAACCCCACCAACGTATTCCATCGGAAAGTGAGCTGGTTAATGAAATTGGCGTCAGCCGTATGACCATCAACCGGGCGCTGCGCGAACTGACCAGCGAAGGTTTTTTAATCCGCATGCAGGGCGTGGGGACGTTTGTCGCCGAAGCAAAAGCCTATACACCGATGCTTGAGGTCCATAATATTGCTGATGAAATCGCCCAACGTGGTCATCGTCATGACAGTAAAATTTTAGTGTGCGAGGCCCGCCAGGCGGACGCCGATCAAGCGCTCCAGTTGGGGATTGCCATCGGTGATACGCTGTTTTACTCCCAAATTGTGCATTACGAAAATAACGTTCCGGTACAAATTGAAGACCGTTTTGTTAACCCGGAAACGGCGCCGGATTACCTCCGGCAGGTGCTCAATAAACAGACGCCATATACCTATCTGATGGATATTGCCCCGCTGACCGCAGGGGAGCACCGCGTTGAAGCCATCAGCGCCAGCGATGAACAACGCCACTTGCTGCAACTTGAGGAGCATGAGCCCTGCCTGTTGATTCACCGGCGAACCTGGAGCGGCAGCCGCGTTGTGACGTCCGCCCGCCTGATTTACCCGGGTTCGCGTTATCAGTTATTTGGCCGTTTTACCAGTCACGGCTAATCGCGTCTGGCGCAGGCGGCATTCACAGGCCGCCCGTCTTTACGCGACAGTTGGCGATAAGAAAAAACTATCTCTGGCCGCCTTGCCGCCCTTTCGGTTATGGGTTAGGTTGACTTTAATTGTCTATACAAGATAAATCATCCGGAGTCTGCTATGTCCTTAGCCTCGTCCCTTTGCCTTACTGTCACGCCCCCGGCGCACTGTGACAGTGTCTGGCGCGGCGCCACGCTGGTCACCATGCAGGATGGCCGTTACAACGTGATAGAAAACGGCGCATTGGCAGTGACGGAGGGAAAAATTGTCTGGCTTGGCCGTAATGCCGACTGCCCGGCGTTTCCCCATGCACAACAGCATGTATTCGACGGCGGGATAATTACCCCGGGATTTATCGATTGTCATACTCATCTGGTGTTCGGCGGGAACCGCAGCGCCGAATTTGAGCAGCGGTTAAATGGCGTAAGCTATGCAGAAATCGCCGCGGCGGGCGGTGGTATTTTATCCACTGTAAACGCCACCCGGGACGCCACGGAAGAGGAACTGCTCCGGCAGGCTTTATTGCGTTTGCAACCGCTGCTGGCCGAGGGGGTCACCTGCCTTGAAATTAAGTCAGGCTACGGGCTGACCCTGGACAGTGAATTAAAAATGTTGCGGGTTATCCGCAAATTAGCCACTCTGTTGCCTGTCGATATTCAGTCCACCTGTCTTGCCGCCCATGCCCTGCCGCCCGAGTACAAAGACCGGGCGGAGGACTATATCGACTTTATTTGCGATACCCTGCTGCCCATTGTCGCCAGAGAAAAACTGGCGGATGCCGTTGACGCATTCTGTGAGCACCTTGCGTTCTCCCCAGCACAAGTCGAGCGCATTTTTGATGCTGCACAGGCTTTGGGGTTGCCGGTTAAATTGCATGCGGAACAACTCTCTGCCCTGCATGGCAGTTCACTGGCGGCAAACTATCACGCCTTGTCGGCGGATCACCTTGAATACGCCACCCAGGAAGATGCTCACGCCATGGCGGCCAGCGGCACTGTCGCCGTCCTGCTGCCCGGCGCATGGTATTTACTGCGTGAAAAACAGCACCCGCCCGTGAATTTTTTCCGCCAGTATCAGGTGCCGATGGCCCTGGCGAGTGATGCCAACCCGGGGACATCCCCGGTGCTGTCATTGCGCCTGATGCTGAATATGGGCTGTACACTGTTTGGTCTGACGCCGGAGGAAGCGCTGGCCGGGATTACGTGCCACGGCGCGCGCGCCCTCGGTCTGGCCGCGTCTCACGGTACGCTTGCCGAAGGTAAGGTTGCCGATTTTATCCACTGGCCGCTGTCGCGACCGGCTGAACTGATCTACTGGCTGGGCGGTCAATTGCCCTGCACGGTGGTCTATCGCGGGAAAATACGAGGAAACGTTCATCCATGAGCCTTTCAGCTATGACTGACATTATCGATCCTTACCATTTCACGGCTGGCAGTGCACCGTTGCTTATCAGTATTCCCCACGCGGGAACACAACTGACGCCGGAGGTCGACAATGGTCTGAGCGATGCCGCACGCCCGCTTGGCGATACCGACTGGCATATTCCCCGCCTGTACGATTTTGCTCACGCCCTCGGCGCCAGTATGCTGGTCGGGAATTATTCCCGTTTTGTTATCGACCTGAATCGCCCTGCTGACGATACGCCGCTCTATACCACCGCCACCACAGGATTGTACCCGGAGACTTTATTTGATGGTCGGGACAGCTTTACGCCCGGCATGACGCCGACAGCCGCCCATCGTCGGCACTATCTGGCGCAAATCTGGCACCCTTACCACCAGCGTATCCAGTCAGAGCTGGCGCGGATAAAACACCAGTTTGGTTATGCACTGCTGTTTGACGCGCATTCTATTGCATCGGTTATCCCGCGTCTGTTTGATGGTCGGTTGCCTGATTTGAACCTCGGTACCAACGGCGGCGCCAGTTGCGCTGCAGCCCTGAGCGACCGTCTGGTCGATTGCTGTCAGAAACAGTCGCCATTCAGCCATGTGCTTAATGGCCGGTTTAAGGGCGGCTATATTACCCGGGCATACGGACAGCCTGACGCGAATATTCATGCCGTGCAACTTGAACTGGCGCAGGTCAATTATATGAACGAAATGGCGCCTTATGCGTATGCAGAGGAAAAGGCCCCTCAACTTCAGGCGCTGCTGCGATCCTTACTTGAGAATATGCTCGACTGGGCAGATAGCCACTATCAATAACCCTCACACATGCCATGAGGCAGGCACCCAATATCCGGTCTGCCTCAAGCCAAAATGCCATTAACCCGGGAGCCATCTTTGGTATTCTGCTGATGTCATCCCCGCATTAATGAGCGCCATGCATAAGTCCATGCATATTTACCCGTATTATCATTGAATCCTGCTTTGCATACACTGCCGGTATCAGGGCGCACGCCCTTCTCTTTTTCGCAATACACCCGGAGATTTGTTATGCAAAACAGGCTGGACAATAAACAGCAGGCCATTATTCCAATTGCGGCTTTCGCCGCAAAGGGCGACACAGAAAAACTCGCTGCTGAAATACAGCACGGGCTGGATACAGGCCTTACCATCAATGAAATCAAAGAAGTCCTGATTCAGCTCTATGCCTATGCCGGTTTTCCTCGCAGCCTGAATGCCCTTGGCGTGCTTATGGGCGTGGTGGAACAGCGTCAGCAGCAAGGAATTACGGATAATGCGGGAGAAGACGCATCCTCTTTTCCTGAGAACTGGAATGCCCTTGAAGGTGGCACGCAAAACCAGACGCGTCTTATCGGGAAACCCGTAACAGGCCCGCTATTTACCTTTGCGCCTGCAATTGACCAGTTCCTTAAAACGCACCTGTTTGGTGATATTTTCCAGCGTGACACCCTGAGCTGGCAGACGAGGGAGCTGGCCACCATTTCGTTTCTGGCTGCAATTCCCGGTGTCACCAGCCAACTGAAAAGCCATTATGCCATCAGTCTGAATGCGGGATTGACGGCTGAGCAGCTGTGGGCATTTACGGCAATTCTGGGTCAAAAATGCGGTGCTGATATGGCAGACAACGCCTGGCCCGTGCTGGGTGAGCTGCTGGATGAAACAAAAACGCCCCGGCACGGTGGCTTATCCACACCGTGGCTTTGTTAATGGAATGGTCGCCTCCCATCTCTTGTGCCACAGTGGGACGATAAATCGTCACTCATTGAACGGAGCGCTGCTATCATGAACGTTAAAACTATTGGAATCGATTTGGCAAAAAACGT
>NZ_PQTC01000043.1:0-15889 GCF_003850715.1 Enterobacter sp. 301B
GATGTTATTCACCCTGGCCAACCTGTTTCGGGTGGACCAAATGATACGTCAGTGGGAGAGATCTCAGTAAAAACCGGAAATAACGCCAGAAATGGTGGAAAAAATAGCCTAAATAGGCTGATTCGATGTGTTTGCGGGAAAAAAATCGGCCCAGATCCGCGAAATTTTAATCAGCGAGTCAGCTTGGGAAGAAATGACCTGCTTATTCGCACCTTCCCTAACATCACGGTGTATTAATCAACGGGGAGCAGGTCACCAGAGAGAGCTCCCATCGCTTCGCGACGGGCCCCGACCGGAGAAGCAAATTAGTTACAGCATTCAAAAGGAAGTTCATCATAAAACCGGCGCCGGTTTGCCGGCCAAGTGCCCCTCCCCACCACTGAAAAGCGAGGCCGCCCCGGGCCGAAGGCCCGGAACAACGTCGCTTTTAATGATGGATGTTGTAACTAGAATTCTGAGTGGCTGTGAGTAGTGTCGCTGTGAGTTTTTAGTACACGCCCGTAAGCGGCCCTGACGGCCCGCTAACGCGGAGATACGCCCCGACTGCGGCTACGCCTTGTCGTGACCACTCCGATGGCGCACAGATGCTTCTGCGTCGCGATTAGCGGGTTATGGCTTTGCAGGGAAGGGGGGGTTGATAGCGATCCTCTATAGATCAACCGGCTGCGCCGGGCTACGGCGCCACTAACCAGAAGAGCCACATTCAGCTCAAGCTGGCGCCTTCATGCGCCTGCGGCGCATTTCCACGAGACTGGCTAATACACCAAACGTCTATGTACTTCACTGGTAAACCAGGTTATGAATAATAATCGCTCAAATTTGATAAGGATATTGATATAAAATGAACAACCCATCAATAATCGACTCGATGGTTGACAGCATGCTGAGCATAGAGCGCAAAGACATGCTGATAGATGCATGTCGTAAACTTTTCATTGAAAAGGATTTTTCAAACATGCGACCATCCGTTCAGGAGGAATTAAAAGCCATCTTCGATGAAGATAATATTCCTGTTTCTGAATCTCCTCGATTAGCGTTAGGAATGAGTGCTCTGCTTCTGGCAAAAGAATCAAACAATGACGCACTGGAACTATTAGCAACTCAAATTATGAATATATCCGATAAAGCAACGTTGCAGAAAGCATTCGAAATGGTCAGACAACAGCTATTCGATCCTCGCTAACGGAGAGGTCTTCGTGCGCAGTACGCATATAAGAACCTAAATAAAAAGGTCTGCGACCTCAAATGGTCGTAGTATGAAAGGATGGAAAAAATATGAATAAAGAATACGTCGAATTTTTAAAAATGCTGTCTCCGTTTATTATACTTGCTATTTCAACGATATTAATACCCTGGATTAAAAGGTTTTATTCTTCATATATTTCTTTTTTCTCTTTACCTACGAGTAAGAAAATAGAAGCAATAGAATATATCAATGGTTATAAAAAAAGTAGTAACACCCTGGAAAAACTAAAGCACAAAATAATAATAAGCGATTATAAGCTGCATGAAAATACCGATTTATCAAAGTGTGTAATTAGTTTTTTCTATGAGGATATAAGTAAAAACGGATACTTCGCAAAAAGTTTATTACGCATTAAAGGGCTGTATGTCATTGAAAATGGTAGAATTCGTGTAAATGTGGGAAATGTTCTGTTCGCCCTGGCTTTTTGGTTGTTTACATTTTTCACATACTACCTGGCTTATTATTTTTCGGCGGACTGGAACAAGGGTTTGCCTAATGCTATCTTTCCTTTTTCACTTATTGTAGCAGCAGTGTTTTATACATTCCTTATAATGATTGTTTCAACTAGATTTATATCTGTTCTTAAGAACAAAAAACGGTTTAATAAATATCTTAGTAGTAGATTGTAATTAATCTTAGGTATACTTGCTTAAAAACTATTGTTGTTTAATGTAAGAGGTGGGAAGTGAACAGAAAGCAGTTTATACAGAGTCAGGGAGCAACCTGTAAGAACTGGAACTGGAGCTGGTCTTTCATCAGCCATGACCGCCAGTTCGTGATTTTTGGTGCCTGGGACTCTGAACGTGAACAGGAGCGCGCAGTTATCCTCCGCGAAGAATGGGAGTTTAGTGCCAAGAATAAGAGACTACCGGGTTACACTCAGGCTATCGAGCATCTTGGCTACCTGAACGAAGGATATGACCTGTACACCTTCAATATGATTCACTCCCCAAAGCCTGATAATCCTGACGTAGCGTCGATCAAAGGTTTCGAACATCGCATTGAAAAACGCTATCTCCGGAAGGAAGGGCGTGTCTGGTATGCCGATACTATCGGCCATGCCTATCCTGAAGAACTCAGCATGCCAGAGCAATATACTGAAGGTGCCCGAAAGGTCATTACCGTCAACGCCTATGAAAGAAGTTCTGAAGCCCGGAAAGCCTGTATCAGGCATCATGGTACCGTCTGTAAGGGCTGCGGATTCGATTTCGAAAAAACCTATGGAGACCTGGGCAAGGACTTCATCCACGTCCACCACATTAACCCCCTGAAAACTATTGGCGAGAGCTACCAAATAGACCCAGAGAACGATTTGGTTCCTCTGTGCCCTAACTGCCACGCGATGGTGCACAGATCGAATGAATCCAGACCATTGTCGGTTGATGTGCTGCGCAGCATAATTAATGAAGCTAAAAAACGGATTGGTGCTACTGAATAGTTATCGTCTACGGGTTCGTTGCCATTACATATTTGTCAGGGATGCTTAAGAATTGATAAACACGGATAAGACCGGACATCTGGCATGGTGCGCACTTGTCGCACTACAGCTGGCCCGTCAGGACGGCCTGATAAGCTCTGAATCGCAGGAAAATCTTTTCATCACGCGCTGGTTTGCTCTGGCCAAAAAGCAGCGTCGCTTCTCGCGTGACCTGGCCACCGACATCGACTGGATACTGAACCAGGGACGGTCGCTGGGTATGCGCGCCCGCTTGAAGCAAAAGCTGGACTATATCTGGCGCAGCTGCAACGGTGAACTGCTGGAGCAAAATGATATGTTCCGGCTGACCTATGCTATAGAACTGGCAACTCAGCATTACTGGACCTACCACGCCCTTAGCGACAGAGACTGGAGTGGCCGGCGCCGAATCCAGACCTCGGCATCAGTAAACAGCATCTGTCTTCTGAAAAGCGCTCTGGACATCGCCTTCAATGAAGAAGGAAAACAAATATTACCGGTGCCAGCCCGAATAAGCGGGCAGGTTGAAGCGCTCAATGCGTTGCTGAAAAGCTGTGGCTGGATAGCCGTTCCTGAAGGAGATGCCTGCCTGCCCCACCAGTTTACGCTGATGGTCAGACAGGGATAAAGAAAACTGAAGACATGAAGTCCTGGCGCGCAGCTGCGCTGTTTTAATACATGCAGGCTAATGACTTCTCATCCTGATGACAGATAAGGAATATGTAATGGATATCGCGCTTTTTCCCGGGCAGAGTCGGCGTCAGTGGGCTGATACGATGATTAATCTGGAAGCCCGTAAGCTTGTGAATACCGCAAATACTGTCGCAGCAATGCACCTCAGTGATTCACTGACCCGTCTGAAATTCGTGGATGAGATAAGAAAGGTGGTCATGCAACAGTTTGAGGCGGCAAGGAAAGCAAAGAGTGATGAAGAATGTATTGCCTGCCTGAAAAACCTCAGGACTGAAAATGAGTTCCTGCTTGAGCAGTCGCGTATGCTGAAAACCGGTTATGCCCGGATCTACGCTGAAATACAGTATGTAACAGAGCAGAATAAAATTGTCGGATACTTCATATCCGGAATTAAGGTCGTTCTTGCCGGCGTTCAGGCTGTGTTTGGCGGTGTTATGATCGCCTCCATGACGCCAGCTGGTATGCTTGCCGGTGCCATTCTGGTCGGTGATGCTCTTAATACGGTAACAAGGGAAGCAGCCCGTCAACTCCTGAATGAAACTGCTTCAGAGGGTATCCTGGCGGATGGCGCCATGACCGTAGCGGAATTTATGGGCTTCAGCCGCGATGTCGGCCTGGGGATCTTTAATGCAACCACGCTTGCAGCCAACGTTTATGGTGTGTTTGGTCTGACCGGGAAAGCTGAGGCCTGGCGTCTTTTCCGTTATCTTCCCGGAGACTATTACCGCAAGGTGGAAACCATGTCTCCGGGCAGACTGACAATGAAGGTTCTGGGATGGGGAGTCAGTGCAAAAGTGGTACTGGAGCTACTCACCCACGATCAAAATCGTTCGCGTTAGTTTTTAATAGCTTCCAGGATTTATAACCAACCTTGATAGGCATCACCAGGAGAAACACCATCACCAGGAAAGCTGCGGCTATCGCGCTAGAGATTGTCTGTGTGGTGCTGCCTAAAATTGTACTGAGGATTATAATCACGACCATAACAGTGGTGACCCAAACGAACATTTTGAAATAACGGGAAAGATCTAACAGAACCCTGTCCAGTGAATCACCTGTTACAGTGTAACGCTTGATTCTCTCTATTTCTTTGCTGCTAAAACCTGCCGCAATAAGTTCGTCGTTCTTCACTGTCATGAACGTCTCCTTCAACCTGAAAAGAATACTCAGTGGCGGATCTGCGCCAGGTCGTCTTCACTCAGACCCGTCATTTTCATGACGGTATTGCGATCGATGCCGTTCTGCAGCATGGTACGGGCAACTTCCAGTTTGCCTTCGTTGCGGCCTTTTTCAATACCACGCTCTTCGCCTAGCTGGATGCCCTGCTCGATCCCCTGCTGGATACCCTTCTCAATACCCTTCTGCTCAAGCTGTTGTGCGATGGTCATAAGTGCGTCTCCGTGTTGCGGCACACGCTGTGCCAGTTCGCGTACAAAGGCTTCGGCGTCTGATGTTTCGCCAGCCTGTACTATATAGTGTACCAGTGATACTACCTGCGATGAAGACAGATAACCTGCCAGTAAGATGGGCGCCAGTCTGTCAATCAACTCGGCAAGATCCCGCTGGTGAATATGTTTCTGCAGTAAGGTCAGGGCGGCCATGCTGCGATGGCCAGCGATTTCATCATCCGGAATGACCGTAACGTCTACCAGCGGGAAAGAGCAGCTGTAAAGGGAGCCTGCCAGCTGCGGATCGTCAAATTCATCCAGCCACCGGGTGGAGTACGGATACGGGCTGCGCTTACCCGTATAGAACAGAACGGGTATCACCAGGGGCAACTTCTTATGGCCCGCTTCCAGATGACGCTGCATGGCAGCCACGGCATAGCGTATCAGGCGAAAAGCCATATGTTTGTCTGGCGAAGACTGGTGTTCAATGAGCACGTGAACGTAGCCATCACCGCCGGTGGTTTTCAGGCTGTAAAGGACGTCGCTGAAATACTGGCGGAGATCATCCTCGACGAACGAGCCGGATTCCAGCTTCAGCGTGCTGAGATCGCAGACTGCTCGTAACTCTGCGGGCAGGTGGATTTCCATAAAATCACGCGCAACATCTGGTTGCGTCAGGAACTGCCTGAACGTGGCATCGTGGGGTGTAGGTGTGCTGCTTTTCTTCTTCATCAGCCCTGGCTCTGAAAAATGACCCTAAGATGCTATCACAACCCGTAAAAAGCTAACATTGGCGGTGAACTGAATTGCCATTCCTTCAGGGGACTTTGCCGGTGTGGTTCGGTCCCCTTCCCTGTCATTCTGTTAACCGGACGCTAGGCGAACTTTTCCTCACCCACGCCGCCTGTTCTGATTACCTGGCCAGTGCGAGAGTCAGAAGCTGGAGAATAGAAGTCTATAATGATTATTGTAGTACATTTGTATTGCTTATGTGTGCTAAATGGATTACAAGTATTCCTGTATACTAACCCTAATCTGGAGCCGTCATGATGAGCAAGCTACAGGAAAAATCTGCGCGAATAGTTGCAATAATGAACAACAAAGGCGGTCCTGGTAAGACCAGTTCAGCGACAAATCTTGCTGTCCACTTTGCCCGAACTGGAAAGCGCACGCTGCTGATTGACTCCGACCAGCAGGCCAATACAACCGAAGTGACCGCAAATGGCAAAAAGTATTATTCCATGTACGGCCCTACAATTTGCGACCTTTATAGTAATTCCCGATTTGATATCCGTGATGTCATCATTCCTGCGATGGCCGGTGAAACGCCTATCCCTAACCTTAATCTGATCCCGTCCGACCCTACGTTTGAAAAAATTATCGAACAGACACTTACACGCAGTCACCGCGAAAAAATCCTGGGCCGACATCTTGAGAAAGTTCGCGGCGAATACGATTACATCATTATTGACTGCGCACCAGGGCTCAATATCGCAACCGGCAATGCCATTTTCATTGCCGACCATGTTCTTGTTCCTGTCGACGGCGGGAGTTTTTCGCTTAGTGGCCTGGAAATCATGCTGGACTACATGGATGAGATCTCTGAGGAAGATTACTCGCGTTTCAGCGTATTTCGTAATAACTACAACGGCGCCAATAAGAAAATTAACGCCTATATCGATACCGTGCTGACTTCACATGAGAGAATCTCACCGCGCCTGTTGAAGAGCCGGATTCGTACTGATCAGGCAATAGTGCAGTCGCAGGTGGCTTGTCTCCCACTTTATTACTATCAGAAAAGCGCAATGGCTTTAGTTGACTACGGCAAACTGGCTCGCGAGCTAGAAGAAATTATCAACAGTGAGGCAGCATAATGTCTAAAGAACTTGTTCGACCAAAAATGGAAAAACCGGAACGGGCCAGAAAAGAAAGCAGCCTGACAAATATTGCTGCTAAAAAGAAAAATACTACAGGTGAAACGCCCAAAACAATACGTATGACCCCCGCCGAAAAGGTGCTTGCACAGGAGCTGGTCGAACAGATCCAGGCGCTGACACATAAAAATATCACAGTATCGACGTTGTTGCGCGCAGGGCTCTACCTTGCACAGTCAGCCGGGCCAGAGAAGGTGCTAAAAGCAATTAAGGAAAATATCTAATGTATTACTTACGTAATACATTAGTATTAACTTTGTAATATCAGGGGTTGATCTTTATACAATCAATCTCTATTATAGTTGCAGGGTATCGCAAGTACCCTGCATCAATAGGACTACTTTAGCTTACAGATTGCGGCGGATACCAGGCATGGCAAAGCAATGCAGAATAGACCTGCAAGCCAGGCAGCTGGCCCCGCCGCAAACCCAATAGCCGACAATACTGCTGTCACTTTAGCGAATAAAGCGGCATGTATAGTTTGCTCAACCAGACCCGCAAGCACGCCCACGGAGATACTTTTTTTACTCAGGATTGAAGATCCGCACCAACTTGTAATCATACAGGCAAGTGCAATGCAAAATGCACCAGCTGACCAGGTTGCAAGCCCAGCGCCAAATCCAATAGCCTGAAGCACCCCAATAGCCCAGGTTACGAGTTCCTGATGGATAGATTGCTCTACCAGACCAACAAGCGATCCGATACAGATTTCTTGTTTATTGAGGCCAAATAACCCACGGCGTTTCTTACGGGGGCGTTCTGGATTTCCATAATGCGTGACGTCCGGACCAGAGATGATTAGAGCTTGAAAATACGTTTTTGTAGACATAGTAGTCTCCTTGGTTAGTTATTGAGTTATTTCTCCGAGTTACAGCATTCAAAGTTTTCATTTAGAAACCTTTCAGATTGTTAAAAAATGGTTGGCAGTAATAGCCACGTGATACTTCTTCATTAGTTGTCAGTTCATTTCAGTTCCTTATTCGCGAAGCGCGAAAGCTGTTTTTTGGGTATACGAATCCATCTCCGCAGTAGCGGAATAAAGAATCGCGTCATTTGCTTCGGGCACAAAAAAAGCAGGCCCGGGCGCACCGGTGCCTGCTGTCTTGGCTGAGCCAACAGAACAGGGAACCGGATAGTATTATTCGAATCTGGGTTGCCCTGGCCTCTGTCGGCCACATGACAGTATTCTCTGTCATGTTCAGAATAAGGTTATCTTACCCTAAAATAAGCATGTTTGTCAATAGTCAACATATATTTTTAGTTATTTTCTTCCTGCTTCGCCATTTTCGCTATTGCGTCAACGATTATCACGTGCTAAGCGCAATCTCCCTATAACTCTTACGATGAGAATTTCCCCTTGCAGCTGCGTTGCCTGGCACAATGGGTCAGGCCTGTTCTTCTGTTACCATTTCCGGCGAAAACCAGAGTAATGGAGTAAACCAGGTCAGCGGTGCAGATAATATTTAACTTAAGTGCATATATCGCAATATGCCGGAACCAGCACGTAATGCACCCGGCTGCGGTCTGATTTTCACCATCAGGCGAAATAAGACGGCAACAGAATCACTGTTGAGTGGGGTGTGCATCATTTTTTATTATAATGTCAGAAGGCCTGATGGAAGTCAAAATATATTTGATCGGAGGATTGACGCGTGTGCGGAAATAGTATCTAAAAGAATATCTGAAAAAGTTTCTCTTATTTAATTAATGTCTGGTACTTAGACATTCGTTACGTTGAGTTTTTTTGTTGTACTTATTACATAAAATATATGTATATAAGTATGACGAACTAATATCGTACTGAGGACTATTTTGCAGATAAGTATGTTGTCCGGTTAAACAACATTCCTTCAGGTTTCCTTAGTCAGGATAGTTCTTCAGCTTCTGAACTATCCTGACTTACAGAGTACTGCTACCGCAACCCAGTGGCAGGTAAGTAATGCCGGCTTCCTTACTGGTTTCCGAACTTGCGATGTAGTCGTCTGGTGAGAACGTCAATCGACTCCTTACGCCCGGAAAAGAGGTCATTCACGACATACTCCATAATCTCGAATGCCGCTTCGATATCGCCGGTTGTCACTTCATCATAGGTATGGCTGCCGGCGTTACCCAGGAATTTAATGGCCATCAGCGTGTCCTTGTAGGGAGTATATTGCCCGTCAAGCAGTTCGATACGTTGATGAAGATTAATGCGTTTATTTTTATCGTTATGCTCAGGAACACCAATTGCCGTCAGCATTCTCTCAACCGAGATCCTGATTAAGTTGGCCGCAGACCCTGGCTGGCTGAGATAGACAGAAAAAGAAGCTGTAATAGGCCCGGTAATCTCCGCCGGACATTTTCCGGGAAGTGCAAATGGGTGCAACGTCGGAACAAAGCTCATTGGTTTATACCAGGGAACATAATCACGATTTCGCATTTCATCGTCCCATTCTTCCTCCCAGCCTCCCTTACCAATACAGACAACCACTTCATCGCAGTTTGCCCGGGAACAGTGCGCCATGCAGCTGAATACCGTCTCATCCATATAAGGTTCAAACCATTCCTCATTCTGAGCTCGCCTGCTTTCCAGCAGTGACTTCATGTAGAAACTCTCGTTGTCAATGAGCAACGTTTTCTGGCCACATGCAGGGCATGGCCATTCCACGTTCAGGCTCCCGAAAAATCTAGCCGAAATTTTATGAACAGACATTTAATTGGACTCCGAGGGTAATAATGATGAGATTTGAATCAGATCTTCAAATTCAGTGATAACTCGCTTTCAACATAATCCATAAACCCTTCAGGAAAAAGAGTCACGCCCCTCGATTATCGACATGTCGGATAAATGGTTTTCGACTCTTCTCCATTTCCTGCCCTTTCCGTTTTCCGCTAAAGTCGGCACGCCCGAGCCGAGCTAGCATACGAGACTTTAACGAGATTTTTTTGAGTGAAAAGAGCATTATTGTTATGACAGCCGGTGTCATTTTTCGTATGATGACTTTGTCATCACCTCGGGCGTTCCCCTCTGGATCATTACCAGCCTGTAATGGGTACAGGGACTTCCGGCTGTAGCCGGTTTGTAGAAGGAAAGCCTCATGAAACCGAAAATTGTTCCGGTCACCCGGTATACACGTTTTCGTTTCGGGCGCGTAGAACATGTGCGTAAGCACATGCGCTCGCTCCCGAATCGTTAAGTGAATGGTGCCCGCAGGTGATGATGCTCCGCTCCAAAGCCGAAACTAAATAGCTTCCTCTTGCTTTTCATCCATCATTGAGCAGTAATGTCTCAGTTCGTCCATTTCTTCAAAAATCTTTCTGAAAAGCCTGAAATATTCGCTTTTATCCATAATGCCTGTAGAAAGAATATTTCTGCCATCTGAATGAGAATGTCTGTTTATGGCCCGATAGAATGAATCATAACGGCCTTCGGCGTGGTCAGAAGCCAGAGCTGCAAGCGTTTTTTCCAGTTTCTCCTCTTTGCAGGCAAAGCTGAAATAGTATTCAAGAATATTCCTCATCGTATTAGGCAGCACAATAAGCTGACTCTTGTTGTCCCGCACGTCCTTGAGTGTCTGCCACAGAGCCTGATACTCGTTAAGCATTTCGTGCATGGATAAAGGGATACAGTCGCTGTGATCATTCTTGACAATACGCAGCAGTGACCAGCCTTTAGGGGCATCGAGTTTACTCTCCAGCCTCCTCACGGACGTCAGCAAAATTTCCTGGAAAAAAAACAGGTTGTGAGTGAGGATTACCAGATGGCGGGCTGTCTCAGGTTTAATAATTTTTCGTTTTATCAGCGAGGCTACTTCATAAATGTAATTATGTGAGAGGCTGGATATCGGATCATCAATTACTATTATCTTCCGGCCATCGTGGACGGCATAGGGCGTAACATTGCCGGTGCAGGATTCGATAAAATAGAGCAGCGCAATAAGAGTTTTTTCACCCTCACTCAGCGTTCTGAATACTTCTCTTTCCCCTGGGTCGCTTGCACGCCTAAGCCGGTAAAGCTTCATCTCCTCGTCATGGCAGCATATGTGGAAGTCAGTTACGCCCAACGCTTTGAGATTATTATTGATGGAGTCGATGGTAGGTTGAATGACTGAAAGTTGCCCTACAAGCCGAGACGTTTGCTCCCCGAGCTGCCTTCTTTCAGTCAAAAGAGCTGAGGCCTGTTGCTCGGCTTTTGTTTTCTGAGCCCTGACCTCATGAAGTTCAGCCGTCAGTGCCACAAGATACTCGTCGCAAATCTGGCGCAGATACGTGTCGACATCAGCCTTTAATCTCGCCATTTCTGCATCGTAGTTATCGGCCAGCTGGTTGTTCGCAGAAACGGTATTATTTATCTTTTCTATATTGCTGATGAGGGTATTGCGCGCTTCAGAAATATCAGCCATATCGTACATCTCAGAAGGTCTCTCGAGTTTGTTGAGGATGGTCTGATAGTTTGTCTGACTTATCTGAATAAGTAACTTGAGTGAGCTGAAAACCTCATCACCTTCGCTTACAGCGGGATGTCTGAAAACTCTCTCGGACAGGTCATTGAGATAGTCAATATTGTCCGCTAATTCTTCTGCCGCCTTGTTTATTACATCGATCGCGTCGGTGTAGCTTTTGTCATACATCCTCGCCATTTCTTCGGCAAAATGGGCTGTATCAAACGTGTTCTGACAGAAAGGGCAGACATCGTCACGAATAAAGCTCCTCCCCTCTCTGACCCAGTCGGCATTTCCCAGATTCGCAATGAATTCGGCAAATTGTGTCCCTGACGCGGGCTGAAGCGGTGAATAAATTAGCCGGATCACATCAGGGTTGAGCTCTGGCGGGAGGCTAAAGCTGATATAAGGTAAATTTGTACCTTTGCTATTCTGCAGGTTTTCAAAACGAACAGAAAGTTCATCCGCGTCCAGTTGATTGACTGCAAGGGGAATATCTTTTATTCGATCATAAAAATTTCTCTGCTGCTTCGCTCCCGTAAGAAAAGACGAGAATCGAGTCCGGTCAGCGGATGTCCTTTTAAACATTCTGGCAGCGCAGTTATTTATCAGGGTCAACTCCATTTCCGCCCGCCCGGCGATTTCAGTGTTAAGTTCGCCTATCTTTGTATCTGTTCGTGCTATTTTGTTTCTATTACTATCAACCTGTTCCTGAATATCTTTATTGTGCTCGCTAAGTGTGAAAATGCCCGGCTGAACGTTCTCAAGGCTAAATTTTCTTTCGATATAATCCTGATTAAAGACAAGCGGAAATAAATCTTCCTGACTTTCAAAACGGCACTTGCGGTACTTTTCCGGATAATAGCCAGAAAAATAGTTTGATATCGTTGATTTTCCAGAACCATTCTGGCCATAGATGAGCGTAACCTTGTTGCTCAGGTCGATACGCACATCTTTGTCTGCACTGTAACTTCTGACGCCCCTGATCGTTAGAACAGCCACGCTTTTTCTCCTTGTTTCTACAGCAGTAAGTATTCTGTCCTTGCGCACTTTACGTCCCGCGCGCATTTGAGTGCTCGGAATTATCTTACCTCCTTTCTCTGGATTTTCCTTTTCCGATTTCCGCAATTCCAGGAATCTGATGACACGCTGAGGGCAGTTTGTCACAGAACACAACATACAGCCCTTTCCTCCCCCTCTGAACCCATCATCCAGGTAAAAACGATCCTTTTTCGATCCTTTCCCGATCCCTTTCTGCTCACCGCCTCCGATTAATTGTTTCCTTTTTATGGTATATATCCAGGAAGCGGAAATTCAGCGCGCACCGCTCTGCGGGTTTTTTCCGTGGCAACGGGCTTCAGGAGCAACGAAAATGACGGCTGAATCAGATCAGATTGCGCTACGTGAAAAATGGCTGTCCGGCAGGGGTGTGACGCGGCAGAATTTACGTAGCGTCACCAGAAAGACGGGGACACCATGAATCTGCCCTCCTTTAATAGTTCCTTCCCTGCCCTGTCCCCACACGGACAGCCGGCCGGTATGGACTACGGCCGTGCGCTCTCCCTTCGCGAGATGGCCCGGCATTACACTGAGCTGCCAAAATACCTTCTGGCGCCGGAAGTGGCCGCGCTGCTGCACTATGTCCCGGACTGGAGCCAGCACGCTTTTTTCAATACCCTCTGGAATACCGGAGCCCGACTGAACGAATGTCTGGCCATACGACGACGGGATTTTCATCTCAACGAGTCCATTCCGCACGTCGTACTGCGCACGGCCAAACAGCGACGCGCCGGTGGCGGCCGCCCGCGTAAGGGAAAAAGCGCAAACCGGGTGGTGCCGTTATCGGACCCAGCCTACGTCGATGAGATGCGCAGGCTGTTTGCCAGTACGAAGGAGCAGTTTGAGGACGACCCAATTACCGGTGAACGTCGCGCACAGCCGGTGTGGAAAGTTACCGACCGGACGGTGCGTAACTGGCTGGGCCGGGCTGTCGATGCCGCATATCGCGACGGCGTTAAACTGAGTATCGACGTCAGCCCCCACACGTTCAGGCACAGTTTTGCGATGCACCTTCTGTATGGCCACGTTCACCCGAAGGTTGTTCAGGGACTGCTGGGCCACGAGAAGTTTGAAAGTACCGAAGTTTATACGAAGATTTTTGCGCTGGACGTGGCCGCCAGTCAGCAGCTGCGGTTTACACTCAATACGAGTGACGCACTTCAACTGCTGCGCGATAATAATTAATGTAGGGAAAATCACATGCTTGATGATGATGAAGCAGACCAGGCCCACCGGGCACCTGAACTCAGTCCGGACGTTCAGGCTCTGATCAACAACGGACTGGAATTTCTGGACAAGGCAAGGGAGGAGCTGGAAGCGGCAAAGCCAAAGTTTTCGGTTGTCAGCTTCTGGACTGCCGTTGAGATACTACTGAAAGTACCTCTCGTACACGAGCACTGGACGCTGGCTTGTTCCGGAAAAAAAATTGTCCGAAGTAAGTATGTTGCAGGCGACTTTCAGTCTGTGACTTACGATGAAACCTGTGCCCGCCTCGGTGATATCCTCGAGAAACCCTTGCCAAGAGAAACAATGGCCTTTTTCGATAAGGTCAGGCAGCATCGCAACCGGGTGGTTCACTTCTATCATCCCTCATTCAGTGACGCTGAACAGGAGCAGATCCAAAGAGAACAAGCAGATGCCTGGTTTGCTCTAAACCGTCTTATGCGCGATGACTGGAAATCCCTCTTTGGTGTGCGCTTACGTCAGAAGCTTGCTGGTAATGAAACTATGATGCTCCGGGGGAATGAGTTTTACGCTGCTGCGAGACTAAGGCAGATTCAATCTGAAGTTGACTCGCTCGTCAGGAACAATGTTGACGTTCATGAATGCTACCAGTGCAAACAGAAAGCATCGGTCACTCTCACAGAGCCAGACGTAGACCCTCGTTATGTTTTACAGAATACCACCTGTCAGGTCTGCTACGTTTCTTCATCATGCATTTTAATCAATTGCCCAGAATGTAAAAAGAGCCAGACTCTTTTTGACGGAGGGGATGACTTTGCTTGTATTGGATGTGGGTTCGAAAGCAGCAGAATAGCGTTGCTTGATTCACCGTTGCGTACTATCGATGAACAGACCCTAAACATACTACCTGCTGGCTGCACCGACTGTATGAGTGCTGAGAGTGTCTGTAAATCAGGTGACGGGTATCTTTGTGTTGAGTGTTTAACGTTTTCAAGCACATTAAAGCAGTGTGGACATTGTGGTCGTTTTAGCGATTATGTACCTGAACTAAGCTTTATGACAGGGTGTGCGTTCTGCGATGGCGACGACAGTTTCTATAAGAATAACTTAGGTTCATGAATGTCAAAAAGATTGCAAATGAAATACATTTGTAATCCTTTTTTTTAATTTTTACTAATGCCAATGCAATGCTAAATGTAATTCAAATGTAGTTCATGTGTATTTCTTAAGCAATCCATTTAGAAGGAGGTAGCATGTCTACATGGACCGGTATAACTGTCGGAGAATTTGAGCTGTGCTCTATGCAAGACGATTATGAGCAATGGTATTTCAGAAACAGCGATCGTATCCGAGACATTGTGGGTGGAGATAAGGACGGGGATCACCGCAATTCATTTATTGGATACCGAGCAGAAGTAGGAAAGATTCGCCGGCGGATGGAGCTTCAGGGATATCACAGAGAATCTCTGGAGCGCCATTTTAGGGAGTGCCTTGCGAACTGGCAGGAAGCAATGGAGAAAGAACTTACTGAACTAAACAGCAATGATTTCTCAGATAATGGCGGTGAAGGATACCCCAGGTACTACGAACTCAGAAAAGACTGGCTGATGAAAGCACTGCCAGCTATTGCTGAAACCACCCTTGATGACTGGCTTGAACGGTTACCTCTGGCTGCTGCAGCTGAAGTGCCAGAATCACATCAATTATTTGCTTGGAACCGAACCAGCGATCCGCTGTTATCGCTGATGACCAGCGACTTTGACAGACATAACCGCTGGGTACTGGCAGGGGGGTATAGTTTTCCCTGTACAGATCCTGAGTTCTACGCTTGCGCTGTTTTACTTGCCAGCAATGAGGCCACTCTATGTGAGCTTGACCTCACAGAATTGATTTGCGACGAGCTCACCGACAGAATATGAAAACCAGTATTATCAACGGCTCGGAAGTGTCTAGATTATCCGTGGCGATTCACTTCCTTTTCGTCATGCCTGTCAGAGTATGTCCGAACTGGGAGAACTTGCTTCTGCCGGTACTGAGAATACGATACTTATACGTATGTGCTATTCAGGCATCATTACTGTGATGGAGGCCTATCTGGCAGATATCTTTATACGTGCAGTGAAGCAGCCATCGATTCAGCGTAGGTTTGTAGAAAAATACGAAAAGTACCGTAAAGGCGATAAATTCACATTATCGGAGCTGTACACAGTACTGGAGAACCTGGATAAAACAATCGAGGAGGAGCTCAACAAGCTGACTTTTCATAACATCGCAACCGTCACTCAGCTATGGAAGGTGCGAATAAGCAGGTCATGTCTTCCCAAGCTGACTCGTTGATTAAAATTTCGCGGATCTGGGCCGATTTTTTTCCCGCAAACACATCGAATCAGCCTATTTAGGCTATTTTTTCCACCATTTCTGGCGTTATTTCCGGTTTTTACTGAGATCTCTCCCACTGACGTATCATTGGGTCCACCCGAAACAGGTTGGCCAGGGTGAATAACATC
>NZ_PQTC01000044.1:0-15889 GCF_003850715.1 Enterobacter sp. 301B
GCGCAGGTGACGGGGGAACAGCCCACGCGACGGAGGGTCGGGAGGTGATGCCTTTAATTGCCATTCTTCGGCCTTTTTCGCCTTCTCAGCGCGTTTTCTCGCTTCCGGGTGTGAGCGGGATCGATTGCAGTTTGCGCCTGCCAGAATGGCGCTCATGCGCTCTGAGTAAGGGGCGTTAAAGGTTGTGCTGAATGGTGCTCAGGTGGTGGTCGGTTGTACAGGGATTGAAAATTACTGAAGGAGAACCGCCGCAGGATGTGCGGCGGGCGGGGCGGGTTACTCGTCTTTGAGTAGAGCGTAGGGATTAAAGCGGATCACTTCCTGACCGAGCCAGTCATTGACGCCCTTCATGGCTTCCATCACAGGCAGCATTTCGTTGATGAAGAATACGCGCGCGGATTTCTCAACATCACCGAGTGAGCCGTTGCCTTCCGGCATTGCGCCCATTAGCTGCGGCGGGGTGCGGTGAGCGTCGCGCAAATCGTTGCGCGTTGCTGATTTGATGTTAAGAAACTCATCCTTTGCCGATATCTGGCTGAACGGTAACAATTGCACACCATCTTTGCCGCCACCCGGTGCATGTATCAGCACGTTTTTGAAGGAGCCTTTCCCTCTGGCCTGTGACAGCGTCTTTTGCACCACCTTAATGCTTTCCTGATCCACCTTCTCAGATCCGACATAGAGAATACATCCGGCGTGAGAACCGTTGTCATAGTAGAGTTTGCGGAACTTATCGGCAGAATGTGACAGGCTGGCGGACAACAGCGCGCCTATATATTCAGGCATACCGTAGATTTCCTGATGAATGTCCGGGTTCATGATGTGGCAGACCTCGCCCGCCTTAAACTCGTATTCATCTTTCCACTGCCGGATAAACCAGTAGGTATTAAGGTCGCTCCCGCGTCGCGTGTTCAGTGCCGGAACATGCTGGAGCTTGAGCGGAGCGCCCAGGCGATTAGACCGACGCTCAAGATAGGCATTACCAAAGACAAACCAGTCCAGTGCAAACGCAGAGAAGGCCTGACGTGACAGTAACGGGTGAGGGATAAAGCACCCGGTCAGCACATTACGCTTGAAGTAAAGCGCCGACTGATGCAGCGGGGATTGGGCGAACGCACGGGTTAACCCCTTCCAGTCTATTGGCGTTTCGTAGTACCGACCGTTATCGACGCAGCACATGCTATCAAGCAGATCATAGCCGTCTGTTACTGAATATGGCCCGTCAAACGTGAAGGCGCTGAGCGCCGGATCGCTTCTGAGCGCGTCAGAAATATCAGGCTGTCCGGCACCGCCACTGCTGGCAGTGTGATTGTTTTTGTAGGTGCGCTTCTTCATCAGAACTCCATAGCAAACCCGCCGCTGCCACTCTCCTGGCCCAGCGGTTCGTTGATAATGGCGAGCATATTCGCCCAGGCTAAATCCCCGTGGCTGACGCCGCGCGAGCGGTCAGTGTCATAGGTGATGAATCCGCCCGGCGTCTTTACCTTGCGAACAGAGTTAAAGGCGTTGATGAGGGCGCGCTCGCTGCGATCATATTCCCATCGCCCGGCGCGGATCAGCTGTAGCATTTTCAGCACCAGGGCGCGCTTTGACGTCATTGACATGGTGTAGGGCATCGCCATCGGGAAAAACTTCTTCACTATCTGGTAAACGGCTTCACCATTACCGCCCGTCACGTCGATGCCGACATGCTGAACGTTGTATTTGAAGGTGAAGTTTTCGATAACTTTCGCCTGCTCTTCAAATTCAAGGCCGCGCACCTGTTCCGTTTCCACCGTACGGAATTTACCGCCCGGCACCAGTGGCGGAACCACAACGCAAATCGCACCGCTGTCACCGTTGCCGCTGCTGCCGTTGGCGTCATAGCCTATCCAGACCGGGCGATTACCCATCGGCCTGGACGCAAAAGGTTTCCAGTCCGGCCATTCGTCGTAACCATCTGCCCCGCAGCCAATGAGGGCGTTAAGGTTGAAGGCTGACTCGCCATCGCGAACGAACTCGCACATGTACAGGTTGCGGAATTCATCCTCACTGTTTTCATCCTGAATTTCTTCAAGATCGGTATACTCCCAGCCGTGGTCTATCACATCCTTCAGGGTGACAATCTGACGCCAGGTTTTATCCGGGCACAGCAGCCCGCTGTTCAGCGTTTTCCAGCCAACATCAAACGCTTTGCGCTGTGCCTTCGGGCGTTTCTCATTCCAGCGATCGCCCGTCCAGAACGGGTAAGCCTCATGGGTCTCACCTGACGGCGTGGAAAAGTAGGTACGCGTCAGCCCCTTCAGCGTTGCCATCGCCCCCGCAACCTTTCGCAGGTTGGTGAAGTTGCTGACCCAGAAGAATTCGTCAAACTTCAGGTTGCCCGTATATGACTGCGCCGTTGCAGCGGACGTGCCGAGGAAATGCAGCTCTGCGCCGTTACTCAGTACGATTTTGTCACCGCCCTTAAGCTCAACGTCCACCTCTTCCGCCACCTTCTGAATGAATCCTCTGAACTGGTGAGCCTGACGGCGGGATGCAGACAGAAATATCTGGTTGCGCTGGTACGGGTATTTCACATCATCTCTCAGCGCATCAAGCAACGCCTCGCGTGCAAAGTACCAGGTTGCGCCAATCTGGCGGGACTTCAGTATCATGCGGTTTCGGTGGTGGCGTTGCTCATACCAGCCGCGTTGATGCCACGACAGGGAATCCAGTATTTTCTCCCGCAGCGCAACGATCTGTTCTTCGGTGAAGTGGTTTTTCAGCTTACGTTTGCGCGGCTTTTTGCCCGTGCCAGCCCCTGCCGGTTGTCCATCAGACAGTTTTTTCAGTTGCCGGGTCAGCAGGTCAATCTCCTTGTAATCACCACCGGTTTTCTTGTCCTTTTCACCAAGCTGGATAAGGCGCGCATCAAAAGTCTGGGTTACTCGCTGAATAGGTGATGTTTCATCCCATTCATCGCGTTTCTTCCAGGCGTAAACTGTGTTCTGATTAATCCCCATCAGGCGCGCGATCTCCGCTGGCGGGTAGCCCTGCCAGTAAAGTTGTCTTGCCCTCTGACGTACAAAAGCGTCCTGTATCATCTGCCCTCCACCGTTTATGGAGTGAAGATTACCCCGCGCGCGATCCCGCTATCGCCCCCTTTATGGTCTGGCCTTCCTCCGACAACAAAACCTCGTTGAGACAGCAAGTTACGCTCTGCCATCATGGCCGTACAGAAACCACTCAACAGGATTATCGACATGGCTAGCGCAGCTAAACCAGCCCGTAAGAAATTCCGCGTTGCTGTCTCCGGTGCCACCGTTGACGGGCGTGAAATTCGCCCTGAGCACCTTCGTGATGCAGCAGCAAACTACAGCCCGGACGTGTACGGCGCACGCGTCAACGTGGAGCACTACCTTTCGCCGCTCCCCGGCAGTGATTTCGGCGCAATGGGGGATGTGACGGCGCTGAGTGCTGAAGATATCAGCGAAGGCCCGCTCGCCGGACGCACCGCGCTTTACGCCGAGATTGAACCTTCTGAGCGCATGAAGAAGCTGACGGAAGAAGGTAAGAAGATTTACTCCAGCATTGAGCTGCACCCGCAGTTTGCGCTTAACGGCAAGGCGTATGTCATGGGGCTGGCAATGACTGATACCCCGGCGAGCCTCGGTACCGAGCGCCTGAAGTTTGCCGCGCAGCAGCGTCAGCAGGTTATGTCCTTCAACAATCAGCAGGGTGAAGCCCCGCTGTTCACCGATGCCATTGAGGCAGAAATCATCGAACTGGCTGAGCAGCGCAGCGATGAGGGTAAACAGTGGTTCGCGCGCGTCATGGGGATTATCGGCAAAGGCCGTAAATCTGACGGTGAGCAATTCAGCCAGGTGCGTGACGCCGTGGAGAACGTCGCCCAGTCCCATGCCGATCTGCTGGACAGCTTCAACGACCTGAGCCGCGCCCGTGAGCAGGACAGCCAGGCCATTCAGAAGCTGACCTCCGACCTTGCCGCGCTAACCAGCAAGCTGGGAAGCACAGACGGCAATTTCAGCCAGCGGGCACCCGCGAGCGGTGGCGCTAACGCGCAACTGGCTGATTACTGATATTCACAAAGAGAGCAGAGAACATGGATAACAATACCCGCCAGCTATTTGATCAGTACATCGCCCGGCAGGCACAGCTCAACGGCGTATCAACCGCCGCCGTTGCTGCAAAATTCGCCGTAGATCCGACGCGTCAGCAACGCCTTGAGCAGGCCGCACAGCAGGATGATTCTTTCCTGAGCAAAATTAACGTCTTTGGCGTCAACCAGCAGATAGGTCAGAAAGTCCTGATCGGCAGCAAAGGCCCGTTGGCTGGCGTAAACAACAGTGTTACCAGTCGTCGCAACCCTGGCTCAAATCATTCAATGGAGCCGTTCGACTACATGTGTCGCAAGGTCAACTATGACTACGGTATCAGCTATGAACAGCTTGATGCGTGGGCGCACATGCCGGAGTTCCAGCCGCTGATCAGTAAGGCAATGGCCCGCCAGATGTCGCTTGACCGCATCATGATTGGCTTTAACGGCGTGAAGTACAGCGACCCGTCTGACCGTGCCGCTAACCCGCTGTTGCAGGACTGTGGCATTGGCTGGCTGGAAAAAATCCGCCAGGAAGCGCCGCACCGCGTCATTTCCAATGTGACTATCACCTCGCGCGATGAAGATAACAAGATTGTCGCAAAAGGCACCTACGGCAACATTGGCGCTGCGGTGTACGACGCCAAAAACAGCCTGATGGATGAATGGCACAAACGTAACCCGGATAACGTGGTGATTCTGGCGGGCGACCTGCTGACGAGCAGCAATTTCTCGGCCATCAACGCATTAAGCCAGACCAACCCGAATACCGAAATGCTGGCCGGTCAGCTTATTGTCGCGCAGGAGCGCGTAGGCAATATGCCGACCTTTATCGCGCCTTACTTCCCGGTAAATGGCGTGCTGATCACGCCGTTCAAAAACCTGTCGGTGTACTACCAGCGTGGCGGTCTGCGCCGGACGATCAAAGAAGAGCCGGAATACAACCGTGTCGCAACGTATCAGTCGTCAAACGATGACTTCGTCATTGAAGACTACGGAAATGTTGCGTTCATTGACGGCATTCAGTTCGCCCAGGCCGAACCGGCAGGCGAGTGACAGAAGCGGCGGGGCATTGCCCCGCCATGACGGGGAGAAGTGAAGATGTTAACACCGGCACAACGACATTTTCAGAAGGTCATGGCAGAGCGCCGGGGCCTGGCGGATGAAGAATCCGATATCCAGCGCACCGCGCATGAGCAAATTCTGCATCGCCTGCGTATGGACTTGTCCCGCCTTAGCGGCGTGCAGTCCGAAGAAACCAAAGCCGAAATGAAGAAATCCATGCTGCCTGAATACGAGGGATGGATTGAAGGCACGCTCGACGGCGACAGCGGGCGGCAGGATGAAGTCATTACCAGGCTGATGGTCTGGGCGATTGACTGTCGTGACTATGCGCTTGCGTTGAGGCTGGGGCGCTACGTGGTACGCCACGGGCTGACGCTGCCGGATAACTTCAACCGCACGGCAGCGACCTTCCTGACTGAAGAAATGAGCAAGCCACTGTTGACGCTCGCGGCTGCTGATGCCGACGCTGATTTGTCGTCCGGTATCGCAGTGCTTGAAGAAGTGGCGGACATTGTCGCCGACAGTGATATGCCGGATGTGGTGCGCGCAAAGTTGTGCAAGGCCCGTGCACTTGCCCGCCGTGGCGCGACTGAGATCACGGCCAAAGCGGAAGCGCTGGCGCTGTTCCGTGAGGCGCTGACGCGCAACCCCAACGCCGGGGTGAAAAAAGAGATCGCCACGCTTGCCCGTGAAGTTAAGAAGCTGTCTGCGGATAGCGGCACAGGTGAAAGCGACGCGGCCAGCACCGACAAAACTGACGTTACTGCTGAGCCTGTCCCTGAAAAGAGCACCACCGCCAGCGCAGCAGGTACAGCGACGACGCGTAAAACCACGACCAGGGCGGCAACAGGCAAAGCGACAAAGCGCAAGCCTGCCAGCCAGAAAAAGAATTAACGACTTCGGCCCCGTCCGACAGGCGGCGCGGGTGGATATCTGCCCGTTTACGGTCTTTTAACCACCCGCCCACCGCCTGATTTATGGGAGATAAGTGCATGAGCAGCCTTGTGGCAAATAAGCGCGTGTTGCCTGCCGACAGCGATACGCCCGATGTTGATGATGGTGATACCACCGTCAGTGCCGGGGGCTTCTGGCCGGTGATTAAACTGGCCGATCTTCGTTTGGCCGCGCGCATCACTGGCGGCATCACCACGTCCAGGCTGATGCACGTCACCACGGAAGCGGTAGCCCATGTCACTGCGCAGTTGCTTGACTGGCGTGCCGGTCAGGTCAAAGCAGGTTTTCAGACGCTGGAAGATGTGCCTTCAGCCCTGCCATCAGGTGAGATGGAAAAGCTGGTTATCAACGGCGAAAACGTGAAGGTGTACCGCTTCCGCCGCGCAGTCTATTCGATTGCCAGGGCGCTGGTACTTGAAGGTTATCGCGACGTCGATACCACGGCGAAAGGCGACAAAGACGCCGCCGCGCTTGACCTGCAACGGGATGATCTCTGGCGGGATGCCCGCTGGAGTATTGCCGACATTCGCGACACGCCGCGCCTCTATGCGGAGCTTTGCTGATGAAAGTGAAGGCATTGCAGGGGGATACGGTGGATTTGCTTTGCTGGCGTCACTACGGCACCACGCAGGGCGTGACCGAAAAAGTGTTATCTGCCAATCCCGGACTGAGCAAGCAGGTTTTTCTTGAAGCCGGTCAGGAGATTGAACTGCCGGAAATCGCGAGTAAAGCACAGCGGGAGATGGTGCAGCTTTGGGGTTGAGAGGTTGCCATGAGCGACGTACCTACGGGAGTGCTGGAACAAACAATGAAATGGATTGCTACATATCTGCCGACGCTCTACGCGGCAGGTGCAGCGTTAAGCATATCGGCGCTGATGAGTCTGTATGACGGCCAGTCGATGCTGAAAACCGCCACCGGTTCACTGGTCTGCGGGATTGTCACGCTGGCGGTTGCCGGATCGCTTGAATATCTGGGCCTGCCATCCAATGCCGTCACCTTCGTGGGCGCGTCAATCGGATTTATGGGGGCTGACAAGGTACGCAACAAAGTGACCGGCTTTATTGAAACCCGTATCGGAGGGGCGAAAAGTGGAAATGAGTAAAAACGGACTGGCCCTGCTCAAAAGCTTTGAGGGCTGCGAGCTTACCGCCTATCAGGATGCGGTTGGTGTCTGGACTATCGGCTATGGCTGGACGCAACCCGTTAACGGCGTGCCGGTCGGTAAGGGAATGACCATCACACAGGCAACCGCCGACAGCCTGTTGAGCAGCGGCGTGGTGCAGTATGAAAAAGGCGTGACAGGTCTTGTGAAGGTCACTGTTAATCAAAACCAGTTTGATGCTCTCGTTGATTTTGCCTACAACCTGGGCGTTAACGCTCTGGCGGGTTCCACACTGCTGAAAAAACTGAATGCTGGAGATTTTGCGGGCGCAGCGGATGAGTTTCCGAAGTGGAACAAGGCAGGCGGCAAGGTTCTTAACGGCCTGGTTAGACGCCGTGCCGCTGAGCGCTCGCTGTTCCTGTCATGAGCTGGTTACTGTCCCGCTGGAAACCTGTGCTGATCGCGGTGCTCTGTGGTCTGGCTGTCTGGTGGTTCAGCCATCAGCGCTATACAGCCGGGTACAGTGACGCCAGTGCAGAGTGGGCGCTGAAATGGAAACAGCGTGATGCTGACGATGCTACAGCACTGGCTAAGCGGCAGGCAGAGGCCAGGGAAGAAGAACAACGCCGACAGGGTGAAGTTGATGAGATCAGAAAACAAGCCAGCCAGCAGCTTGCTGGCGTCCAGGCTGATGCCGATCGTGCCCGTGCTGCTTCTCGTGGGCTGCACGGCAGGGCCGATGAACTCGCCAGGCAACTGGCAGAACGTGAACGCACCTGCCGTGCCGGTACTCCCGGCAGAAGCGAGACAGAAGCCAGCGGAGCCGTATTGCTCGCCGACCTGTTCCGCCGCGCTGACGAACGAGCGGGAGAGCTGGCAAGAGAGGCTGATGAGGCAAGAGCCAGAGGGCTGGCCTGTGAAGCCGCATACGGTTCAATAGCGACTCCGCCCAAGAGGTAGCGCCATGTTAAAAGCTGATTCACTACGCGAGACCCTGACCCGCGCTAACAAATGGTGCAGGGCAAATCCAGAAGCCTTCACCGTTTTTGTGGAGGAAGGGAATATCGAGACGACCGGCGAAACGCCGTCGTTTATGTACCGCTATACCCTGGTGCTGTTTGTGATGAATTTTGCCGGTGATATTGATGATTTCACGTTGCCGTTACTTGCATGGCTCTGGCACAACCAGCCCGATCTGCTGCTGAACCCGGAGAGGAACCGGGACATTAAGTTTACGACCCTTATCAATAACGACGATACCGCCGACATTCTGTTTGAAATGCCGCTGCGCGAGCGCGTGAAGGTCTTTCTGGATGAAAACGGCATTCCCAGGGCGGAGCATTTGCCGGAACCGAAACCGCGCATCCCGTCAGCGGACGGCGACTGGAGCGCCATTTTTGAGGATGTGACGTGGGAGGTTGACGCACATGAGTAACGATCTCTTCCGTGAACTGGATCAGGTCTTCAGCGACATACTGGCGGGAACCTCTCAGGCCGGACGTGTCCGCACCGCCCGCGCGGTTGGTCAGGCACTGCGAAAGAGCCAGCAACAGCGCATCAAAGCGCAGCAAAACCCGGAAGGCTCGCCATATCCTGTCCGCCGTCGCCGGGTGCTGCGCTCTCAGCAAGGCATTGTATTTGTCTGGCAGGGTGAGATCCGTCGCCTCAAAAACTGGCACGGTGGCCGGGGAAAGTACGGGCGTACCATTACCGGTTTTGACGAAGAGCGCAACGATATTCGCACGTTTTACCGCAGCGATATTGAGCGTTACATCGAGATCAATACGCGCTCATTGCGCCGCAGCACCGCAAAGAAAGTGCCGATGTTTCAGCGGTTGCGCAGCTATCGATTTCTCAAAATGCGCGCTGACGCAGACGGCACATCCGTGGGTTATGACGGCGTGGCGGCACGCATTGCGCGTGTGCACCAGTACGGCCAGCGCGATCAGGTTGGGCCGGGTGCCTTTGCTAAATATCCGGTGCGTGAGCTGCTGGGCTTTACCGCTGGCGATGAGCAGATGATTACGGAACAGGTGGTTAACAGCCTGGGGAGTGCCGCACGATGAATGCTGAGCTGATCCGCCTGCTGGAAAATATCCTCCGCGTCGGCGTCGTTATTGACGTTGATGAAGAGAGCTGGCGCGTGCGTGTGCAAAGCGGCGAACTTCAGACCGACTGGCTGCGCTGGAACACCACGCGCGCCGGAGCATTCAGTATCTGGGTGCCACCTTCAGTCGGCGAACAGGTCTGGCTGGGCTGTATCGGTGGCAACCCTGAAACAGCGGTCATTATTGGCAGTCTCTACAGCAACGATCATCCTGCGCCGGGAAGCAGCCTGAAAGAGATTGTGCTGACAGCGCCAGACGGTGCTTCTTTCCGCTATGACGCGGAGGCCAGCGCACTGGAAGCGCAGGGCATGAAAACAGCACATATCAAAGCCTCTGTCAGAGTCACGCTTGAAACGCCGGTGGTGGAATGCACCGACCATCTGAAAGCGCGGACGTTCGAACTGACAGAAGGCGGCACGATGAAGGGCACTATCACTCATTCAGGCGGTTCGCTTTCGTCTAACGGGGTGACGGTGCATTCACACGTGCATGGCGGTGTGCAGGGTGGCAGCAGCAATACAGGTGGCCCGAAATGACCGTTCGCTATACCGGCATGAACCCGGACGGCACGGGCCAGCTAACAGACACCGATCAGCTGTGGAATTCTGTACGCGACATACTGACCACGCCGCTGGCAAGCCGGGTGATGCGACGGGATTACGGCAGCATGATCCCCGACCTGCTGGATGAACCACAGAACGAAGTGACCCGCCTGCAATGTATGAGCGCGGCGGTGATCGCTCTGACGATGTGGGAACCGCGTATTGCCCTGAACGGCATCAATATCAGTTTTTCAAAGAGTGGCGCGGTCACCGCTGAACTGGTCGGCATTATCACCGAAACCATGCAGGCGGCAGGCACCGCGCTAACGCTCAGGAGTGGCAGCAATGGCAACAGTTGATTTATCGCAGCTACCGCAGCCGCAAATTATTGAAGTCCTGGACTTTGAGGTCATTCTCAGCGAGGTCAAAGCGGTCATGCTTGCGGCCTTCCCGCAGGAACAGCAGGCGTCTGTTGCCGCCTCACTGGAGCTGGAATCCGAACCGCTGAACGTGATCGCCCAGGTGGTTACCTTCCGTGAAATGACGCTTCGCCAGCGCATCAATGAGGGCGCGGCGGCATGTATGCTGAGTCATGCCGTATCGACCGATCTTGATAACCTCGCGGCCAACCTGAATACCGAACGTCTGATCATCACCCCGGAAACGACAACCGCTGAAGCGGAAACCGAAAGTGATACCGCGCTGCGCCTGCGTGCTCAGGCTGCATTCGAAGGCCTGAGCGTGGCCGGGCCTACCGGGGCATATGAATATTTTGCAAAAAGCGTCAGCGGAAAAGTGGCGGACGCGAGAGCAACCAGCCCGTCGCCCGCTGTTGTGATCGTTTCTGTGCTTTCCACAGAAGGTGACGGTACGGCATCGGCAGAATTATTGGCTAGCGTGAGAAATGCTCTCAATGACGAAAATATACGACCAGTCGGCGACAGGCTCACGGTGCAAAGTGCTGCAATTATTGATTATCAAATCAGGGCGCAGCTTTATTTCTACCCCGGCCCTGAGTCTGAGCCAATCCTGACCGCTGCGCAAAATGCCCTTCAGTCCTGGCTTAATCAGCAGGGCAAAATTGGTCGCGATGTTGCCCGTTCAGCCATCATGGCCGCCTTGCATGTTCAGGGAGTGCAAAGGGTGGAGTTACAGGAGCCTGCCAGCGACCTTGTGATTGATGATACGCAGTCGGCGCGCTGCACGTCCTTCGCTATCAGCAAAGGGGGAACCGATGAATAACAGCCTGCTGCCTCCATCAGCAAGTGACTTCATGCGAAACACGGAGAAGGTGACGGAGAAGATTACTGATATTCCGGTGATGCTTCGCACCTTGTGGAACGCTGATACCTGCCCGGTGAGTCTTCTTCCCTATCTGGCATGGGCGCTTTCAGTCGACAGATGGGATAAGGACTGGCCGGAGCAGACCAAACGACAATCTATTCGTGACGCCTGGCTGATTCACCGACACAAAGGCACCATCGGCGCATTACGCCGTGTTGTGGAACCGCTCGGATACATCATCAATGTTACAGAGTGGTGGGAGACCAATGATCCCCCCGGCACATTTCGCCTTGATATCGGTGTATTAGAGTCTGGTATCACAGAGGAAATGTATTACGAAATGGAGCGGCTCATTGCAGATGCAAAGCCCGCCAGCCGCCATCTGATCGGGCTTAATATTATTCAGGACATTCCCGGATACCTCTACGCCGGTGCCCTGACCTATGACGGCGATATCATCACGGTTTACCCGGGATAAGTGAGAACACAATGGCAGTGAAATTCAAAACAGTTATCACCAAAGCGGGTGCGATTAAACTGGCGGCGGCCACCATTCCGAACGGGAAAAAGGTTAACCTCACCGTAATGGCCGTGGGTGACGGCGGGGGGACGCTGCCGACGCCTGATCCGAATCAGACAAAGCTGGTCAGGGAAGTCTGGCGTAATACGCTGAACAAAATCAGCCAGGACAATAAGAACAAAAACTATGTCGTGGCTGAGCTGGTTATCCCTCCAGAGACCGGTGGTTTCTGGATGCGCGAAATGGGGCTTTATGACGACACCGGCACACTGATTGCAGTCGGTAATATGGCCGATAGCTACAAGCCTGCACTGGCGGAAGGTTCCGGGCGTGCCCAGACCGTGCGCATGGTCATCATGGTGAGTGATATCGCATCAGTTGAGCTGACAATTGACACCACGCTGGTGATGGCCACGCAGGATTATGTCGATGATAAGCTCGCAGAACATGAACAATCTCGCCGTCACCCTGATGCCTCGCTCACCGCAAAGGGTTTCACTCAGTTAAGCAGTGCGACCGACAGCACATCTGAGGCGCTCGCCGCCACGCCGAAAGCGGTTAAGACGGTGTATGACCTTGCTAATGCTAAATACACGGCTCAGGACGCCAGCACGGCGCGAAAGGGTATCGTCCAGCTCAGTAGCGCGACCGACAGCACGTCTGAGACGCTAGCAGCAACGCCGAAAGCGGTTAAGACGGTGTTTGACCTTGCTAATGCTAAATACACGGCTCAGGACGCCACCACAGCGCAGAAAGGTATTGTCCAGCTCAGTAGCGCAACCGACAGCACGTCTGAGGTGCTCGCAGCGACACCGAAAGCGGTGAAGGTAGCAAACGATAATGCGAAAGCGGCCAATGACAATGCGAATACCCGTTTACCGCTTGCAGGCGGCTGGCTGACAGGCGGTTTTGGAATTAAAACCACGATTGGCAACGTGTCATTCGGGGTGGGTAATTCAGATGTTTATATTGCTAACGGTACGTCTAATAAGTTTCTGCAACTGAAGCATACAGGCGAGCTGAAGTATGACGACAAGGCTGTTTACCATGAGGGATATAAGCCCACGGCTGACGATGTGGGGGCGCTGCCAGTAAAGGGTACTGCCGAAGCGGCCAGGAAGCTTGCCACCGCGCGGAAAATTGCCGGAGTGGCTTTTGATGGTACATCCGATATCACCCTGAAAACCTCGAATCTGGATGATGCGGGTACAGCGTCCACAAAAGATGTGACCACTTCCAATATCGATACCACTGGCGGGCGAGTATTGAAGGTGGGTGATTTTGGTCTGGGTGCCTTCTCTGCCGTATATGTTTCAGATGCAAACAGCGTCAACTATAACGGCTTTTTCAGTATGAGCGCTGAGGGTATTCATGGCCCGGTCGCTAATACTGTGAATGAGTTTATCCATATCCAGTACAACCAAAACACTGGTCGGCAAATTGGCTGGCGTGCGGGGCGTCCTGATGAGCCGATTCGTCACAGGACTAAAATCAATGGAGGCTGGCAATCCGACTGGATAAAAATCTACGATTCAAATAACCCGCCCACAGCCGATGAGGTCGATGCAGTTTCAGCGTCAAAGGGTGGCACTTTCCAGAAAGAGGTTATGTTCTCGGAAGGCGTAAAAATCAGGAACAGCACGGGGATTTATCAGGGCGAGGATAGCGTAGGTTTTTCCAGTAATAACCTGATGCTGAAATCATGGAACGGGATCGGGTTCTATTGCACCCTCACCGGGAGTGAAGGTGTCTCCGTCTTTGTCGATACCCGCGGCGGACATGTGGAAGCGAAAGGCCAGATTAAGCCGGGTGATTTTACCAATTTCGACAACCGGTTTTATAACAAAACGCTGGCTAACAGCACTTTCCAGAAGGTCAACACCGCATCCAAAGGTTCGCGAGGATGGTTTAAAGATTCAAATACGGGAATGATTTTTCAGTGGGGAATTGAGAGCGTCAGCGGGGCAACCACGCGGACATTCAGCTTCCCTGTTTCGTTTCCGACCGGTTGCGCATCGCTGACGGTATCAAACAACATAGAGCGAACCGCTGGCGAAAACTCGATGACGGGATTTATAAAATCGGCTTCACAATATTCCCTGTCAAATACTGCCGCAACAGACCGCCAGTTATGCTGGTTTGCAGTTGGATATTAGGACGATAAACGATGAACTATTATTTTTCGAAAGCGGAACTGGGTTTCTATTGCGATGAGGTGAATGAATCCATTCCGGCTGATGCAGTGGAAATCAGTGAAGAATTATATTTTTCTCTGCTGGAGGGGCAATCCACAGGAAAAGTGATCGCCGCAAATGAGGCGGGCAAACCGATTTTAACCGACCCACCGGAACCCACTGTCGGGGAGTTAATTGCGCTGGCGGAAGAAACGAAAACAGTGCTGATGAAGGAAGCTAACGCCAGAATACTCCCTTTACAGGATGCTTTCGATTTGGGGCTGGATACCGATGAAGAAAAACAGCTTTTGCTTGCCTGGAAAAAATACCGCGTTTTGTTAAGCCGTGTTGATACCGGCAAAGTCCCAGAAATTGAATGGCCGGATAAGCCGGAATAAGTTTGCATTCCGTCACGTACTGTCAGTTATGGCGGTGTCTTCAGTAAGATGAAGCGGGCAAATGCCCGCTTCACTTCTATATGGATCCCATCAGAAGAGGCCAGACAGTGTATTGCTGGCAGAGTTGTAGGCGGATGTGGCTTTATCTTTCAGCCCTGAAAGCAGGTCGCCAACGGACGACGCTTGCAGGCGTTCTCGCAGGTCTTCATCACAGCGCTGGAAGCTGATCGAAAACTCTATTTTTTTCGCCTTTCCGTAACGGTCAAACTCTGTGTGCGTTGCCTGTAGCCCGGTCAGCACATACATTCCGTAAATCTGCCCCGCTCCGCTGATTAAAGGCCAGGGACGCCCGGTGTATGCCTGTGTTGCCAGAACAGTAAGAGACACATCGCCGCCCGTAATTTCAGGGTAAAGCACCCCGTCAAGGTTTATCTGTGTCTCACCCGCGCCGATGTACTGCCATTTTGCCGACCGGTTAATCCGGTCATTCTTCACATGACGCCAGTTCAGCGAGTGGCGTAACTGCTGGTAAGGCAGTGTCTTCAGTTCAAAAACGAACATCCCGTATATCATCATCATAATGTTGCCTCCCCTTAATCTCTGTCTTTGAAACTGCCGCGATTAAGCCGTTCACGGCGGGCCAGTTCGGCACTTACTTGATCGGCGACAATCCGGCCAATTTCGCGCGCATCCTGCCGGTCAACGCCGTGCAGGTGTACGTGGATTTCGCCCGTAAAGCCACCAGTGGCAACCGGTATATTGCTGGCGCTGCGACTGACTGGCAGAAGTTCCGCCTGTTTGACGGGAAGCGATGCTGCCACCACTGCGGGACGTTCACTCAACCGGCCTGCCGTAGTGGTGCTGGCAAGCTGTGACTCCTTCCATTCCCCACGAACGGCCAGTGCACGCGGCAGGTTTTTAAACACAATATCGCCGGGGCCGATCTTCTTCGTGTTGTCGGCTGTCGCTTTGGTATTGTTGTCGATACTTTGCAACCTACGCATAGTGCCGTTATCGCCGGTCAGCGGTGATGTGGGTTGCGGTGCTCCGGGTGGGGGAGTATTCCCGTTATTGTTTTTACCTGATGAGACTGGCGACCAGTTCCACCCTTTTTGCACCATTTTTTTCTGTTGCGGATCCCACTCCCACATTACAGGGTCTTTTTTAAGGCTTTCAGCTTTCAGGCGTGCGGCTTCCAGACCGGATGGGATAAGGTCGAGTTTTTCCAGAACCCAGCCAATACCTTCCATCAGGGTGGTCAGTGGTAAGAGCAATAACTGAAGTGCCCCCCCCAGGACTTTACCGAATGTTTCTCCTGCGGATGCGCATTTATCAAGGGATTCACGGCTACTTTCCACGGGTGATAGGAGTTTTACAAACCAGTCCCAGACCTCACCAACGACTTTGGCTATTGCTGAGAAGGCCAGTGTAAGAGGGAAAAAGGCATCACGGAAAGGTGCCAGTTGCTGCATAACTCCGCTGAAAAAACCGGTGAAAAAGGCTCTTATCGGTTCCCAGAATCTCCAGATTAGCAATCCGGCAGCGATAAAAGCTGCCGCTATCAGACCAATCGGGCTAAGTAGCAGTGAAAGTGCTGCACCCAGTACAGATATTGAGGTCGTGATAATGCTCCATATGGTCGTAAAGCCCGTCAGGCGAAG
>NZ_PQTC01000045.1:0-13778 GCF_003850715.1 Enterobacter sp. 301B
CCTTCGGCTTATTCCTTCCGGCTTATCGGGGACGGGCGGAGGTAACATCCCTGTAAAGCCCGCCCTCTCGGCGCATCCCTGCGCCTCGCCCCGGCCTACAGGAAACGCCTCAGCGATTTACAGCCGGACCGAGGCATCGCTGAAAGCCCTCAGTTATTCTGAGGCAACGTTATCGCTTTTGCTTTCAAATTACTGGGGATCCCTCAGCCCACAGGGAGAGGGAGAATATCAACACCGGGCGATACAGCATCAATCTTCCAGTGAATACGGCAGCGGCTCAATGCTGAGCGTGTTTGCATCATCCCGCACGCGGAACACGCTGTCGGGCTCCATATCATTATTCATGACAACCTGCACCAGCAGGCGGCCATCATCGAGCTGGACGGCGGCTAACACGGTGCCGGTACGGCGCCAGTTTTCGCCCATCTTCATCTCGAGATCTTCACCCGCTTCCGGCACACGGCTGGCGTGACCAGCCAGCGTCCACAGGGCACGTTTGTTCGCGCCGCGGAATTTCGCACGCGCCACCATTTCCTGTCCGGTGTAGCAGCCCTTCTTAAAGCTGATACCACCCAGCGCCTGGATGTTTGTCGCCTGCGGGATAAACTGCGCGCTGTTTGCCGCGTCAATAACCGGCAGGCCCGCTTCGATGTTCAGCGCCAGCCACTGCTGGCTGTTGTTGAGCTGTGCTTCACCGCGCAGGGCTTCAGTGACACGTTCCGCCGTTGCTTCGTCGGTTACCAGCAGGAAGCGCTCCGCAGGGTGTTCGAACCACAGAATGGAGGTTTCTCCCTCGCTGATCAGCTGTTTTCCGGCATCCGGTAGCTCGGCAAACAGGTTTTTCAGTGCTGCACGCGCCTGGAAACCCGCTACCCCCAGCAGAACGTGTTCATCGTCCGGGGCGATGGTGACTTTAGAAAAGACCGCGTATTTTTTCAGCTCTTTAAGCTGGGCGTCACGCAGGCTGCGACGCTCAATGAAGGCGAATCCGTCCTGACGGCGGAACAGACGCAGGTTGCTCCACATTTTGCCTTTTGGATCGCAATGCGCGGCCAGCAGATGCTGGTGCTCAGTCAACTGCGCCACGTCCGCCGTGACCTGGCCTTGCAGGTATTTTTCGCTGTCCGCACCGGTCAGTGTCGCCAGTGCCCAGTCATCAAGAGTAATCAGCGTCAGCGGCAGACGCGCAGAGGCGGCGGGCTGGCGAGGAGAAAATGGTGTAAATGCCATAGTGATGTCCTGAATTGCTTAACGCTTTGATAATACCTAATGGTAAAAGAGACTGTATTCAATGCAAGCGCTTTCAGCAGGCCATTCGTGCCATTACGCGGTTATGCGTGGCGCTACGCAAAATAGTGTAATCCGCTGTCTTTATAAGGATTATTCAGGAAGCCTGCTCGAGGTTCGCAATATTCCAGTAAAGAAACGGTCAAAAACACGTTACACTAGCAGGTGTTCCCGAAGAGCAATAATGAATACCGAACGGGATACCGACTGTGCCAAACGTAATGCAGGAAACAGAACATGGATATTAACAACAAGGCCCGTATTCACTGGGCGTGCCGTCGCGGCATGCGTGAACTTGATATCTCCATCATGCCTTTCTTCGAGTATGAGTACGACAGCTTAAGCGATGACGATAAGCGCCTGTTTGTCCGTCTGCTTGAGTCCGACGATCCGGATTTATTCAACTGGCTGATGAATCACGGCAAGCCCGCCGACACCGAGTTGCAACGGATGGTGCAATTAATTCAAACACGGAATCAGGAACGTGGTCCTGTGGCAATCTGATCTTCGCGTCTCGTGGCGCTCACAGTGGATGTCCTTACTGCTCCACGGTCTGGTCGCGGCAATGGTGTTATTGGTGCCGTGGCCGCTAAGCTATACCCCTCTGTGGCTGCTTTTGCTGTCGTTTGTAGTGTTTGACAGCGTGCGCAGCCAGCGTCGAATCAACGCCCGTCAGGGTGAAATTAAGCTGCTGATGGATTCTCGCCTGCGCTGGCAGGGAAAAGAGTGGGAAATGATAGGGACGCCGTGGATGCTCAACACCGGGATGATGCTACGGCTGCGTCGGGTCGAGGACAATCGTCGCCAGCACCTGTGGCTGGCAGCAGACAGTATGGATCCTGCGGAGTGGCGAGATCTGCGCCGGTTGATCGTGCAACAGCCGACGCAGGAGTAAATCAGCTGAACTGCTCGGCCATCTCACCCAGAATCTGCTCGCACCAACTCTGGAGGCGCTCGTCGCTAAGATCGTACTGGTTGGTTTCATCCAGCGCGAGCCCGACAAACAGCTGGCCGTCGGCAATTATCGGTTTTTGACTGGTGAACTCATAGCCTTCCGTAGGCCAGTAGCCGATAAAGGTCGCGCCCTTTGGGGCCAGTTTGTCGTGCAGCATGCCGAGTGCGTCAAGGAACCACTCCCCGTAGCCCAACTGGTCGCCCATGCCGTACATCGCAATGATTTTGCCTTCAAAATTGACTGAATCGAGCTGATCCCAGATGGCTTCCCAGTCTTCCTGAATCTCACCAAAGTCCCAGGTAGGGATACCCAGAATCAGCACATCGTACTGCTCCATCAAGGCAACCGCGTCATCTTTCAGGTTATGCAACGTCACCAGTTCCGGGCCAATAATGTCGCGAATTTTCTCCGCCGCCATTTCGGTGTAGCAGGTGCTGGAACCATAGAACAGACCAATATTCATCGCGTAACTATCTCAATTCTTGCTATGACTTTGCGCGTAGTGTACCAGAAACCGATGGCAATCAGGCATAATGGCCAGATTGCAGAACCATAGGGGTTGATGTGGAAAAGGATCTCGCACTCATCGAACAGTTTCTCGACGCGCTGTGGCTGGAGAAAAACCTCGCTGAAAATACGCTTAGCGCCTATCGTCGGGATCTCACTCTGCTGGTCGAGTGGCTGGCGCACCGGGGTCTGACGCTTGAAAGCGCACAAAGCGATGACCTGCAAGGGTTACTGGCTGAGCGGATGGAAGGGGGGTACAAAGCCACCAGCTCCGCACGTCTGCTGAGCGCCATGCGCCGCCTGTTCCAGCACCTTTACCGCGAGAAGATCCGCGCGGATGATCCCAGCGCACTGCTGGCATCGCCTAAACTACCTCAGCGGCTGCCAAAAGATCTCAGCGAAGCGCAAGTTGAGAGATTATTACAGTCGCCCGCAGTTGACCTTCCGCTGGAGTTACGCGATAAAGCCATGCTTGAACTATTGTATGCCACGGGCTTGCGCGTTTCTGAACTGGTGGGCCTGACGATGAGCGATATCAGCCTGCGTCAGGGCGTGGTGCGCGTTATCGGTAAAGGGAACAAAGAACGGCTGGTGCCGCTGGGTGAAGAGGCGGTCTACTGGCTGGAGACGTATCTGGAACACGGGCGTCCGTGGCTGCTGAACGGCGTCTCCATAGATGTATTATTCCCGAGCCAGCGCGCGCAGCAGATGACGCGACAAACGTTCTGGCATCGCATTAAACATTACGCCACACTGGCGGGTATTGACAGTGAGAAGCTGTCGCCGCACGTTTTGCGTCACGCCTTCGCGACGCATCTGTTAAACCACGGCGCGGATTTACGCGTGGTGCAGATGTTGCTTGGACACAGCGATCTTTCAACGACGCAAATATACACCCATGTCGCGACGGAACGCCTGCGGCAGCTACACCAACAGCACCACCCTCGCGCGTGAGTGCCGACGAATTGTTACAGGATCATATATGAAAAAGTCTTTAGCGCTGTTCACCCTGCTGGCAGCTTCGGTTTCCGGTTTTGCCCATGCGGATGATGCCGCCATTAAACAGTCTCTGACGAAACTCGGCGTCGCCAGCAGCGAGATCCAACCAGCGCCGGTGGCTGGCATGAAAACGGTGCTGACCAACAGCGGCGTGCTGTACGTGACCGAAGACGGAAAGCACATCATTCAGGGGCCAATGTACGACGTGAGCGGTGCGCAGCCGGTGAACGTCACCAACCAGCTACTGATGAAAAACCTGAATGCGCTCGAAAAAGAGATGATTGTCTACAAAGCGGCGCAGGAAAAGCACGTCATTACCGTCTTCACCGACATCACCTGCGGCTACTGCCACAAGCTGCATGAAGAGATGAAAGACTACAACGCGCTGGGCATTACCGTGCGTTACCTGGCCTTCCCACGCGCTGGCGTGCAGAGTCAGCCTGAGCAGGATATGAAAGCGATCTGGTGTGCGAAAGACCGCAACAAGGCCTTTGATGATGCGATGAACGGTAAAGGCGTGAAGCCCGCCTCCTGCGATATCGACATCGCTAACCACTACGCGCTGGGCGTACAGTTTGGCGTGAGCGGTACGCCAGCCATTGTGCTGAGCAACGGCTATGTGGTGCCGGGCTACCAGGGACCAAAAGAGATGAAAGCGTTCCTCGACGAACACCAGAAACAGACGGGTGGTAAATAATTCGCGTGAAAGCCCCGATAAAACTGCGCCGCCGCGATGCGGTTGAAACCGCGGATTTACCAGATACGCTTCCGCTGCTGTTAAAGCGGTTGTACGCCAGCCGTGGCGTGCGTACGGCAAGCGATCTTGAGCGCAGCGTTAAAGGCATGCTGCCCTGGCAAGCGCTGAGTGGCATCGAAAAAGCGACTGAAATGCTCTACGACGCGTTCCGTGACGGGACGCGGATTGTCGTGGTGGGCGATTTCGATGCCGACGGCGCAACCAGTACCGCGCTGAGCGTACTCAGCCTGCGTGCGCTGGGCTGCGATAACGTGGCTTACCTGGTGCCGAACCGGTTTGAAGACGGCTACGGCCTCAGCCCGGAAGTGGTCGATCAGGCCCATGCCCGTGGTGCACAGATGATCATGACCGTGGATAACGGGATCTCTTCTCATGCGGGGGTCGATCATGCCCATGCGCTGGGGATCCCGGTACTGGTCACCGATCACCACCTGCCAGGAGAAACCCTGCCAGACGCCGAAGCCATCATTAACCCGAACCTGCGCGACTGCGATTTCCCGTCGAAATCGCTGGCCGGAGTAGGGGTGGCGTTTTATCTGATGCTGGCGTTACGCACGTTGCTGCGTGATAAGGGCTGGTTCGAATCGCGCGGGATTGCCGTGCCGAATCTTGCGGAGTATCTCGATCTGGTGGCGCTGGGAACCGTGGCGGACGTGGTGCCGCTCGATACCAATAACCGTATTCTCACCTGGCAGGGCTTGAGCCGCATTCGGGCGGGCAAATGCCGTCCGGGGATCAAGGCGCTGCTGGAAATTGCCAACCGCGATCCGCTGAAGCTTGCGGCAAGCGATTTGGGTTTTGCCCTCGGCCCGCGCCTGAACGCGGCGGGGCGGCTGGACGATATGTCGGTTGGCGTTGCGCTGCTCCTGTGCGACAACATCGGCGAAGCGCGCGTGCTGGCCAGTGAGCTGGACGCACTCAACCAGACCCGTAAAGAGATTGAGCAGGGGATGCAGGCCGAAGCGCTGACCCTGTGCGAAAAGCTGGAGCGCAGCGGTGACACCCTGCCGGGCGGGCTGGCGATGTATCACCCCGAATGGCACCAGGGCGTGGTGGGCATTCTGGCGTCGCGTATTAAAGAGCGTTTCCACCGCCCGGTTATCGCGTTCGCCCCCGCCGGGGACGGCACGCTGAAAGGCTCCGGTCGTTCCATTCAGGGGCTGCATATGCGCGATGCGCTGGAGCGTCTCGACACGCTTCATCCGAACCTGATGATTAAGTTCGGCGGCCACGCGATGGCGGCAGGCCTGTCGCTGGAAGAGGCGAAGTTCGACGAGTTCCAGCGTCTGTTTGGCGAACTGGTCACCGAGTGGATCGATCCGTCTCTGTTGCAGGGTGAAGTGGTTTCTGACGGCGAGCTTTCTCCGGCTGAAATGACCATGGAGGTGGCGCAGATGCTGCGCGATGCCGGCCCGTGGGGGCAGATGTTCCCGGAGCCGCTTTTCGACGGACGTTTTCGTTTGCTGCAACAGCGCATCGTGGGCGAACGCCATCTCAAAGTGATGGTGGAACCGGTCGGCGGCGGGCCGCTGCTCGACGGCATCGCCTTTAACGTTGATACCTCCATCTGGCCGGACAACGGCGTGCGCGAGGTTGAGCTGGCCTATAAGCTGGATATTAACGAGTTCCGCGGTAACCGCACCCTTCAGATCATCATCGACAATATCTGGCCAATTTAGCGTCAGTAATCTCTATAAAAAAGGGCGTGGATTCGGTACAATCCCGCTCTTATCACCGCATTTTGACAAGCTCATAAAAGAAAACAGACCATGTTTGAAATTAATCCGGTAAAAAACCGCATTCAGGACCTCACGGAGCGCTCTGACGTTCTTAGGGGGTATCTTTGACTACGATGCCAAGAAAGAGCGTCTCGAAGAAGTAAACGCCGAGCTGGAACAGCCGGACGTCTGGAACGAACCTGAACGCGCGCAGGCGCTGGGTAAAGAACGTTCCTCCCTCGAAGCCATCGTAGATACGCTGGATCAAATGGCGCAGGGTCTGGAAGATGTTTCTGGGCTGCTGGAGCTGGCTGTCGAAGCCGACGACGAAGAAACCTTTAACGAAGCCGTGGCAGAGCTCGACGTGCTGGAAGAGAAGCTGGCGCAGCTGGAATTCCGTCGCATGTTCTCCGGCGAATACGACAGCGCTGACTGCTATCTCGATATTCAGGCAGGCTCTGGCGGTACCGAAGCGCAGGACTGGGCCAGCATGCTGATGCGCATGTACCTGCGCTGGGCTGAAGCGCGCGGTTTCAAAACCGAGATTATCGAAGAGTCCGAAGGTGAAGTGGCGGGTATCAAGTCCGTCACCATTAAGATTATTGGCGATTACGCCTACGGCTGGCTGCGTACTGAAACCGGCGTTCACCGCCTGGTGCGTAAGAGCCCGTTCGATTCCGGTGGCCGTCGCCACACCTCCTTCAGCTCCGCGTTTGTCTACCCGGAAGTAGATGAAGATATCGATATCGACATCAACCCGGCGGACCTGCGTATCGACGTTTACCGCGCATCCGGCGCGGGCGGTCAGCACGTTAACCGTACGGAATCTGCGGTGCGTATTACCCACATTCCAACCGGGCTGGTAACACAGTGCCAGAACGACCGTTCCCAGCATAAGAACAAAGACCAGGCCATGAAGCAGATGAAAGCGAAGCTTTATGAGCTGGAGATGCAGAAGAAAAATGCTGAGAAGCAGGCGATGGAAGACAACAAGTCCGACATCGGCTGGGGCAGCCAGATCCGTTCTTACGTCCTTGATGACTCCCGCATCAAAGACCTGCGTACCGGGGTTGAAACCCGTAACACGCAGGCGGTGCTGGACGGCAGCCTGGATCAATTTATCGAAGCAAGTTTGAAAGCAGGGTTATGAGGAACCAACATGTCTGAACAACAATCACAGGGCGCTGACGCGGTAGTCGATCTTAACAACGAACTGAAAACCCGCCGCGAGAAACTGGCAGCGCTGCGCGAGCAGGGCGTGCCGTTCCCGAACGATTTTCGTCGTGACCACACCTCTGACCAACTGCACGCAGACTTCGACGGTAAAGAGAACGAAGAGCTTGAAGCGCTGAACGTTGAAGTGTCCGTGGCGGGCCGCATGATGACCCGTCGTATCATGGGTAAAGCCTCCTTCGTGACCTTACAGGACGTTGGCGGCCGCATTCAGCTGTATGTCTCTCGTGACGACCTGCCGGAAGGCATCTATAACGAGCAGTTCAAGAAGTGGGACCTGGGCGACATCCTGGGCGCTAAAGGTAAACTGTTCAAAACCAAGACCGGTGAACTGTCTATCCACTGTACCGAACTGCGTCTGCTGACCAAAGCCCTGCGCCCGCTGCCGGACAAGTTCCACGGTTTGCAGGATCAGGAAGCGCGCTATCGTCAGCGCTACCTGGATCTCATCTCTAATGATGAATCCCGTAAGACCTTCAAAATTCGCTCCCAGATCATGGCCGGTATTCGCCAGTTCATGGTTAACCGCGACTTTATGGAAGTAGAAACCCCGATGATGCAGGTGATCCCAGGCGGTGCCTCTGCCCGTCCGTTCATCACCCATCACAACGCCCTGGACCTGGACATGTACCTGCGTATCGCGCCGGAATTGTACCTGAAGCGTCTGGTGGTCGGTGGTTTCGACCGCGTGTTTGAGATCAACCGTAACTTCCGTAACGAAGGCATCTCCGTACGTCATAACCCAGAGTTCACCATGATGGAACTCTATATGGCGTATGCGGATTACAAAGATCTGATTGAGCTGACCGAATCCCTGTTCCGCACCCTGGCGCAGGATATTCTGGGCACCACGCAGGTCCCTTACGGTGAAGAAGTGTTCGACTTCGGCAAACCGTTCGAAAAACTGACCATGCGCGAAGCGATCAAGAAATACCGTCCGGAAACCAATATGGCGGATCTGGATAACTTCGACTCTGCGAAAGCGATCGCTGAAAGCATCGGTATTAAGGTTGAGAAGAGCTGGGGTCTGGGCCGTATCGTGACCGAGATCTTCGAAGAAGTGGCCGAAGCGCACCTGATTCAGCCGACCTTCATCACCGAATACCCGGCGGAAGTGTCTCCGCTGGCGCGTCGTAATGACGAGAACCCGGAAATCACTGACCGCTTCGAATTCTTCATCGGTGGCCGCGAAATCGGTAACGGCTTTAGCGAGCTGAACGATGCAGAAGATCAGGCGCAGCGTTTCCAGGATCAGGTTAACGCGAAAGCGGCAGGCGACGATGAAGCGATGTTCTTCGACGAAGACTACGTAACCGCGCTGGAACACGGCCTGCCGCCGACGGCTGGCCTGGGTATTGGTATCGACCGTATGGTGATGCTGTTCACCAACAGCCACACCATCCGCGACGTGATCCTGTTCCCGGCGATGCGTCCGGTGAAATAAGCCGTTAAGACGTAAAAAAAGCCCCGTGCGTTTATCGCCGGGGCTTTTTTATTGCGCCGCAAAAGCGCTGAGTTTTTCGCGCGCAGTGTTCGCTTCCTGCACCATCCACGGACTAAATGCCCACGGTGTGGCGTCCAGCGCGCGGAAGAGCGCGTCCAGCTCCACCCATTGATACTCCATCACTTCGTCGCTATTGATTGCGAGGGTATTCGTTACGCGGGCGGCATAGACCGGGCAGATTTCGTTTTCAACGATCCCTGAAGGGTCGGCTTCACGGTAGCGGAACGCCGGGGCAACGGGAGTGATGTCTATGATTTCGGCGCCGACTTCAAAGCGGCAGCGGCGGATAATCGCCTGCTCTGTCGCTTCGTCGGCCTGTGGATGTCCGCAAACGGAGTTGGTCCACACGCCGGGCCAGGCTTTTTTACTTAAGGCGCGCCGGGTAATCAGACATTCTCCGTTAGCGTTAAACAGCCATGAAGAGAAGGCCAGGTGAAGCGGGGTGTGTGACGTGTGCGCGGCGTACTTCTCCTGAGTGCCAATCACCTTTCCCTGGTCATTTACCAAAATAACGTGTTCTTGAATACTCATTGATGCTCCAGTGCCATAATGCTTAATGGTTCAGCACCATCAGCGGAATTATTATACTGCATTCTTATGCGAACGGTTTGGCCCACAGAGCGGAAAAGGGCATGACCCGCATCAGTTTGGGCTGCTATCATAGTGCGCCATTCACGCTGACCGAGGAGCTGTTTTGTTTGCAGGAAGCCTGACGAGAAACCCGATCATTGCCGTTTTCTGCCTGACGCTGACGCTACTTATAGTAGGATGCTCGGGGAGTAAATCTTCGGATATGGGCAGTTATTCCGGTGCCGTCTATACCGTTAAGCGCGGGGACACGCTCTACCGCATCTCACGTGCCACGGGGACCAGCGTGAAGGAGCTGGCGCGCCTGAATAATATTTCTCCACCCTATACCATTGAGATAGGGCAAAAGCTCAAGGTTAACGGCGGTTCCTCCTCAGGGAAAAAGTCCTCAACGCGTAAAACAGCCAAAGTGACGCCATCCTATCAGGTGCCTAAATCATCCTGGCCGCCGGTCGGTCAGCGCTGCTGGATCTGGCCTGCAAGCGGAAAAGTGGTTGCGCCGTACTCGCTCTCGGAAGGGGGCAATAAAGGTATTGATATCGCTGCCGCACGCGGCACGCCGGTTTACGCTTCAGGGGCCGGGAAGGTGGTCTATGTCGGTAACCAGCTTCGTGGATACGGTAACCTGATCATGATTAAGCATGGTGAGGACTACATTACGGCATATGCGCATAACGACACGATGTTGGTGAATAATGGCCAGAACGTGAAGGCGGGGCAGAAGATTGCGACCATGGGCAGTACCGGGACGGATACGGTGAAGCTGCATTTCCAGATTCGCTATAAGGCCACGGCCATCGATCCGCAGCGTTATCTTCCGGCGCAGGGCAGTAAACCGAAGTGCTAAGTGATTATTTAATCGCCACTTAGTGGGGTAAAGGCTTGTATGAAGAGGCGTAAGGTCTATAATGCCTTACGCACCTCAAAGCGGGCGTAGTTCAATGGTAGAACGAGAGCTTCCCAAGCTCTATACGAGGGTTCGATTCCCTTCGCCCGCTCCAGTCTGCTCATAAATCAAGAAGTTATATTTCATCAGTTAGTTACGTTGCTCTGCTTTAGCAGGTACAACTAAAACTACCCACTGTTCTATACCCGTACCTGTCGCGTGATAGGTCTGTGGTACAAGGGAACATATCATCCACGCTGGCGGTGGTTCCAGGTTCTTACCGCGATAGTACAACAACGAACAAAAAGTCGCATACCTGGCATAACTCCCGAACAGATTGAACACACGCATTTAAGCCCGATGTGTGGCCCTATGAGCCACGTAAACAGGTGAATAGTGGTAATGCCCCGGTAGCTACAGATCCGGCTCTGCCAGCGCTTTGCTCACGCTCCGAAAGGTACACGAGCACCCTGATAAGGTGTGATCCCCCTGACAATCTGATTTGGTCACTGGTGACTTTCGCAAAGCGAAACCAACTAGGTTGGCCTGTTGCAGTCGCTATGCTCCGCTTGTTGCTTCTACCACTAACGGGGCTTTATGGCTTCTATTGTCTGAAAGCTGATACATTGCACAAACATCATGTGGATTACTGTAAAGTTCATCACTATGATTATGTGTGCCATTGCCAGTTAAGAAATGCGGAGAGGACAATATGGATGTTACTGATGAGGCTTTGTTGAGTTCTGGCTTTACACCATCGGATTTGAAGAAGATAAAGAACAACGTTGAAAGCTATGGTGGAACGTTGGGGAATGCAATCAGGGACCTGGCTAGGCGATTTATTCTTGCCGTGTGGGTTGTATCCGGTTGCCTTGCTGTATTCATTTTTCTTGTGATGTTCGCATCTGAGCAGAGTGTTTTCTCTGGTGCTATTGGCCTTTCTTGTGGCGCAGCGGTTGCAATTTTTATACAACCGCCTGTACTTGCTTATAAATCTTGGCGATTCTGTAGAGCGAACAAATCTTAATTAGTACTGTTATCAGTAGCCAGAAGATCAAAAATGACTTTCGCTTTGACACCATATCCAGCGATTTTCATCGTTAGCTTAGGCTTGCTCATTGTGTCAACTTTTCGGTAGTAATCACGCGGCAGCCAACGGAATAATCGCCAAGCTCCGGGTTTCCTTGCTAAGCCGAAGATACTATAGACACTCGCCCCTAGAGTCACCGTATTATAAAGAGCTAATCCACTTTTTGGGCTAAACCCCATAAATTGCGCGGTCTCCATTGCGCCATCAGCAAAAATTCCTTCCGATTTGGATTGTTCACCATAGCGAAGATGGCTTGCTTCTTTTGTTATACCGTTAATACCATCAACAAATAAAACTGCTCCTGCAAGAACTCCAACAGGGGTCATAGTGGACATCATAACCATCCCACCAAATAATGCTGCTCCAGATACCACTATATGGATTGCCGAAATCACGTATCCGACGATTTTATTGTTTTCCCTGACAAACTCGACCTTTGCATAAAGTTGGGCGGCTCTGGTTCTTAACAGGCGTTCTTGTTCTTGCAGATTATCTATTTCGGCACGCAGATTTTTGATGCATGCAATGCATTCTTCATCGGTTTTGGCCCGTCGTGCAGTTTCAAATTCTTTATCTACAACCTGTTTTATCTCTTCGACAAACTTGATACGTGTTATCCCATCTTGCAAATAGAATGCTGATAGCCGATTTGCAGTTTCGACGAGTTTCCGGGCCTCCAGATTCACCATGGTATCTGACCATGTTCTGTTCCAGCCCCTGTTAAGCAACGCAATATCCATTAAAGACTCCTTTCCAAAATGTGTCTGGTCATTTTACGTGCAATAAGGTCGAAGACAACAGGAAATACTTTCACAACCCGCCCCCGTAGGTGTCCCGTCTCTTTATCCTCCCAGTTTACATCCTCCTGCTTAAAATATCCCCGGCTCTATTATAGATCCGCTGAGTGGATCGATTAGCCGCCTAATAATTTCACTGGATCTGCATGAAATATCCTGGTGTTATCACTGCGTTACACTACTTTGCTTGCGTTGCAATTTGCCTCGCTTTATTACAACAGGCGAAACGCTGTCTTCCTGTGCCTTTGCCGTAACACTGCTGACTTGCTGGCAACGGTTGAGCGGTTAACAGAACGGGGTGTAGTTGTTCAGTTCCACAAAGAGGATTTTAAGACCGGGAAGAACTCTCCAGCAGGTAATATGATGCTGACCGTACTGGCAGCAGTCGCACAGATGGAACGTGAAACGATGCTGGAGCGCCAGCGTGAAGGTTACGAAGCAGCAAAAGCCGCAGGCAGGATCACCGGACGGGGCAAAGGTCGCTCTATTGATCGTGAAGCCATTAAAGCAGAACTCGCAGCAGGTAAAACCATTCCTGCAATCGCAGAAAGCCACAACGTCAGCACCAGAACAGTCATGAACATTAAGGCCGAAGCCTGAACAATTCTAAAACATCCCCACTTTGACCTCGCTCCGGCGGAGTTTTTTATTGCCTGAAATCCACACCAGCGCGAGCACCACCACCAATAGCTCCGTATGCTCCACCAGAAGCTCTACAGCTCGTCATCCCCCTCACAATTGTAAACTGACAGACCCATATCACAGCGTCCCGCTGAGAGGCTCTCACAGGCCCAGAAATGGAGGGTTTTTCGTTGTTTTTGTACGAAAATTATTTATCTGTATAGAAGGGCGGATCGGTGATTGTGTTTAGCTGCGCCACAGATGGTAGTTCTGCCTAGGCCGCGCCATTACTGGCTTTGCTGCATGCACCACACCATAACGCCCATAGGTACAGACTTGTGATTTGTACGTTCAGTGACCACTTCAGCATGATTAACTACGGATTATAGGCTATTTGAGGTGCATTTAATCTATTTTGTTCGCAGGATAGCCAGTGGCAAAGATCATCCACCTAATTTTCACAGAAAACCAGTATAGGATTGCCAATCTTCAGCCAGCGCGGAGAATGGTCGATACTTTCAGATGAAAGCGGGGGGGATAATCAATACTCGGAGCGGATCAGGTGTCTGGACCGCCTCAGGTGTTGCCGTTGATTGTGCCATTGAAGCATGACGCGGACATATCAAACCATGTCAAAAATTCCGACATAAACCACTGAAGGAAGGTAAGTGGCTTTCCTCTGTCAGAGGGTAGGGAGGTTTTAGCAAAGTGAATCGCCACGGGTTTAACAGACACCTCAGAGTCATTTAAGATGGCTTAAAGAGAGGTGCCCATGAGCGGTAAGCGTTATCCCGAAGAGTTTAAAACTGAAGCAGTCAAACAGGTTGTTGATCGCG
>NZ_PQTC01000046.1:0-12354 GCF_003850715.1 Enterobacter sp. 301B
CCTTTATCCCCCTTCCCCTGACCCCTTCCCTCATGACCTTTGCACAGCTGAAGGCAACCCAATTTATATCCCTATAAAGGAGATTATCTGTGACCCCTATTTCACCCACGTTGCATCAACCCACGCTTGACCTTCCTCTGAGCGGCGAGTTTATATCACTGATAACCGCACACCTCGCGGCACTGCCTGACACCTGTCAGGGTGTCGTGCTCAACTTTCGTGACCAAACGTACAGCGTTGAAAACGGTGGCTGGCATCCGGTAGAAATTCGCCTTATCCGCAGCGAGCAGCCTGAAATATGGCAACTGGATTACCTCACTGACTTCAGCTGGCAGGGCCGTGTCTGGCCCGAACTGGCAAAGGAATTCGATATCAGCTGGTCTCAACGCTATGCCTGGCACTGCCTTATCGGGGAGCTGCCTGTAAACCGCGAGTTGAGCGAGTTCTGGACGCTCTGGCAGGATAATTTTGTGGCGTACTGCGCGATGGATGTCTTCACCGTCACCGTTTCCCCGGACTGATAAGGAGGCTTTATGCTGTTCACGCTCATTTCCCGGCTGGCGATGTACCGGTCTCTGTTCAGTCTGGCTGAAAGCTTCACCGACAATGTTATTCGTGACACGGTGGATGAACCGGCAAGAGGCGGCATCGTCTGGTGCGAACTGGCAGGTGGCTATGTCACTCACAGCGGTATCTACACCGGCAACAACCGGATTGTGCATCTGTCCGGTGATGGTGAAGTGCTTTGCAGCGACCGCAAAGGGTTTATGGCCAGACTGAATGGCCTGAACCCAGCCATGTCGGTCTATACCGATTGTCAGGGACGCTTGCCCGTGGGAAATATCGCCGCAGCCGGTCGGGCATTACGGGCGCTGGGCTCCAGACGGCAGTATCACCTGCTGAAGGAGAACTGCCACCGTTTCACTGCGGAGTGCCTGACCGGAAGACCGGATAATGCCGTGGTCCTGCATCGCCAGCTTAAACGACTGCAACGCGGGAATACCTGGCGCGTATGGGAGGACTGATGGCCCGCGCTGAAAAACTTGCTGAACGCCTCTGCCACTGCGTCATTTTGCTCTGTCAGGGAAAGACGTTGTCAGTTCGTGTGCTGACACAGCTATTCGGAATTTCACCCCGCACGGCTCGCCGTGACCTTGCCCGTATGGGCTGCATCATGGAGCCCGCCTCACCCGGATGCTGGCGACTCTCTGCACCGCTTCGACGCGCCTTCATCCATCGCTGAAAATTCTTTCCCCTGTGGTCATAACCTGTCCCACCTACCCGATATGCTCATTCTGCGGTATCCCGCATGGCCTGTTATTTAAGGAAAAAAACATCATGAACAAGATTTTTACTGCACTGTTTATCTCAATCATACCGCTTGCCAGCGCTCATGCCGGACTGGTTCAGGTTGAAAACCGGGTGAGTTGTTATCTGGCGATAAAGGGGAATGAAACCCTGATGGAGTCCAGCGGGCGTGACATCGCCTTTACCAAAAGCTGGCTGCACAACGAACTGGCCAGACACGGCGTTGACCAGGAGTCCATGAATGAGAACTCCGATGCTCTGGAAAATGAACTGCCCCGGGCTTATCAGAAGGCAGCTTTCGCCGATAAATGCGTCAGCTATTACAGCAAACCCGCCAACCGCAAAGGCGATGAATAGCCTCCTCAGCGCTGGCGCTATGGATAACTGAATTTAAAAAAACCTTCACTTTTCACAGGTTAATATAATGAAAAACATCATTCTCACCGCATGCATTCTGGCAGCATCTGCTTCAGCATCCGCCGCTCAAATCTCACTGGAAACAGCAGGACGTTGCTATGAAGCCACCCGTCAGTCAACGCAAATGGCCATGCTGCTGGACCCGGATGCAAAGGAATACAAAAATATTGGCGACAACAACAAGGAGCTGTTTGGCACGCTTTCCGGCGGCGTGGGCGAAAAGGACTCGAAGAAAATACGCGATGCGTGGAAAGCCATTCTGGATAATGCAGGCACGGAAGGAAAAATGGCGAAATCAGACGGGTATCGTGCCATGAATATGTATCCGTACGATGTCATTATGCAGGAGGCCAACAAGTGTGTTCGACTGGCCCTGAAAAGCGGGCTGGTTAAACTGTAGCCCGGAGACGTTTAATGAGAAACGGGAGCATGATGCTCCCGCTTTCTGTTACCCGAACAACCAGCTCCAGGCTTTTTTTATTCCACTGACCACGGCTTTTTTGGTCGCTTTGACGACAATCGCCACCGGTTTTGGCAGCGAGTGTTCAATGATTTCATCAATCACCTTATCAACGGTGTCACCAAACCCTTCTGTCGCCACTTCAGTCACGGTTTGGGTTTTGTGCTCATCTTTGACCTGAGCGGCCACGCCACTTTGCGCGTGCTTTGGGAGCGCACGGACCATTGCTTCAACCAGATGGGTGACGTTATACCCCTCACTGGCCGCAACGGCGATCACCGGATGGTCAGTAAAACCAAACCGCTGGGTGATATAGGCCTCTTTATCAAGAATATTCTGCATCTGGGCCGGAGAAGGCCGGGCATGGGTCACATTCCACTCACGGAATGGCTCAATTTTATCGACCTGATTGAGCACAAACAGCGTTTTGGCTTCCCCGCCTGCGGGAAGCAGCACATTTTTGTAGAAATGCTCATCCGCAGAAAAGGCACGGTCATCACCTTTGATCACCCAGAGCACCAGATCCAGTTGCGGCAGCAGGTCACGATAGAGTTGCTCATATTCACTGTCACGCTCAGCACTTTCACCCACACCCGGAATATCAATCAGCCGGACGGAACGCGTGCCAAATTGGATGCGAATTTCCTGCATTTCGCGGGTACAGGCTTCCACATCGCTGACCGCACAGACATCCCCCTTGAAAATGGCATTGCATAAGCTGGATTGGTAATGACTCCAACTTACTGATAGTGTTTTATGTTCAGATCATGCCCGATGACTTTGTCATGCAGCTCCACCGATTTTGAGAACGACAGTGACTTCCTGCCCAGCCTTGCCAGATGTTGCCTCAGATTCAGGTTATGCCGCTCAATGCGCTGCGTATATCGCTTGCTGATAACGTGCAGTTCTCCCTTCAGGCGTGATTCATAAAGCGGCCAGCCATCCGTCATCCATACCACGACCTCAAAGGCCGACAGCAGGCCCAGAAGACGCTCCAGAGTGGCCAGAGTGCGTTCACCGAATACGTGCGCCACAACCGTCCTCCGTATCCTGTCATACGCGTAAAACAGCCAGCGCTGACGTGATTTAGCACCGACGTAGCCCCACTGTTCGTCCATTTCAGCGCAGACAATCACATCACTGCCCGGTTGTATGCGCGAGGTTACCGACTGCGGCCTGAGTTTTTTAAGTGTCGTAAAACCGTGTTGAGGCCAACGCCCATAATGCGTGCACTGGCGCGACATCCGACGCCATTCATGGCCATATCAATGATTTTCTGATGCGTACCGGGTTGAGAAGCGGTGTAAGTGAACTGTAGCTGCCATGTTTTACGGCAGTGAGAGCAGAGATAGCGCTGATGTCCGGCAGTACTTTTACCGTTACGCACCACGCCTTCAGTAGCTGAACAGGAGGGACAGCTGATAGAAACAGAAGCCACTGGAGCACCTCAAAAACACCATCATACACTAAATCAGTAAGTTGGCACCATTACCGATGAGTCCCGACAACGCCATCAGCCTGACGATTATGCGCGTGACGCTATCCGCCATTATGGCCGTGATATCGGACGTTCCGTGCGCGCGAAGATGCGTCATGGTCACGACCTGCAGGAGTTTGCCGCCGTGTTTACCCGTGGCCTGGAATCGCGGGTTTACGAAATGGAGACCGTTTCGGCCAGCCCGTCAGAGTTTATTGTGCTGTTCCATTATTGCCCTTACGTCAATTGCTGGCGCCAGCAGGGACGCGATGCCCGGCAGATTGAGACGCTGTGTGATATCTGCATGGAGGGGGATCATGCGTTAACCGATGCGCTTGATGGCGTGCAGCTAGCGGTTGAGACGGCGCTGGCGCGGGGGGATGCCGCCTGCCGCCTGCGTTTCTATCAGTCTCAGGAGGCTTCATGACAACATTAAAATGGGATCACGCTGTTCAGTTTGTGAACCAGCCGGACGAGGCGATTGCAACGTTTGCCGGGCAGGGGCTCAACGCGTTTGCCGGTGGGCGTCACCCTGGCTGGGGAACCTGGAATGCGCTCAGTTATTTCGGGCTTACCTACATCGAGTTTCTCGCCATTTACGATTATGTTGAGCTGGCTTCGGCGCAGGCCGATTTTTTGCTCTCCCGTGATGCGGCGCAACTCTTGCCCGAAAACCTGGTGCTGCACCGGGTAGCGTTGCGCACGGATGATATTGACCAGACGCATGCAGAGTTGCGCAGTCAAGGGTTACAGGTCTCGCCAATTGTTAACGGCCAGCGCAACGACCCGCAAGGAAACGTCATTAGCTGGCGTATTTTTACCATTGATGGGGATTTTAACGGCCTGCCGTATCCCTTTGTTCTGCAATGGGGAGAAGATGATAACGCACGGCTAACGCGGCTACGCGCTCAGGGGCTCGACAAGCCGCATCCGGCAGGCGAAGTGACATTACAGAGCGCCATTTTTGAGGTGCAGGATCCGCAGGCCGCGCGTGAGCACTGGCACGCGTTGTTCGGTTTTAATGAACTGTCTGAAGGTCTGTCCGCAGGACAGCAGCGCTTTCTCTTTCGTCAGGGGGAGGCCAATCGATTAGTCGAACTGGTTTTTAACGCCTCTGATCCGTCGCTGAAAGGCCAGCGTTTTCGCGTCGGTCGCGGTGAATATCGCTTTCAATAAGGCGTTGCCGCTCATGGCAAATGTACATTTTATTGGTGCCGGCCAAATGGCGGAAGCCATTATCCACGCTCCGCTGGCGGCGAAAACATGCAATAGCCCGTCACGGTGAAAGCACGTCCACTTCCTTCAGGCCGCCATTGATGCGAAAAGCGACGCGTTGCGGGTGATTCACCGAGACCAGATACTCAATCGGCTGATGCTGGCTATCGTAAATCACACCACGGTAGACCAGCGCCGGGCTCTCTGGTTTCGCCTGCAACAGTTGATGCTCCTCTTCGCTCATCGCCGCTGCCCGGATGGTTCCTTCATCGTACACATCGTGAATAGCGTAACGTTCAGCCAGCAGGCGATAAAGCGACCCTTCTTTTTCTAACATATCAGCGCTCAAATCCGCGACACGGGCTTGAGGTAAGTAACTGGTTTCGATGCAGAAAGGGTGTCCATCAGCCAGGCGCAGGCGTTTGATCATGACTAAAGGATCGCCCTCTTCAATGTGCAGTAGCCGTGCAATGCGGGCGCTGGCCGCGGAAATATGGAAGTAGATCAACTGGCTGCTGGGCACTGCGCCATTCAATTCAAGAATTTTACTGATGCCCAGCGCAGGCTGTAGCGGGCGTTCAATCGCCGTATCGACCAACCAGGTTCCCTGATTCCCCCGTCTTTCCAGCACGCCTTCGTCAATCAATTCAGTGATGATTTTTCGCACTGTCACACGGCTGATACCCAACACCTCGCTTAATTCGCGCTCTGCGGGGATCTGATCGCCGCTGTTGAAATCGGGTGAATTGAGCATTCCGAGTAGTTTTTTGCGCGCGTCGAGATAGCTCCTGCGCGGCCTTCTGGTCTGTTTTACTGGGCTGGTCATGGTCTGTTTTGTGTCGGTTATGGAAAGCAAAAAATAGGAAATCAATCAGTTGATTATACAAAATAAAAATCATTTATATCGGTATGGCGTGACACTAAGCATAACATACCACGACAATTTTTTTGGTTATTATTCGCGAATTATTGTTGCTATATCCGCCAGATCGAGCGTATATCAATCTTCGTGGTATATTTTTTGGTATGTTTAAACATTGGGGGGAACAGCTATGAAAATTAAAAAAGCCATCGCCGGGCTTGCTTCAGCGATAGCCATGTTAGGCTGCATTCACACGTCGGCGGCGGCGGATCAGCTGCGTTTCGGTATCGACCCGACCTTCCCACCGTTTGAATCGAAAAATGCCAATGGTCAGCTCATCGGTTTCGATATCGACCTTGGTAATGCGATTTGCGCGGAGATGAAGGTGCAATGCTCCTGGGTACAGAACAGCTTCGACGGGCTTATTCCGGCACTTCAGGCAAAGAAATTTGATGCCATTCTTTCTTCTCTGTCGATCACTGATGAACGTAAAAAAGCCATCTCTTTCAGTGACAAACTCTTCAATACTCCCGCATTCCTGGTGACCGCTAAAGGCAGTTCGCTCGCCCCCACGGCGGCATCGCTGAAAGGTAAACGTATTGGCGTCCAGCAGGGTTCGGTATTTGAAAGTTATGCCAACAAATACTGGCGCAACGCGGGCGTTGAGGTGGTTGCTTATCCGGATGCGGAATCGGTCTATGCCGATCTGATTAATGGCCGCCTTGATGGCACGCTCGATGATGCGGTGGTGATCACTGAAGCGCTGTTGAGCAAACCCCAGGGCCAAAAGTTCACGCTAATCCAGCCGCAAGTCAAAGATGATGAGATCTTTGGGCCCGGCACCGGGATCGGGTTACGGCAGGATGATATAGATTTGCAGGCCCGTTTTAACAAGGCGATCGCCGCGATTCGCGCCAACGGAACCTATGATCGTTTAGCGAAAAAATACTTCAATTTCAATATCTACGGTGATTAACCCCATGCAGACCCAACCCATCATTACCTCCCTGATGAGCAGCCATTTTCAGGATAAGCCGCTGCGTCAGGTTTTCCTGGTCGCTTGCGGTGGCTCGCTGGTCGATATGTATCCTGCTCATTATTTCCTCAATGAGCAGAGTGAAAATCTGCGCTCATGGATGATGACTGCCAATGAATTTGTGCATGCTGCACCGCGCGCGTTAGGTGCCTCGTCACTCGTGATTGTCTGTTCGCATGGTGGCAACACGCCAGAGTCTGTGGCTGCGGCTCAACTGGCAAAAAACCGTGGTGCCGCCACTATCACGCTTACGCACAATGCGGAAGCGGAACTGCTGCAATGGGCCGACCATAACCTGTTATATAAATGGGGTGATGATACGCTGGTCACCGAAAACCCGATGGCGCTGATCCTCAGCCTGTGCATGGATACGCTGTATCAGGTGGAAGATTTTGCCGAATGGCAGGCTTTCCAGCATGGCTTTGCGCAAATCGATACGGTGATCCGCCAGGCCCGCGCTAAGGTGGTAACCCGTTGCGCCGCGTTCGCAGAACGCTATCAGCATGAGTCCCTGTTCTATGTGCTTTCGAGTGGCGCCTCATACGGGCATGCCTATGGATTCGCCATCTGCTCACTGATGGAAATGCAGCGTCTCGATGCCGCTTCTATTCACAGCGGCGAGTTCTTTCATGGCCCATTTGAAGTCACCGATAATCACGTACCCTTTATCCTCCTGATGAATGAAGGCCGCACACGTGCTCTGGATCAGCGTGCGCAGGCGTTCCTGAATCGTTATAACGACAAAACAGAGGTTGTGGACGCCCGCGAGTTGGGCCTGAATGCGCTGCCTGCATCAGTGGTGGACTACTTTAACCCGGTGCTGTTTTACAGCATCATGTGCGACTACCGTGCGGCACTGGCTGATATCCGCCAGCATCCGCTCTCAACCCGCCGCTATATGGGCGTGGTGGATTACTAAGGGCGGCGATCAATGAAAGTCATTGGCATAGGCGACAACGTTGTCGATAAATATGAACACCGGCGTGTACGGTATCCTGGAGGCAACGCGCTCAATTTCAGCGTGTATGCGGCGATGCTGGATGCATCGGCTGCCTATCTGGGCATTTTTGGTAACGATGCGGCGGCTGACCATGTGATGCGTGCGCTGGCAAAGTTCGGCATCGATATACGCCATTGCCGTCAGGTTGCGGGTGAAAATGGCTATGCGCGGCTGACGATTGAACAGGGGGAACGGGTGTTTCTCGGTTCGAATCTCGGCGGCGTGCGTCAGACGGAATCGATGGACTTTATTTTGCAACAGATGGACTGGCTTAATGATTTCTCGCTGATCCACACCAGCAGCTACAGCTATATTGATGCGCAACTACCTGCGCTGGCAACGTTATCCGGATGGCTTTCATATGATTTCTCAGATGATTTTGTCATCGCACAGGCGCTGCCATTATGCCGCTGGCTCGACGCGGCATTTTTCTCCTGTGCGGGATGGTCGCTGGTAGAAACGCGTGAACTTCTGGTGCAGGCGGTGCAGGCAGGCAGCGGTTTGGCGGTCGCGACGCGTGGCGAGCAAGGTGCACTTCTGTTCGATGGTAAAGACTGGTATCAGCAGGAGCCGGAGACGGTAACACCAGTGGATACATTAGGTGCGGGTGATGCGTTTATCACTGCGTTTCTGCTCCATTTACGTCAGCACGGTAATATCACCGCAGCACTGCAGGCTGCTGCGCATTTTGCAGCGAGAATTTGCCTGGTGGACGGCGCCTTCGGCGAAGGCGAAGCTTATTAATCCCACAGGAATGTCTCCGCTTTTGAGTGGATTCCCCTTCGTTAATGGGAACCGCTCATTCTGCTGTTTTTGCAGCAAAAATGATGGTCCTGCTCAACGAGCAAACTTGATACCGGCTTCGGTAAGTCTGGCGTTTCGTTAATATTATTTCTGATTGCCGATCTGATGATAAAAGGCGCTGCCACTTATTATTGAAGTATGTAAGTAACTGATTACTTGTGTGTGCTGGTTAATTAAAGGACAATACCCTTAGTAAAGTGGTGGGTTTATCGCCGGGAGCTTACTTCATTAAGGATAAAGCATGCTGATGGATCAGTCTGCATTCACCGGGAAAGGTTCCTTATCCCGTTATACGCTGGATATTAATAACAGTACCGTCAGACCGGATGTCTTACGGTTCAGGGGAACAGAAGCCCTGAGTCAGCCTTTTTCATGGCGTATTGAATTCACCACGCCACAGGTTGTTCAGGGCGAGGACGTATTGCTGAAATACGCCAGTTTCCATATGCAGGGCTGCAAAGCGGTGCATGGCATCATTACCGGTCTTGAATGGCTCTCCACCAGTGCTGACCAGTCACATTACGCTGTGACTCTGCAATCACGCCTTGCTCTGCTCTCCCGCTCACGTCGCTGTGCTATTTACCAGAACCTTTCTGTACCTGAAGTGGTGGCGCAGGTGCTGCGTTCTCACGAGCTGGAAGGGGCGGATTTTGCGTTTACACTTTCCCGGCATTATCCGGTTCGTGAACTGATAACCCAGTGGCGTGAAACCGACCTGCAGTTTATTCAGCGCATTCTGTCTGACGTGGGCATCTGGTTCCGTCAGGAGATAAACGACGTCACAGAGCTGGATGTGACGATCTTCGGCGACAGCCAGCTCCACTATATCTTTAACGGTGCCCTGCCATACCATGAACCTTCCGGCCTGCATGATGGGGCGGAACTCTGCTGCTGGGGAGCGCGTTCATGGCATAACGTGGTGACGGAGAACGTTTCGGCCCGTGATTACAATTATCGTACAGCACGGGATCCAATGGATGTCGCTGTCTCAGTGCGTTCTCCTGCCGTCATGACAGGCGAGCATTACCGTTATACCGAACCTTATCTCAACGCCGGAGATGATTCTGACCCGGAGCCTGCAACTGAAAGCGGAGCCTTTTATGCCCGCATTCGCCATGAGCGCGAGCTGAATCAATCCGCTTACCTTCACCTGTTCAGCAACGCTTACTGGCTGAGTCCGGGGAGGGTGTTTGATCCCGTTGGTGCAAAGCTGCACGACCTTAAAGACGGGGTGATTGTCGCCTTTACATCGTATCGCGGTTCGCGGGACGCCCGCCTGTATGTGTCGGTGTGGGGAATGCGGTAATGGTGCCAACTTACTGATTTAGTGTATGATGGTGTTTTTGAGGTGCTCCAGTGGCTTCTGTTTCTATCAGCTGTCCCTCCTGTTCAGCTACTGAAGGCGTGGTGCGTAACGGTAAAAGTACTGCCGGACATCAGCGCTATCTCTGCTCTCACTGCCGTAAAACATGGCAGCTACAGTTCACTTACACCGCTTCTCAACCCGGTACGCATCAGAAAATCATTGATATGGCCATGAATGGCGTTGGATGCCGGGCAACCGCCCGCATTATGGGCGTTGGCCTCAACACGATTTTACGACACTTAAAAAACTCAGGCCGCAGTCGGTAAACTCACGCATACAACCGGGCAGTGACGTCATTGTTTGCGCGGAAATGGACGAACAGTGGGGTTACGTCGGCGCTAAATCACGCCAGCGCTGGTTGTTTTACGCGTATGACAGGATACGGAGGACGGTTGTGGCGCAAGTATTCGGTGAACGCACGTTGGCCACGCTGGAGCGTCTACTGAGACTGCTGTCGGCCTTTGAGGTCGTGGTATGGATGACGGATGGCTGGCCGCTGTATGAATCACGCCTGAAGGGAGAACTGCACGTTATCAGCAAGTGATATACGCAGCGCATTGAGCGGCATAACCTGAATCTGAGGCAGCATCCGGCAAGGCTGGGCAGGAAGTCACTGTCGTTCTCAAAATCGGTGGAGCTGCATGACAAAGTCATCGGGCATTATCTGAACATAAAACACTATCAGTAAGTTGGAGTCATTACCGTTTTTCGCTCTTAGCGGACATTAGCATAGGCTATTTACCATAAGGCCTCTACGCGTACCGCTGAAACGCTCTCAGGCCTTCTGAGCGGTGCGCGTAGAGGCCTTATGGTTAATAACAACACCTACACAGGTGTTAGCGAACCTGCGTATTATGCATAGCACCACTTTAAATGCCCCCTTCCGGGAAGACAAAAAAAACGGGCGGAGCCGCCCGTAAAACTACACTATCAGGAATTTCAGGTATCTGACGGCATACCCGATGCCGCCCGGCAAATGGCTGCCTGCTATGATTATGGCAGGGAAACGAATATTTTCCAGAAAACGAGACTACAGATGTAAAAAACCCGGCAAAGGCACCGGGAAGGATGTAGAGAAACGTTAGCATTTAGACCCGCTCATGAGGCGGTTCCCTGTTTATCGGCGAAATACGCTCGAAGGTCAATGCTTTTTCTGGCAGGTGACACCCATACCAGAGTGTGCACCTCATCCTGAAAAAGGAGGGCCGAAGCCCTCCCGTCATTCGATGGACCGTCACGTCAGAAGCTGTATTTACCCCCCAGCATCGCGGACGTGTCGCTGTAACCCTTATCACCCACCTGCTGCGCCACGTTACCCCACAGACCAAAGCGCTTGCTCAGCTGGCCCTCCACACCCACCTTCATCTCGCCAATGCTCGCCGCGCCATCCTGTTTCACCAGGACACCGTTCAGCTGGCTGCCAAAGTCCTGCGTGTTATGCACCCAGTTCACCTCCACAAACGGCTGGAAGGTACGGTCTCTGCCCTCATCCAGCTTACTGTGACCGTTGATGTATGCTTTCACGCCCAGGCGGGTCTGTACGTTGCCGTCACCGTCACCGGAGACCACCGTGCCGTCAGACTCCGTATGCGTGTCAGCTTTCACGCCCATCCAGGTGACCTGGGCTTTCGGCTGAATGAAGTACGTCTGGGTGCCGGCCGCGTTCTGTCCCAGAAGGAAGGTGTAGCCACTCTCAATGGACGCCGTCACGCCTTCTGAATCATACTTCTCACCGCTCAGACCTTCGCCGTTAACGGTGTTCTTAAACCAGCTGTACTGGGCCCAGCTGTCCACATACAGCCCGGTTTTGTCCGTATCGTTCTGATACCAGGTACCGTACAGACCGGCGCTGTAACCTTCCACCGCTCCACGGGAATGGTAACCGCTGAGGTTTGAAAGCGTATTACTCTTATTGTAGCCATACCCCCCCATGATACCCAGGTGGTAGCGGTCGCTGCCGTCTGAGCTCCATTGCGCTAAGTCCCCACCGAGCTGGGCAACGTAACGGTTGGCCTGGGTACTGAGCTGACCGCTGCTGTCGCGTGAACGGGTATGGCCACCCTCGTTGCGCAACCACATGCTGGTCACCTTCTTCTCACCGGTCAGAACATCCGTGTACTGTGTCTCACCCAGACGGTCGTGCAGACGGGTAGTAAACAGGTTGTTGGCCGCAGCCAGGTTCGCCGCATAGGAGCCGCCTTCAGGACGCAGCAGAGACTCTGTAGGTGTTGTAGGTGTTGTAGGTGTTGTAGGTGTTGTAGGTGTTGTAGGTGTTGTAGGTGTGACCTGCTCCCCGTTGATTAGTACACCCCGATGTTAGTAATGTCTTCATAAGCCACATGAGGACATCCCCATGAAGAAGCGTTTTTCCGATGAACAGATCATCAGTATTCTCCGCGAAGCCGAAGC
>NZ_PQTC01000047.1:0-10728 GCF_003850715.1 Enterobacter sp. 301B
CACCATCAATAGTCACCTGCATTTGATTTTCCTTTTAGACGTGAGCCTGCCGCACGGCAAAGCCGCCGAAAGTTAACGGTTTGCCCAGGCTCACAGCTGAAAGACTTTCTTTGATGTGCGCGTGCGATGCGCATTAAAAAGCCCCGCGGGTGCGAGGCTCTGAGAATTTGCTACGGTTAAGGTCCAGAGGAGAGACTGTGTCAGAGTCTCAGGGATGAGTCTCTTTGCCTGTCACCTGCAGTTTTCGTATGGCTGCCCTATCGATGTTGCACTGCCCGACAATCCCGTAAAGTGTTGCGTTCATCGAAACGCTGTCACCGTATGAGGGATTATCTGGAAGATCTGGCACATCAATGCGCGACGTCAGTTCCGCCGGAAGGTTCAGGACCGGCTGCTTTATCACCCGGTATTCCACGGGCGGCTTCTGCTGCTGCGCGCAACCGCTCAACAGCGGCATCAGGAACAGGAGCAGCAGCGCACTTATCTGCCGCCAGGTATCGCTTAATCTCGCTCTGTAGCATTCGGTTCTGCCTGGCCGACTCGGCCCTTTGCTCTGCGACCTCAGACATGACCACGTTTTGCCTGTTAACGGCGCCAGCAAGCTCTTTAACGCTCCCCGCCAGATCGTCATTTTTAGCCCTCAGGTCGTTGATCTGCACATCCTTGCTGTCGTTAAGTTGTGTCAGCCTGTCGTTCGTCGCCGTCAGCTGGTAGTTGCGAGTGTTAAGCCCCCACAGGCAGATAGCGACAAGGATGATGAACGCGCAAGGAATGAGAATGTGCGCATTATTTTTGAAAATGCGGAATAAACTGATTAACCCGAACATAAAACCCCCTTAGCTTTAGTCAAGCGGGCTTTCCTGTCCTCCAGTCCGTTGGTACCACCGTTGATGATTCTGGTGATGCGGCTAACATCATCTGAGTCAGCGATAGCGTTAAGTCCGTGATTGCTCCACCATGCAGCTGCGGATTCAGCAGCATATTGAGGCTGAGTAAGTAGTTCCGGGCTCTTCACGATATCAACGCCAAGCTGGTTCACCAGCGCGGCGTAATTCGCTTTCCCCGTCACCTGAATCAGGCCGCGCCCGCGGTAACGATATCCATCACCACTGTTGCGATCGCCGTTCCCGTTCCGGCTGGCGTAGATGATGCTGCCAATCATTTTCTGGTCGGCAGGGTGGGCATTCAGGCCCGAATCAACACGGCCATATTTGAAAGCATCTTCCTGGCTGATTCGATTGCCGAACATTGCCAGCAATGCGCCGTATCGGTAATTCAGGCTCTCTTCCACATGCACGAAGCCAGATGATTCATGCCCAACCTGTGCGAGGAAGTGCGCCTGCCTTAACGGTGTGCTGATGTCGTACTTCTGCATTGCAGCCAGCACGACTGGAAACCATTTTCCGGCCAGCGCCGAACTTAGGCCTGTTGCTTGCTGGAATTTACTGAGGGTCAGCATTTGCTTTATCTCCCGGTTCATTCAGGCCAAGGCGACGGCGCGCATAGGCGAAAAGCGAATCCACCCCCACATACCCGACGCCAGCCGAGATCGGCCAGCAAAGCTCAGGGGGGAAATTCCAGTTGAAGATTGCCCATATAGCCGTAAGTGTCGGCTGAGCGAAGAAGCAAAGGATCCCGCACATCGTTGCGCCGGCGATCCGGTCCTTCCACTTTGATTTCGCGCCGCGCGAGGTAGCGAGTATCGACATGACAAAAGCCAGTACCGAATAGCCAGCTTCGTTTTTGTGGTTTACAAGCCACGCAAGCATCACCGCCCAGGTATCTGGTCTGTCTTGCATAGTGGTTTTCTTCATGTTCGCACCTGCTTGGTGCTGGTTGATTAGGTCAGGCCCTCGGGATGATTTAACAAGAAGGCATGTCGAGAATGGTTCCCGGGGCCTGAAAAAGAAAAGCCCCGGCAGGATGCCGAGGCTTATGATTGTTGGCCTGACCTCGCGGATAATTCCAACTTACCGCCATCCATTAGCGACGAGACCAATGGCGCGGGGATAAAGCAGGAATTGCGACCATAAAAAAACCCCGCCGGCTGGCGAGGTTTCGAATGTTATGTGTCAGTGCGTAGTGACAACTCATAGCAGAATACTATACATTTTGCGTACGCGTTAGTTTTTTAAAGTATGCTCGCCTAAACTCTAACCTTAAGGAAAAGCGATGAACTTCTCAAAACAAAAGCAAGCCAACCTAACCCGCAAGGTTACGGTTAGGGCATTTAAAGTAAACTCAAATAATAACAACAACTTATATAAGCAGATCGCAGCTAGTAAAAGTTTAGCTGCGGGCACCATCATTCAATATTCAGCTACCAAGCACATCAAATGCAAAGAACTCAAAACTATAAATAATACACATTTTATTCACTTTACTTCATACAACCCTAATGAGCAGGTCTCAGTCTCACCTATCAATCCTAAAGATAAAGATCTTTTTCCAGTCAAAAACCATGACAACCTGCATGCTTTCTACATGATTAAAGGGAACAAAATAGCATCACTAATGTTAATATCGACTAATTGGCCAGAGGTTAAGACCAGCAAATTATTTGGTCATTTTAAGATAGACATTATTCCAACATGCATCCTCCGCCAGGATACAGTTGCGAAATTGCAATCAGACGGATTAAAAGCGGTCCATGTAAATCTGGAAGTAATGAGCTCTGATTTTAATAAACAACCTGGCTTTTTAAAATCATTAATCCAAAATGAACCAGCTGTAAAACAGACAGGAATTTCAGGTCATCTAACTATTGATCATAAAGGAAACCCACAACTCGCTAAATCTATTGAAAATAATCCAACCCCTTGGATAAGTGATTTAGATAGTGACTTTTACTTTGAAACAAAAAAAAGCGAAAAAATAACCAGTGACAGCTTAAGGCTTACACAGGTATACTACACTATCCCCTATGGGGCAAAGTCGATCCTGTCAAAATATGCGGAAGAAATTTTAAGCGATTTTGTAAAAAACGAGTTTTAATGAGATTTCTAAGAGGCTTGAGATAATGAGAAACCTTGATATAAATGCAATTGCTATCACAGCGTTAAACATGCTCGCCTCTTTATTTTTTTCTTATTTCTTTACTGAAACTCTTACTAATAACACTGACGCACTCAACTTGGTTGCCAATATATTCTCAATATTGACTGGTTTTTTATTGTTAGTCATCACACTGTCAGGCGATATTTCTTCCGTTTCACTTGGACTAACTGAAGTTGAGCGCACATATCAAACAAATAGATTCTTAATTAGATTCAATAGATATTACAGTTTGTTTTTGTTGTATCTTTTAACATTAGCACTAATTTTCATATATTACTTACTCTCAAAAGATAAAAGCCACACAGGTTTGGCTTTATCATTATCAATAAGCGTGATAACCCATGCAATATCATTCTTAACTTGCTTCTCATTTATTCAGTCTACGTTCATACCTTTGAAATTGAAAAAGCTTTACACAGAGAAGAAAGAACTTAATGATAAATCAGGCAGCTAGTGCTGCCTGATACTCAGCTTAACATACAAATGCAGCCATCAATAAACCCCATTGCAGTTTGTAGTTCTTTCCTAATAGTACCATCGGAGACTTTTCTTTTTTTCGCAATTGCTCTCAATGAGATTCCGATAACGAAATGAGCAATCAGAAGTTCACATTCATTAGGTTTGAATTTTTTCAACCTCGCAACGCATCCATCAATCATGATCCCCTCATCATCGTTACACTGAGGCCGTGATTTCTTACCGTGCGGCAGGAGCCCTTTGAATCCAGCGGCAATTGGCTGCCAGTCCACTCCGTTGTGATCTGAGGCAGCCCAGGCCCCCCAACGATCCATAACCTCGTACATATCACGCATTGCGGTTTCTCTTTCCTGTTCTTTGTCACTAATATGCATGCCCTGCGGGCTGAAATGTTTAAGAGCTGCTTTCAGTTTCATGCGCTTGCCCCCGCTGTTTTAATGGTTTTAATAGTGTGCATTGCTGGATTGCCTATCTTTTGCGTATCGTCTGGTTTGAGTTTTCTGCTGTGGCGCCGAACGCTGCTTTGCTAACTCCTGGTCAATTGGCAGGAAGTGCCCGTTATAGAATCGACGGTAAATCGTGCCTAGTTCACCGTTGCGCTGTTTGGTCACGTTAATTTCCGCGATCCCTTTCGCTGGAGACTCAGGGTTATAAACTTCGTCGCGGTAAAGCATCATGATCAGATCAGCATCTGCCTCGATCTCACCCGAGTTTTTGAGGTCTGAGTTCATCGGTCGCTTATTGGGCCGCGACTCAACGCCACGAGAAAGCTGGCTCAGGGCAAGCACCGGCGTTTTATTAGATTTAGCCAGACGCTTGAGTCCTTTTGACACCTCACCGACGGCAAGGTCATATCGTGCAGTGCTTTCAATTTTGATGAGTGCCAGGTAATCCACAACCACCAGCGCTATTTCCGGATGCGCCAGTTGTAGGCGGGTAGCTATCTGTTGAATCTGATCTACTGTCAGATCGGTGGAATCAACCATCCAGATACTGCGGCCTGTCAGGCGCTCTACACCGTTTGTAAGTCTGGCCCAGTCCTCATCTTCGAAATCAGCAGCCTTTTTCAGGCGCGAAACTGACATGCCGCCGGCAGCAGATACCATTCGCTCTCCGATCTGGATATTTGGCATTTCCATGCTGAAGAACAGCACACCACGGCCCTGCTCAGAAACTTTGTCGATGATATCCAGCGCCAATTCAGTTTTACCCATCGACGGACGCGCAGCGATAAACACCAGGTCTGTTGGTTCAATACCGCCAGTCTTTGCATCAAGCTCTTCAATACCCGTCATGAGGCTTCTGGCTTCTTCGAGCCCGCGGTTGCGTGCATCTACCCGATCCACTACAGCAGGAAGAATGTCGTCGATATGAACTGGCTGAACGGTCTTTTCTTCGAGAGAAATTGCGGCAATGCTGTTCTGTGCAGCCCTGAATGCCGATAAAGCCGCATCACCATTGTGAGCACTCCGGAGATCAGCCAGCGCCCTTTCAATCACAGCTTCGGCATCACGAACAGCTGCATTACGCTCCAGCGTGGCAACGTAGGACACAAGCGCCGACTTGGCCCATGCGATACGGCTCGAGTCCATAATGATTGCGCTGTGCTTTGGCATGTTTTCGCAGAGCAGTACAGGGTCAATAACGCCAGCTCCACGCGCCTGACGGCAGATCCCAGTATATATTTCCCGATACTGCGGTACCGAGAAAGCTGTGGCTGGCACCCTGGAAAGAATATCCAGTACCTCAGGGTCGGCTCCACGCAGAAAAATTGCGCCGATCACCGCACCTTCCAGATCTTCATTTTTCCAGACAGGAGTCATGCTACAACTCCTGACGCGATGGCACGGAAACTTCCCCATCCAAATGCCAGACGGTTGCGGCCACCATCGGTAACCCGGTCCACGATTCGCTCTCCAATTGTCTCTTTCAGCTGGTCAAATGTGAGATTGCTGATCAGGATTGTTGGCAAAATGCTTTCGTACCGGGCATTGATAATTTCCTGCAGGATGGTCATTTCAGTCGGGCTGCCGAACTGAACGCCCACTTCGTCGATAATCAGCAGATCCAGTGAAGCAAAGCGCTCAATGACATCTTCCTCCGTCATTTCAGCATTGTGGCGCCACGTGCTTTTCACCGCTCGGGTTAGCCGCATAACATCAGTGATTTCCACTTTAGCGAGATGATCGCGGATGATGCTTTTCGCCATAGACACTGCCAGGTGGTTTTTGCCGGTACCACAATTTCCTGTCATAACGAGCCCAGTTCCAGCTTTAAGGCGTTCAGGCCAGCTGGTGGCATAACGCTGACAAGCCGCGAGATTTTTGGAGGCATCCTGATTGATGACCTGGTAGTTATCGAATTCACATGCTTCGAACCGTCGTGCGATCCCGGCATTGTCCATCAGGTCGGCTACCCGTAATGTACGCAGACATGATTCAATGCCAGCAAGGTCCGCTTTCACACACTCCGGGCACTGGGAGTGCTTAACATTTTCAACGCCACGATAGGCTTTCCCAATGAGGGAAATTCGCTGATAACCACCATGTTTTTCACAAGCCGCAGCGTGGACTTCGCCCGACTCCCAGCTTCCCCACTGCCACGGTTTTTTATGTTCCACAGCAAACGCCAGTTCTTCACGAAGAACTTCGCGCTTTGCCACCAGAGTTTCCCTTTCTTCGCGTTGTTTAATATTCAGCATTGTGATTTCTCCTGGTTACCAGTTGCAGTCTGATTGGCCATAGTCTTGTTCACTAAACCCCGAAACCGGCAGTCCACCAGGTCTACCGCTTACCGAACCAGATGGCGCCTGCCATGACTCTTCGAAATGCCGATCGGGACCAAAGAACGTCGCCGCCTGTTTCACGTACTGCGTTCCGGCGCTACCTGTAGCACGGACATAACCTGCATAACGGTTTACACCAGCCAGCATTGCCTCAGTGTTAACACCGTCTTTGATTCGAGCTTTCCAGGCTTTCCAGGCAGCTGCTTTAGAATTACCGCCAGCACGTTTAGGGTATGCCTGCCATGCCTGTTCGAACTCGTTGGAATAGTTCTCTTTGGAAGAGCGATTTTCAGAATGGACTTTCCCACATGCGCCAATATCTTGTGATTCTTGTTTTGAATTTACTTGTGGATCATGTTTTGAATTTACTTGTGGATCTGGGGTCAGATTCTGACGGGTGAAAACACCATTTTTGTCAGATACTGAAGGGTGAAAACCGTTTGAACATCCAGAACCTGACGGTTCAGAATCTGACGGGTGAAAACCGTTAGCCCTGCGCTGCTGTTTCAGCGCTGCCACTTTGTCCTTCTCAATGCGTGCCAGAGCCTCGAGACGATCAGCATTCAAATAATAAAGATTAGACGTGTTGCGATTACCTTTACGGCGGAATTCACGACGCAGCCAACCGGCAGACTCAAGTTCTGCAATAGCGGTCCTGACCGTGCTTTCCCCCAGACCCAACTGGCGGCAGATGGTCTCAACACTCGGATAGCAGACACCTTCATCATTCGAGTAGTCAGCCAGGCGAGCCATAATCACCAGTTTGGCACCCTTAATGTCATGCGCGGCGCATGCGTCCCAGACGTTACCGAGAATTTTGCTACTCATACAAACTCCTGAACTGGCGTGATTGTGTAGCCGCGAGCTGGCTCAATCCGAGTTTTAAGGCCTGTATCGTGGGCACCAATTTTTCTCACTTTCAGGCAAGCTGCGCGTTCAAGTGCCTTGATCTCCTTAAACATGGCTTGTTTTGAGCAGCAACAGAATTCAGCCAGGACCTGATGATCGATAACTCGCTCCCCCTCTCCATCCATAGATCCGCCCATCAAAATGCGAAGCATGACCAACCGCTGAAGTGGGTTATCGAATGTATATTTACGTACGAAGTCAGAGTGATTCATGATTCCTCCAGCATGCCGTGACATGTCACACCTCATTGCCCGGGTGCGGGAATAATTTTGGTTTGTCAGGTCTCAGTTCATGGGCGGGAATCCCAGTAAAGGCCGCAACATCAGGCACATGTTCCACCCCAACAACACCAACCTTTCTCCAGCGAGAGACAGAGGGTTGTTTTACACCTATAGCGCGAGCTAGAGCATTTACTCCTCCAGCAGCATCAATAGCTCTTTCAATTGCTGATTTCATTTTTTTGCTAATCCCGTTCAGTTGCTATCGAAATTATGATAGCAATTGCTATTGGAATGAGCAATAGACTTGTTTATCATGCTTGACTAGAATGTGATAGCGGAGGCTATAAATATGCAAGAGAGAACACTTAAGACGCTAGCTGACAGACTTAACTACGCAATGCATGAGATGGGCATGAGCCAGGGTCAGTTAGCCAAAGCGGCGAATATGGCACAACCAACCATATGGCGAATAACATCTGGAAATGCTAGAGGCACAACTAAAATCGTTGAAATAGCTAATGCCCTGGGTGTTCGTTCGGAGTGGCTATCAAACGGTACTGGACCAATGAGGGGTGACGACCAACAACCACCCCCACCGATGAATAACAAAAAAGATCCAGCCATCTTCAGAGTTGACGTACTCGACCTTACCGTAAGTGCTGGCCCGGGCATAATTAACAGCGAATTCGTGGAGGTGCTGCGCTCCGTGGAATACTCAGTTGAAGATGCCCGTCAAATGTTTAATGGCCGGAAACAGGAGCAGATACGCATCATCAACGTTCGAGGTGATAGCATGTCTGGCACCATAGAGCCAGGGGACTTACTCTTCGTCGATATCAGCGTTCAGCATTTCGACGGCGACGGTATATACGCGTTCATCTACGATGACACATCGCATGTTAAGCGCTTACAAAAGATGAAAGACAAACTCTTAGTTATCTCTGACAACCATACCTATCTACCATGGGACCCAATCGAGAAGGAAGAGATGAACAAAATTTTCATCTTCGGAAAGGTGATCGGCAGCATGCCGCAGACCTACAGGAAGCATGGGTGAATAATGCAAATGAAAATAAAAACTTACGCATAACAAGCTGAGTAGATTCTTAACCCGGCCAGTGCGCCGGGTTTTCTATGTGCCCCCACAATAGTAACCACCAGTCAACCAGGCGGGCGACTACCTGATCGGAACTCCTACCCTCTTTCTCTCTGCGAGTATCTCGCCCTTTCACAGTCCATTTTATTCTCAAGCTTCGATGCTCCAACTCCCGATATCTCATGTATTGGTAGATCACTGTCTAAAGGACAATTATTTCTACCGTGCTGTTACAAACACATCAGCAATATATTTTTTTTATTTTTGATATCAATGACATAAAAATCAATAGCAATTTAAATAGCAATACCTATTGCAAAGGCCAATAGCAGGCTCTATCATCATTCTATCAAATCAACTCAGAGGTGATAGAAAATGTCTCAGAAGATAAAAACATTTAAGGGGTTGTCCATCCATCCTTGTGATGCCTTCAAGAATATGTCCTTGATTGTTGAAGCAGCTAGTTTGTTATCGGCGGTTGATGATGACGAGTATAGAGAAATTAGCGACATTCTTCTCGCGTTTGTCTGCAACTATGCAAACGAGGCCCATAAAAATGAATGGGATAAACGATAATGAAAAATCCAATCGAAATGCTAAATGATATTGCTGCGGAAATCACTGAGAATGCTTCGTTACTGGAGGTTATTTACCGCATAAATGAATTTTCACCGGAAGCCGATAACACAATTGCCTGCCTGATTCGTTCTATGCTAAAGACCAGCCAAACTGCTTACGAGTATGTGGAGCAACTTAGCATCCATGCTGGAGCTGAATGTCAACGGGGACAAAAATTAGAGTCGCTAACAGCGCTAGCTAATCAACTTAACTCTTGGGCTTGTGATATCGGCGATTGTAAGCTTGCCGTTTATAATTCAATGGATGATATACCAACAGAATCAAACTCAATTGGGGTTTTAAGTCTCGTCTCCCAAAAACTGGATGAAATGCAGAGCATTATTAGCTCTAAAGCGGACAAGATCGAATTCAATAAGTAACGCTAAACAATAAAACAAATAACACCTTCACTGGTGTGGCTTCCTGCAACCTGAAAACAGGATTAGGTTAAAAATGACATTCATCAAAGATAAATCTGCGTATTTAACAGCACGGCTTTTCTTCGCGACCTATGGTGAGGAATACCGCCATATCTCTAACCTTTTCATGCGCAAAGCTTACGGGGTCTGAATATGCTCAGTAAAGACAGCTCTCTAGAAACCGCAAAAAACACAGCAGATAACCTGTATCAATTAATGGAATTAATTAACTCCAATATTATTGATATGGATATCGAGCAAATAATTTCTCTGTCTGGCCTCTGCCTTGACTTGTCGGCTCAGGTTTCAATGTGGATGGATTCGGAGTTTGAACGTCGTGAAAAACAACGTAATTGAAACCTACCGACGCCGAATTTTAAAGGCAGCGTTATTACGCCACCAACGTAAAACAGGCAGTAACTGCCTTGTTATTAAGCTCAATAAAGGCGGTATTAATACGGTCGAGTTAACAGAGATTCTTCTCGATGGATTATTGCGAAAATTCGAAAGGCTTGCGATTAGTGAGTATGGGAATGTCGAAGGCGTAAAAGCTATTAAGGGAATTTACAGCAGCTCTGTTGATGTTAATGGCAGCGGTGAATTCCTCACAGATAGCGGAAAGGAATTAATCGACGAGCTCATTTCTGAGCTGGTTGAGTTCGTCAAAAAACAAAAAGTGGAGGCTCCGAAAACGGAGGGTAATGAAATGGGGGGATCTGGTGGCACTGACAGCGATACGAATTCCTGAGTGGGTTCACCTCAAAGCGGTACACGTTTTATGCCAGTTCAGGGCAAGGCGCATTCACCCCTGCCGAATGCACGGCTCCGGGAATTTGAGCCTCAAAGTTAACCATCGCTGGCGGCTACTCTCCCGCGATGGCGGCAAGAACTTGGAAGTAATGAGTCACGAACGATACAGCAAAGTTAAGGACCGGAAATGAAAGATAAACGCACCGTAAGCATGATTGACCTGGCATTACAGAAACACGATACGCCAGTTGGCCCACTGTTCGTAGCAGTACGTCACGGTCGTATCAAAAAATGCTTCACGCGAGATACGGCGATCCGCTATCTGGCTTTCTTCATGACCACCGAGGCTTTTGAGCGTTCAGGTTTTCCGCAGCATCACCCGCGAGTGCGTATTGA
>NZ_PQTC01000048.1:0-10364 GCF_003850715.1 Enterobacter sp. 301B
CACCATCAATAGTCACCTGCATTTGATTTTCCTTTTAGACGTGAGCCTGCCGCACGGCAAAGCCGCCGAAAGTTAACGGTTTGCCCAGGCTCACAGCTGAAAGACTTTCTTTGATGTGCGCGTGCGAAGCGCATTAAAAAGCCCCGCTATTGCGAGGCTCTGGTTTCTTTCTGGCAGTTCGCCTGCCACGCTTTGTTATGTGCCAGGATGTCTTTCTTCGTCTGGCGGTCCAGAATGTCAATATCGTGGTTTGTCAGATAGATAATCCGGGTCCACAGGCAGCCCGTATCAATCACCACCGGGGCGGGTGAAGTTTTCGCGCAGCTCGCGATCAACATCGTCATCAGGCATGTGATTAACAGTCTGCTGGACATTACTAGCCTCTTTAGTGACTTCCGCTTTACGTTCTGCCGCCGCAACGGTCGCCGCTGCATTCTCTTCTGTGCGCTGCTGATCGGCTTTAGCCTCTGCTTTACTGGTGCCGCGAATATGGCCCAGGCCGAAAGCGCCAGCGATGGCGGCAATTACTGCTGCAGCAATACCAAATAAAGTTTCAAACCCCATAGTGACCTCACACCAGGACAGATTTCGCCAGGTTAAACAGCGCGCGGCGTTTATCCAGCCCGTTACGTCCGCCATTGATAAGCAGCGTGACGCGCTCCACGTCGCCGGAATGGAGCAGGCATCCGTGCGAGACATAGAACCATGCAGCTGAGCGAGCAGCATATTCATCCTGTTCCAGCAATTCAGGCTGGGTTACAAGGTCCAACTTCAGCGCGTGGCCACAGTTGCGGTAATTGCTGAGCCCGGTGATTTGCTTCAGGCCGCGACCGCGATATTTCCAGCCATCACCAGCAACCTGGTTGCCCAGGTTCTTTTTGCCCCACTCACCGCCATAAACCAGATTGGCTATCGCTTTCTGATTTGCCGATTGCGTTGCCGTTCTGCCGAGCGCGGCGGCCTGCTGGGGAGTAATGCGGTGTCTGCCGAATGTAGGCACTAAGTTTTCAGCCGCGTAATTCAGGTTTTCCACCAGCCGGGTAAATCCCGTGGACTCATGCCCCATCTGTGCGATGAACATGGCCTGATCGAGCGGCGCCGTGATGCCGAATTCCTTCATTGCAGCATCGATATGCTGAAACCAGCGCAAAGCGAGCCCGGCGCTAATGCCAGCCGCCTTTTGAAATAGTATTTGGTTCATTAGTGCCTCAGAAGATCAACCAGACGCGCCAGATTTCCCCGGACCTTCATAACAGCTGCGCATATCAGGAGGTTTGCCACCACCACCAGCCAACTGGAGTCACGATAGAGACCGAAGATGAATTGCCACGGGATTACTGCGTAAATCAGGATGGTTATATACGCCAGGATTGAGATGAAAGGACGGTGCCGGGCACCATGGCGCTGGTAGAACATCAGAACGACGACGATCACCGAGCAGATAAACGCGTTAAAGACAGCTGACGGGTCAATTACCATTTCCCCCTCCTCCGCGTAACCGTGAGAAAAAACCGAACAGGGTGTTCAGGTCCTGGTTATTAAGAAAAGTTAGGATTTTTATACACAGTGCAGACAAAATCACTGCACCGAGTGCATCCAGTGGTTTTTCATAACTCGAGGCAGCATTTAGCCATGAACCAACAAACCCGGCGCCAAGCACTCCAACAATGAATGATGTAAGGAAATATGCAGCCAGGCGAGCACGCGTAAGGTTTGCAGCTGTCGCGACGTAAAACACCGCACCACCAAACGCTCCAAACACCACGCCGAAATCTGTATGAGTAAAGACACCATACAGGACTGAACCCAGCAGGCCTCCGCCGAGAACTGCACCAGTGCCGGTTAATGGATCGGACATTACGCCCCCTCTGTAATTGCTATGAATCCTCTCAGTAAGTTTGAGGGGAAATAATAAAAGCCCGCTGTTGATGGCGGGCTAATGAGTTGACTATTTGTAAGGTAGGTGTGAGTAAGACTTATGCTCAGAGGTGAAGCTGTATCGGCTGATTCACTATCGGTCCAGGAGAACCACCGGGCATTCAGTTACTTCCCACAACTCAAAGCGTAGCAGCAGTTTGCAAAACCATAAAAAAAGGCCTGCGTTTTATGGCAGGCTCTCAAGGAATTTGAAACTTGTATTGTTGTTGTCATGGTGCCGGGTGCCTCCCGGTGACTCTACCCCAGTCAGCAAAGCCGCGCGCATACCTGCAGATAGCAGTTGACTGGAACGCCCTTTCGCTTAGAAAGGATTCACCACAATAATAAGTTACGACTAATCCATTCTAGCGGTCAATACATCATCGCCATGAGTCCTCTCAGAACGAGGGGAAACAAAAAAGGCCACCCATTGGCAGCCTTAGAAAAGCAAAAACCCCGCCGAGGCAGGGTTTCAATGATTAATTTCGTTTGGACGGTATCTTCCACGATTAGAAGCATACAGGACAGTTTTATGCAAAGTCAACACTAACGTGCAAAAAAGTGTCGCCATTTGTTCCGATCATATTAATAAGTTGTTGCCTTCTCAAATTCTACAGCAGCGTGATGCTCCCCCTGCCGCAAAGTCTCCACCAGCATTTCATAGAAGGGTTTCCAGTTGCGTGACCATGAGGACTGATGAAGGTCAGGGAGGCGCTTCAGAATGGCACGGTGTACCGTCGCCGAGGAGATAGCAGAGAAACCATTACCAGAGCAACGTTCACACGTTTTGAAAACCGGTGCGCCGCGGTCTTTAGTCGCTTTGCGGTCCAACACTTCGCCTTTACCGCCACACCTGCACCGGGCAAGGATCACTTTCTTTCCTCCGCATGTTCCGCAAACCCTATTCACCAGCTCATTTTTAATCTTCGGGGCCACCACTTCGGCACCGTCGGCGTCGAAAATACCAGGATGTTTAACCACATCCTCATTCCCGGAGATAAACCCGGCACCGCTGCAACTGTGACATGTCACGTTGGTAGCCGCTGAACGGGAGTATTCGGCAAAGGCGAATTGTGCGAGCACCATCATGCACCAGCCAAACTCGCCTGCTGCTGCTTTACGTACATTCCTGGGCGCTGATTCCATTGCATGACGCGCCAGAGCCTGTACAGCCAACTGCTCATCGCTTTTGCTGATCCCGGTCTTACCAAAGAAGGCAGCCAGACCAAACCGCGCTCGGCTGCTGGTGGTACCAATGGCCGCCATAACATCGGTGCCGGTGATACGATCCGGAGAGGTTCCTTTCACGTCGTCGCTGATGTGCACACCCTGAGGGCTAAAGTGTTTTAGTGATGCTTCCAACTTCATTGAATGGTTTCCCCCTTTTCAGCAGTGCCAAACCAGCCAGGGTGCGCCCACTGGACATCAGTCACTTTATCGCCGTTACCCCACAGCGTCAGAACACGCATAGCAACGTAGTGCATAAGGATTTTTTCATGCTCTCGCCACTCATCATCAGGAGTGTCTTCAACAAATTCAGCGATGGCGTCAGCAATAAGACCGAAACACTCAGGAAAATCACTATGACCGATTGCGATGTCTTTTGCCGTTTCCTGAAGCTCCATAAAACGCTGCTTGGTAAAGAGATACGACATTTCTCTAATTAGGCGATCCATTTTAATACCTCGTTGCGTTGGTGGCTTCCCACTCAATATCAAGTTCACTTTGCTGTTTGCCGGCCAAGTAATTGAAGGGCCCTTTATCACCCTCGATAAACTGGTGTGAGCGGGAATCAAAGTTAGCCCCTATGTCTCCGATCCAGCCTTCCCCTTCACGTTGTTTCAACAGGCGGATCATCGAAGCGGGCATTTGGATAGCAGTCTGTTCGTCCTTATCAAGGCTCTCATACCCCATTCTTTCAGCTTTGCGCTGCGCCAGTTCGCGCGGGATATTACGCCAGACCGCCATAACGTTGTCGGGCATGTCAGTTAAAGCGCCAGTGCCTTTAACATCCATTTTCCCTGTTGGTGCAGCTTCGTTTGTTTTTCTGGCATGCGTTACCAGCAGAACATGGCAGTTGTGCTCGTTTTTAAAGTCGCAGAGGGTATCGATAAATTCTTTTTGTCCACCGTAGTCCTCCTCATCGAGTCCACATTTTGCCAAGTTGTCGATAACGAAAAGATCGATTCCATAGCGGCGTCTGGCATAGGCAAATATTTCCAACAGTCGATCGGCCTTGGCTGTTCCGGTGAGTTTGAACACCCAAAGACGATCAGAAAACCACTCGTTAGTCATGATGATTTCAGTACGTTCTGGGTTTTTTCTACAAATGGTTTGCCGGGTAAGACGAGCCAACATTTTCCCAGGCTTAAGCTCCAGCGAGGCAATGCATATCCGGACTCCCTGGCTCATGGCATTGACGGCGATATGTCCCACCAGCTCGGTTTTTCCGTGGCCGTTTACTCCGTTAACCAGCGTCAGCTCTCCGGCGCGGAATTTGAAATTACTGTTCAGCGAATCCCACGGGCTGGAAAATAACCCAACATCTCGATGTTCGAATGCATCCAGTGTTTCCTGAAGGAGATCACCCGCAGAACAGAGTTCATCAGGGTCAAAGAATTTAGCGGTCCCTAAGTATTGCCAGATTTCATCCTCGCTCACCCCGGCAGTTAGGCATTCGTTGATATCTTTGTGCGGCAGCTCTACCAGGCGGCAACGATGCTCACCCAGACGGCGAGCAATTTCTTTTGCGGCTTCCCGCCCAACATCATCGTTATCGAGGCTTAACCAAATTTCTTCGAATCGGTCGAGGTTGTGATACTCGTATTCGATCCACTGCTGTTTGGCACCTTTTCCCCCGCCGAACGGTACCGATAGAGCACTGATACCGAATTGCGAGTAGGTCATACAGTCAATCTCTCCTTCGCAAAGCACAACAGCTCGGGCTTTCGCGTCCATAGCCTGCCAGCCAAACAGACATGGTTCGCAATCCGCCTCAGCCATGATCAACTTTTTGCCATTTGGTCGTTCAGTGCCGATTCGCTTTACCTGCAACAGCTCGCCATTGCGAAGATACGGAAACGCTACTGCCGGAATTTCGCGGTTTTCATCGTGGTACCAGACAACTGCATCCGAAACACGGAATTGATCGGCTGTCTCCCGGGTGATACCACGGGAAGCCAGGTAGTCGTAGCAATGACTCGCCTTTTTAACGCCTTTTTTGGTTGGGCGAGAGAAGGTCTTCTTCTTTGCCTCAAAGTGGTTATCGTCGTCCTTCAGCCCAAGGAACTCTTTCGCTTCTCGCATAGCGTCGTGCAGTTGGCAGTTACGCACCAACACCCAAAGATCCAGCAGGTCTCCGCTGTCGCCGCTTGCAAAATCCGCCCAAGTCTTCTTACCCCCGAGATTGATTTTCAGGCTCTTACCGGCATCACCATTGGTATTACCAGCGCACCACTCCTTGCCCTCGAGGTGTCCTCGTGGAAGCAGGTATTTCGCAACTCTTTCGGCGTTGTCCCACAATTTTTCAGATAACTCAGCAGGGGTCATCACACACTCCGTAAATCGAATTTTATAAAGCACATAGTCACGAATTCCTCACGCAAAAAGCCGCGGTTATAGCCAGCAACCAGTAGACGTTTGAGGATTCTTTTCATGGGCGGTTAGCTCCGCGCTTCATGCGGTCAATGGCTGCCTGGCTGATAAATACCTCAGCCGAACCGTCACTTGGTTTTGCGAACCAGGAAGCCCCTGTCCCACCGATGGCGTTTGCGCTTGGGGATATCTGAGGAGCTCCATTTGGTTTTTCATCGTTCCAGCGCTCTCCGTTCAGGTATGACGCTGGCAGGAGTTTGTCGAACCCCATTTGCTGTGTTTTCACCCGGAGGCTGATATCTTCAGCCAGCATAACGGCGAAGTTCTCAGGCGTACCTCGGTTCGCTTTTTTCCAGTCGCGATATTTGGTCCTGAACGCTGACTTAGCCTTGACCTTGGCATCCTTTCTCAGACCTGCCCCCCAAAAAATATTTTCGAAAGCGACATCGACTGGATCTTGGCCTTCAGCATCATCTGATTCTGAATCAGGTTTTTCCTGTGAAGGTTTCCCTTTCGACTCGTCAGGTTTATCGCCATCAGTCCGATTCGAATCGGACAAATTAGTTTTATTCCTTTCCTCTTCCCTTCCCTTCCTTTCCCTTCCGTCAGTGAGTTCGCCGTGAGCACTCAGTGAGTCCTCAGTGTTAACTCCATTGCTTGCATGTGAATCATATGTTTGTTTTTCATCATCATTCACTGAACCATCCATGTAATTAGGTGCTGGTTTCCGTGAGCTATCAGCGACTTCTTCTGGAGTAGGTATTGTTGTTGCGGATGGTCGGTTAATTTTCTGGTGTTTAGAAAAACCATCAATGTGAATATATTCAACACCATTCACTGAATACTCACTGATTAACCCAGCCAGGCTAAGTTCTTTAATTAACGGCTCGCAGTCGATCATGTCCGCAGGGAAAATCTGCATCTTGATACGCTTCGGGGAGCGCACCAGATTGCCTTTGTCGTCGGCAAAATTGAACATTCCGATAAACATCAGGCGCGCCTCAAATGAGCATTCGACAATCTTCTCATCAGTCCAGAACTCAGGTTTAATTGTTCTAATGCGTGCCATCAATCACCCCTCCATCAGAACAAATAACCTCACTTACATCAGGCCTTGGCTGGAATTTGGCATCAACCAGGGATGCCTTGCGCGCATTGCAGGAATCACACAAACACTGCATGTTGTCTGGGTGGTGAGCCCCACCGTTACGTCGCGATACAATGTGATCTGCGACCAATTTAATGCGGTCTTGACTACCACAATGACGGCATTTGAAACCGTCGCGCCAAAGAACAAATTCGCGTAGTGCGCGATGGCAGGGTACGCGCATTTTCAGGCGACCTTTGATCGTGGGCACTTTCCATTTGTTGCCGTTCTGGTCTAACCAAAACTCAGACGACACCTTTCCGTAATCACGCATTTTGCGCCTCCGAGACCTTTGTAAAATATTGTTGGAACTTCCAGACAGGCTGCATGCATTCATGCGGATAATTCTGCCTGGTGAAATACACCTGCTGCTTATCCCGATTCCAGCCGGTGACATGCACAATCACCCCGCGAGGATCGCGATAATCGATATCCAATGGCTTAACTTGGTTTTCGGTAGTGATTGGATGTGACATGTCACACCTCATTGCCCGGATGTGGGAAAACAAGCATTTCTCGCTTGATGGGTTTTTTACCCACAAAAGTTCTACTTGCTGCTTCAATAGAAGTTGCAAGTTTTGGTGACGCATTTCTGTATCCGTAGGCAATAAGATTCAAATATCCTATTGATGTACCGCTCTTAACTGCCAAAGCGTGCCATTCTTCTTTAGTGGAAGCACGACGCCAGGAAAGAAGTTCGTTTTCCATACCCACACCTCAATTTATCATTTTGGTAAAGTTTATCTTTACGATAACTATGAGGCAAGATAAATTTATCAAATTGGGTATTTATCATATTGCTAAAAAGTGGGAGTATTTGGTCATGGACATAAAAAACATTCGACGTCAGAACCTAAACAGGTTGATTGGTGAGTACATCGTGGAAGGTTATACCAAGGCACAAATTGCTGAAAAAATTGGTATACCCCCTTCTCAACTGAGTCAGTTATCTGGCTCTAACGCCTCTCGTAACATTGGTGACATAATAGCTAGGAGAATTGAGTCAAGTATGGGCCTGCCCCATGGCTGGATGGATTCAAAGAGAGCAGATGTTGATGCATCTGGTACCAAGCCTAACTTTTTCATAAATCCACTGACAAAAAATCAGCAACAATACCGAATTGAGGTGCTGGACACTGAGTTCAGTTGCGGAAGTGGCAGGATGAACATGGACTATCCTGAAATAGTTAAATCGATTGAACTTGATCCAGAGGAGGCTAAAAGGATGTTTGGTGGGCGTAGCCCTACCTCCCTGAAAATCTGCACGGTTGTCGGCGATAGCATGCTCGGGACTATTTTCCCTGGGGATCTTGTCGTTATAGACGTTACGGTAAACCGGTTGATAGGTGATGGGATTTATGCGTTCGTTTATGGTGACAACTTTCATATCAAACGCTTACAACTGCTTAAGGACAAGCTGGTAGTCATCAGCGATAATTCAACTTACGAAAAATGGTTTGTATCTGAAACTGATCAAAGCGAGTTTCACATTCAGGGCTTAGTTGTCGGTAGATGGCAAATGTCATACAACCGTTTGGGGTGAGACTCATACATATAAAAAACCAGCTTCGGCTGGTTTTTTTATGCCCTGCACAAAATAATTTACTATATATATCAATATTATAACCATTAATTTATCATAATTTATCAAAAAGATATTTACCAAAATTTATCTTTGAGATAAAGTTCATTCATCGGCAAACAACGGAGCCAATGAAATGAATACTCAAATCACCGTAGCCAAAACCATCGGCAAAAGAATATTAAATCAAAGATCTTCGCTTCGACTCTCTCAGGATTTTTTGGCTGATCATCTTGGTTTAACAACCGAAACCATTAACAACTGGGAAACGGAAAAAACTGTTCCGTTTGCTGACCAGTTAATCCAATTGGCTAACATTCTTCATTCTGATGTTCTGTGGCTCATTTCAGGAAACGAGCAGTGCGGTGAATTTACAGAACCAACAAGTATTATAACGTCCAATCAACTTAACTCATGGTCTGCTGATATTGGCAATTGCAGAATGGCTTTATCTAACGCTATGGATTGCATGCCTCCGGAATTGTCGGCTATCGGTACACTAACTATCGTTTATGAAAAATTAGAAGACTTGCAAGAAACCATCTGCAAGCAAGCCGACAAAATTTAAAATTAATTAACATTATTTAATTAACACCTTTCTTGGTGGGGACAAACTCACCCTTAGGAAATGAAAATGCAAAATTCCGTCGCAATTAATCAGCCAGTTAAAACACCTCAGATGCTGTTCGGATCTGACAACATTAATGACTTTGGCAACCGCGTTCAAAGCTGCCTGATGGAAGGTGATTCAATGCAGCCGACCATCGAACCATGTGAGGTTGTGGCTTTCGTTGATTGCGGTGGAAGTGCGCTTACCTCTGGAATTTATGTTTACACAATGGATGCTTTTGGTCGCCCATGCCTTTTCATTGAGAGAATTGAGCCATTAGCTGATGGCTCATTAAAAATCATCTCTGATAACCATCATTACGAAACTTTCACCCTTAATGCTGATGAACAGAAAGAAATCAAAATTCACGGTCGGGTGGTCGCTTCTTTGGCTGTGAGGCGCTTCGTATGACTTTCATCATTAATAAATCGGCATATAGAACAGCATGCCTTTATGCGGCTTGCGGTTACGAGGTAATCGCTCGTCTTTATCTCAAAAAAGCATATGGACGGTAATTATGAGCTTATTAAAAATGCAAGACATTCAGGTTGTGAATTTCAAAGCCGAGAAACTGGCTGGTTTATCGCAAACATTATTTGAATATCACGACAAACTGGACCATTTCCAACTTAAAACTATTTGCTCTCTTGTTTATGACATTGCTGGCGAAATTCATGATTGGACCGAAAAAGAAGAGAAGATTGTTATGAGCTTAGAGGAGGAGGCGCGCCGCAATGGATAATTTAATCAACACCTATCGACGCCGAATTTTAAAAGCAGCGTTATTACGCCACCAGCGTAAAACTGGCAGTAACTGCCTTGTTATTAAGCTCAATAAAGGCGGTATTAACACGGTCGAGTTAACAGAGATTCTTCTGGATGGATTATTACGAAAATTCGAAAGGCTTGCGATCAGTGAGTACGGGAATGTCGACGGTGTAAAAGCTATTAAGGGAATTTACAGCAGCGCTGTCGATGTTAATGGCAGTGGTGAATTCCTTACGGATAGCGGGAAGGCATTAATCGACGAGCTCATTTCTGAGCTGGTTGAGTTCGTCAAAAAACAAAAAGTGGAGGCTCGGATCTGATGGCGCTGACAGCGATACGAATTCCTGAGTGGGTTCACCTCAAGGCGGCACACGTTTTAAGCCAGTTCAGGACAAGGCGCATTCACCCCTGCCGTATGCACGGCTCCGGGAATTTGAGCCTCAAGGTTAATCACCGCTGGCGGCTACTCTCCCGCGATGGCGGCAAGAACTGGGAAGTAATGAGTCACGAACGATACAGCAAAGTTAAGGACCGGAAATGAAAGATAAACGCACCGTAAGCATGATTGACCTGGCATTACAGAAACACGATACGCCAGTTGGCCCACTGTTCGTAGCAATACGTCACGGTCGTATCAAAAAATGCTTCACGCGAGATACGGCGATCCGCTATCTGGCTTTCTTCATGACCACCGAGGCTTTTGAGCGTTCAGGTTTTCCGCAGCATCACCCGCGAGTGCGTATTGA
>NZ_PQTC01000049.1:0-9277 GCF_003850715.1 Enterobacter sp. 301B
CTGCGGCGCGGGGTGTGCATATTACGCTTCCCCGCTTCAGAGTCAAGCGTTTATTTTGCTTTTCTCTGCTGACCCGGCGGCTTGCGTGCCGTTGTTCCGTGTCAGTGGAGGCGCATTATAGGGAGTTATTCTGAGGCTGCAAGTGCAAAGTGAAAATTATTTACTGACTGCTCACTTTCCAGGCAAAACACATCTCAGACCTTAATTCTTGCCTGGTTTTTAAACAAAAACGAGCCGCAAGCGGCCCGTTTTTGCGTTTTGTGACTTACTGCACTGCCACAATTCGGTCTTCGTTGGCTTCCAGACGGATAACTTTGCCCGGAACCAGCTCCCCGGAGAGGATTTGCTGCGCCAGCGGGTTTTCGATCTGCTGCTGGATTGCACGTTTTAACGGACGCGCGCCATAAACAGGATCGTAACCATTCTCGCTCAGCAGTTTCAGCGCATCATCCGAGATGTGGATTTCATACCCACGCTCTTCCAGACGCTTGTACAGACGCTGCAACTGGATCTGCGCAATCGACGCAATGTGTTTCTCACCCAGCGGATGGAACACGACCACTTCATCAATACGGTTGATGAACTCCGGACGGAAGTTTTGGCTGACCACACCCAGCACCAGATCTTTCATATGGCTGTAATCCAGCTCACCGAAGCGTTCCTGAATCAAATCGGAACCCAGGTTCGAGGTCATGATCACCACCGTGTTACGGAAATCGACCGTTCTTCCCTGCCCGTCCGTCAGGCGTCCATCATCCAGCACCTGCAACAGAATGTTAAACACGTCAGGATGAGCCTTTTCCACTTCATCCAGCAGGATGACGGAATAAGGACGACGACGAACCGCTTCCGTCAGGTAACCGCCCTCTTCATAACCGACATATCCCGGAGGCGCACCGACCAGACGCGAGACAGAGTGTTTCTCCATAAACTCGGACATATCGATACGCACCATCGCGTCATCGCTGTCGAACATAAAGTTAGCCAGCGCTTTACACAGCTCGGTTTTACCGACACCGGTTGGCCCCAGGAACAGGAACGAGCCGATGGGACGATTCGGATCGGACAGCCCCGCACGGCTACGACGAATGGCGTTAGATACCGCTTCGACCGCTTCGTTCTGGCCAATGACGCGCTGATGCAGATCCTGCTCCATACGCAGCAGTTTTTCGCGTTCACTTTCCATCATGCGAGCTACAGGAATCCCCGTCCAGCGCGCCAGCACTTCGGCAATCTCGGCGTCCGTCACTTTATTACGCAACAGACGCATAGTTTTGCCTTCCGACTGCGTGGCGATCTCAAGCTGTTTTTCCAGCTCAGGGATCTTGCCGTACTGTAGCTCGGACATCCGCGCCAGGTCCCCTACGCGACGCGCCTGCTCAATGGCAATTTTCGCCTGCTCCAGCTCCGCCTTGATTGTCTGGGTGCCAGAGAGGGAGGCTTTCTCAGCTTTCCACTCTTCTTCCAGCTCAGAATACTGACGCTCTTTCTCATCCAGCTCTTCGTTGAGCATATCGAGGCGTTTCTTACTCGCTTCATCAGACTCTTTGTTCAATGCCTGCTGTTCCAGCTTGAGCTGAATAATGCGGCGATCGAGTCGGTCCAGCTCTTCCGGTTTCGAGTCAATCTGCATACGGATGCTGGACGCCGCTTCATCGATAAGGTCGATGGCTTTATCCGGCAACTGCCGGTCGGCAATGTAACGATGCGAAAGCGTCGCCGCCGCAACGATGGCCGGGTCAGTGATCTGCACATGATGGTGCAGCTCATAACGCTCTTTCAGACCACGCAAAATCGCGATGGTATCTTCAACGCTTGGTTCTGCGACAAACACCTTCTGGAAGCGTCGCTCCAGCGCGGCATCTTTTTCAATGTACTGACGATACTCGTCCAGCGTAGTGGCACCGACGCAGTGAAGTTCACCACGTGCCAGCGCAGGTTTCAGCATGTTCCCTGCATCCATTGCGCCGTCAGCTTTACCTGCCCCCACCATAGTGTGCAGTTCGTCAATAAACAGGATGACGTTGCCTTCCTGTTTCGCCAGATCGTTCAGCACGCCTTTCAGACGCTCTTCAAATTCACCGCGGTATTTCGCCCCGGCCACCAGCGCGCCCATATCCAGCGCCAGTACGCGACGGCCTTTCAGCCCTTCGGGCACTTCGCCATTAACGATACGCTGCGCCAGCCCTTCAACGATGGCGGTTTTACCGACGCCAGGCTCACCAATCAGCACCGGGTTGTTTTTGGTACGGCGTTGCAGTACCTGAATAGTCCGGCGAATTTCTTCGTCGCGACCGATTACCGGGTCAAGTTTGCCCTGCTCGGCACGTTCGGTCAGATCGACCGTAAATTTTTTCAAAGCCTGACGTTGGTCTTCGGCTCCCTGGTCGTTCACGCTTTCACCTCCGCGCATTTTCTCAATCGCCTGGGTCACATTAGCGGTGGTTGCACCGGCGGATTTCAGCAGGTCGGTTAAGGTACCGCGTGATTCAAGCGCCGCCAGAACAAACAGCTCTGACGAAATAAAGTTGTCCCCACGTTTTTGCGCCAGCTTGTCGCAAAGGTTCAGTACACGCACCAGATCCTGTGACGGCTGTACGTCGCCACCGGTACCTTCTACCTGCGGTAAACGACTCAGCGCCTGATCGATGGCGGTGCGTAACTGGCCGGCATTAATGCCAGCGGACGTTAACAAAGGACGTATCGATCCCCCTTCCTGATTCAGCAAGGCGCTCATTAAATGAAGAGGTTCGATAAATTGGTTGTCGTGCCCCAGTGCGAGGGACTGGGCATCGGCGAGAGCAAGCTGGAATTTATTAGTAAGACGATCCAGACGCATAACTCCTCCCATAACAGGTCAAATTTGCTACTGGAGATTAAATGAGGTCATCCCTCAATTATTCAAGGTTAATAACCTGAATTATGTGAAAAGAAAACGGCGCGTACCGGATCGTCTTGATTCTTTAGGTTATATCAGCCAAATGAAACTTGCCATACGGCCTGTCGTCTTGTTACGGCGCCAGGAGAAAAAATCACCCTTTTCGGTGAATGTACAGCGATCGCCGCCGAAGATCTGGGTCACGCCGACATTATTAAGGCGCTGGCGGGCAAGCTGATAAATATCGGCCAGATATTTATCGCCGGACGCCACAAACGCATTAACCGCCTGAGGATCTTTTTCCATAAAAGCTTGCCGAACCTCAGGCCCCACTTCAAATGCCTGCGGGCCAATCGCCGGGCCAAGCCAGGCGATGAGATTTGCAGAATCGTCCTGGAAGCAGGCAACGGTCTCTTCCAGCACGCCTTCACACAGGCCACGCCAGCCCGCATGCGCTGCTGCAATCTCCGTACCGGCACGGTTACAAAACAACACCGGCAGGCAATCAGCGGTCATCACCGCGCAAACCGTTCCCGGCGTATTGCTGTACGAAGCATCGGCGCGTTTAGACGCATAGGGCTCACCCGTAAGCTTCAGCACCGCTTTACCGTGCACCTGCTCAAGCCAGACCGGTTTTGAAGGAAGGTTTCCCGCAGCATACAGACGTTTACGGTTCTCTTCGACGTGCTCCAGGTTATCGCCACAGTGCGCACCGAGGTTCAAAGACGCCCACGCACCCTGGCTCACGCCACCGATACGGGTCGAGCTAAAGGCGGCCACGCCTTCAGGCAGCGGCCACTCCGGGACAATCAGTTTGGTCATAACCAGTCCACGTGATCCTTATGTTCTTCGAAATCTGCGCGCATCGCGTCGATAAGTTCCACCATATCCTGTGGGATAGGCGCATGCCATTCCATCTGAATTCCGGTGATTGGGTGGTAAAGACGTAGCATCGTCGCATGCAGCGCCTGGCGATCGAATTTACGCAGCACGGAGATGAATTCATCCGATGCGCCCTTTGGTGGACGCGGACGACCGCCGTAAACAGGGTCACCCACCAGCGGATGGGTAATATGCGCCATGTGCACGCGGATCTGGTGAGTACGCCCGGTTTCCAGACGCAGACGCAGGCGCGTATGAATACGGAAATGTTCCATGATGCGGTAATGGGTTACCGCCGGTTTACCCATCGGGTGCACGGACATATGCGTACGCTTGGTTGGATGACGACTAATCGGCTCTTCCACCGTGCCGCCAGAGGTCATATGACCAATGGCCACCGCTTCATACTCACGGGTGATTTCGCGCAGCTGCAAAGATTCCACCAGTCGAGTCTGGGCGGGGATCGTCTTCGCCACCACCATCAGACCCGTGGTGTCTTTATCCAGACGGTGAACGATACCGGCACGCGGTACGTCAGCTATCGGCGGGTAATAATGAAGGAGTGCGTTAAGTACCGTACCGTCAGGATTACCCGCGCCCGGATGGACAACAAAGTCACGCGGTTTGTTGATGACCAGAATATCGTCATCTTCGTAGACGATATCCAGCGGGATATCCTGCGGCTCGAAGCGGACTTCCTCTTCGATTTCAGCATTGATGGCGACAGCTTCCCCACCAAACACTTTCTCTTTTGGTTTGTCCCAGATCTTGCCGTTTACCAGCACGCGCTGGTCAAGGATCCATTCTTTTATACGTGAACGCGAATAATCAGGGAACAATTCGGCCAAAGCCTGATCTAAGCGTTGACCGAGCTGATTTTCGGAGACTGTTGCGGTGAGTTCTACTCGTTGTGCCATAAACTGCTTCTTCGTTTAACGTTGGGTTTTACGGCTTTGCCGTTTAATATAGTGTGCTATTGTAGCTGGTCTTAATCGGGAGCAGGAACTGAGTTTCTCCCGGACAAACATTTGAGGAAAGTCAAAACGTCATGACGCGCATGAAATATCTGGTGGCAGCGGCCACGTTGAGCCTGGCTTTGGTGGGCTGCTCCGGTTCGAATGAACAGGTCCCTGACAATCCGCCGAATGAAATCTATGCGACTGCACAACAAAAGTTGCAGGACGGTAACTGGAAACAGGCGATAACGCAACTGGAAGCGTTGGATAATCGCTATCCGTTTGGTCCGTATTCACAGCAGGTACAGTTAGATCTGATCTACGCCTACTATAAAAATGCCGATCTGCCGCTGGCTCAGGCAACGATCGATCGTTTCATGCGTCTGAACCCTACCCATCCTAACATCGATTACGTGATGTACATGCGCGGCCTGACTAACATGGCGCTGGATGACAGTGCATTGCAGGGCTTCTTCGGGGTGGATCGTTCTGACCGTGACCCGCAACATGCGCGTGATGCTTTCAATGACTTCTCCAAACTGGTGCGTAGCTACCCGAACAGCCAGTACATTACCGATGCCACTAAGCGTCTGGTGTTCCTGAAAGATCGTCTGGCGAAATACGAGTACTCCGTCGCGGAATACTACACTCGCCGTGGCGCATGGGTTGCCGTGGTTAACCGTGTAGAAGGCATGCTGCGTGATTATCCAGATACCCAGGCCACGCGTGATGGCCTGAAGCTGATGGAGAATGCGTATCGCCAGATGCAGATGACGGCTCAGGCTGACAAAGTGGCGAAAATCATCGCCGCGAACAGCAGCAACACCTGATACCGCTACAACGCATAACGGCAGCCCGCAGGCTGCCGTTTTTTTATTCTTTCAGACTTACGCTGAAGCGGTTTAGCTTCAACACATCCAGTCAACTATGACCGCAATTGCTGGCTTCGACAAGGTAAATCTCACCTCTTCCTGCCCTGCCTCACAAAAAAGATTCCCTGACAAAAACCGACAAAATAACGTGATCTAAATCACACATTTTGACATTAGGTCGGGTATGCTGGAATCACCAAGACGGAAAGACAAGAGGTAAAATTTATGACAATGAACATTACCAGTAAACAAATGGAAATTACTCCGGCAATCCGCCAGCACGTCGCAGACCGTCTCGCCAAACTGGATAAATGGCAAACACATTTGATTAATCCACATATCATCCTGTCCAAGGAGCCGCAGGGTTTCGTCGCTGATGCAACTATCAATACTCCAAACGGCCATCTGGTCGCCAGCGCTAAACACGAGGATATGTACACCGCAATTAACGATTTGATCAACAAGCTGGAACGGCAGCTCAATAAAGTGCAACACAAAGGTGAAGCCCGTCGCGCCACAACATCGGTGAAAGACGCCAGCTTCGCGGAAGAAGTTGAAGAAGAGTAATCCTTTAAATTGAGTGTACCGACAACGCGCCTTCGGGCGCGTTTTTTATTGACAGGATCAAAACAGTACAGGTACTTTAACCCTATCAATTTCAGGATGACCTAATGAAACAGACGCCGTTTTTCTTCGCATTCTTTTTTACCTTCCCCTGACCGGGAGGCGTTTCGTCGTGTGATAAAGAATGCGAAGACGAACAACAAGGCCTCCCACACCGGGAGGCCTTTTTTATTGATAACGATAAAATGAGACAGACAACACTATGACACCGGAAAACCCGCTCCTGGATTTACGCGTAAAAATCAGTGCACTCGACGAAAAGTTACTGGCCCTGCTGGCAGAACGCCGCGCGCTCGCCATTGAAGTGGGCAAAGCCAAGCTGGATTCTCATCGGCCGGTGCGCGATATCGATCGCGAGCGTGATTTACTGGAACGGTTGATACAGCTCGGCAAAGCGCATCATCTTGATGCCCACTACATCACCCGCCTGTTCCAGCTCATCATTGAAGATTCCGTTCTGACGCAACAGGCCCTGCTCCAGCAGCATCTGAACAAAACCAACCCGCACTCTGCTCGGATCGCTTTCCTCGGCCCGAAAGGTTCTTATTCTCACCTGGCGGCTCGCCAGTACGCAGCCCGTCATTTCGAAGAGTTCATTGAGAGCGGTTGTGCAAAATTTGCAGACATCTTCAACCAGGTCGAAACCGGCCAGGCAGATTACGCCGTGGTGCCTATTGAGAACACCAGTTCCGGCGCCATCAACGATGTTTACGATCTGCTCCAGCACACCAGCCTGTCGCTGGTCGGTGAGCTGACTATTCCTATCGATCACTGCGTGCTGGTCTCTGGCTCAACCGATCTGAGTCAGATCGAAACGGTGTACAGCCACCCGCAGCCGTTCCAGCAGTGCAGCCAGTTCCTAAACCGTTATCCGCACTGGAAAATTGAGTACACCGAAAGCACCTCGGCGGCGATGGAAAAAGTGGCGCAGGCAAACTCTCCTGCCGTCGCGGCACTCGGTAGCGAAGCGGGCGGCGCGCTGTATGGCTTACAGGTGCTGGAACGCAATCTGGCCAACCAGACGCAAAATATCACCCGTTTCGTGGTTCTTGCCCGCAAGGCCATCAACGTATCCGACCAGGTTCCGGCGAAAACCACCCTGCTGATGGCGACCGGCCAGCAGGCGGGTGCGCTGGTTGAAGCGCTGCTGGTGCTGCGTAATCACAACCTGATCATGACGAAGCTGGAATCCCGCCCAATACATGGCAACCCGTGGGAAGAGATGTTCTATCTCGACGTTCAGGCCAACCTGGAGTCTGCATCCATGCAGAAAGCCCTGCGCGAACTGGGCGAGATCACACGCTCCATGAAAGTACTGGGCTGCTATCCGAGCGAAAACGTGGTCCCGGTCGATCCGGCTTAATGTTCGATAAAGCGGCTTTTCTTCATCCCTGCCACATTTACAGGCAGGGTGAAGATGGCACCGGAAAGCGGGTATTTCGCCAGCTCCTCCGCCTCCATATTTTCCCGCGTGGTGGTGATAAACAGCGTTTTCATCTCGTCGCCGCCAAAGCAGACCATTGTCGGGCAGCGTACCGGCAGCCGGTATTCTTCCAGCTGTACGCCTTGCGGTGAAAACCGTGCGATACGCCAGCCGTCAAACAGTGCGCTCCAGTAGCAGCCTTCCTCATCCATTGCCGCTCCGTCGGGTATACCGTCTCCCTCGCTAAAACGGCGAAACTCTGCGCGCTTACCGGGTTCCCCCTGCTCATCAAGCGGCGTACGGTAAATCACACCGTTCGGCGTATCAGAAGTAAACATCCACCGTTTGTCAGGACTAAACGCTAAACCGTTATGCCCCTGAATATCGCACTGGATCACTTTCGGTGTCAGGTCGTTGTCGATACGCATCAACATGGCGCCGTTATAATCTCCCGGCCCCCAGAACGTGCCCGCATAAAACCGTCCCTGATGGTCGGTGCCTCCGTCGTTAAAGCGTGCAAGCTGCGGGTTGGACGGGTTATCGCAAACCTTACGCTGGAGCAGGCCGTGTTTATCGGTCAGCCAGATGGCGTTTCGCATTGCGACGATAAATCCGCCGCGTTCACGCAGGGCAAAACACCCAACTTCTTCATGGAATGAGAGCACCGAGTGTTCCGCGGTGGGCAGATGGTACCGATGAATCTCCCCTTCCAGAATATCCGCCCAGTAGAGCGCCTTCTCTTCAGCACTCCACGTCGGGCATTCGGGCAGATGCCCGGTATAGTTCAACAGCAGCTGCGGTTCAGCCATGACAGTTCCCCAAAATGAAAAAAGCCAGCATTGCTGTTTTAATTTTAGACGCAAAAGCCTGAAACAAAAGGATTTGTTTCTGACGATGTCCACACGTCGTCCACGCATCGAAAAAGCCCTGCCATGTGCAGGGCTTTCTTTTGGTCACATCCAGTGGATTTGTTGCTGGCCTGATTGCGTCGGGTGCGGCGGCGCTGGTACTACTTCACCCGGCGAAACGATAAAGCTCTCGACCGTCTCAGTGGTGATGAACGTGCAACTGCAAATGATGTTTGTGCACTGATGATACAGCTCCTTGCCTGTGCGGCGCGCATGGCCTGCGCCTTTGAGCCGCACCAGCGCTGTCACTGGCTGGCAAAAACTGGAATAAAAAATGAATGCAAACTCATCCACTGATGCATGCACATCTAAAATTGTGAATCAACTCGTCCAATTAATGATTTCGTCCAGCCCGGAAAGTATTGCAGGAAAATAACTTTCATCCATTCCAAGACTATCACTGACTACGACGCTTTCAGCAGGATTTTCCGGCCTTAGCGTTAATGTTAAAAGCACCCCACGCCCTGTTGATGATGGTGAAAACACAAGATTTAACTGATTTTCTGTGCTATCAAAAATCACCTCACGAGCCTTCGTGCCATCAACTAAACTTCTATGTAACTCCCTGAGTTTAGCTTTAAGAGCATTAAGCTCTCCGACATTAAAGTGAATCGCCACGGGTTTAACAGACACCTCAGAGTCATTTAAGATGGCTTAAAGAGAGGTGCCCATGAGCGGTAAGCGTTATCCCGAAGAGTTTAAAACTGAAGCAGTCAAACAGGTTGTTGATCGCG